>VGWF01000026.1 GCA_016873715.1 Lentisphaerota bacterium | reverse complement strand
CTCACCTCCTCCTCCGACCTCACCCATACGTGCACCGCGTTCCATCCCTCCACCCTTTTCACGTGCATTCCGGGCAGACTGAGCACACTCTCTTCCCAAGGCATGGCATCCTCCGTTCTTCTCTTCTTGGCCTATCGTATAGGCCTACGGTTGATGCCGTGCCCCCTTCTTTGATGGAGAGCCGTTTCGCCTTCCTCCCCCGAAACTTCCATCCCTCCGGCGGCCTGGTTTCGGCGCCTCTTTCCGGCACCGACTTCCGGCTGGCGTTGGCTGCGACCGCGAGATAGGATCATTGGAAGTATCGCCGTAGGGACCGGCGGGCCCCCGGAAGCCCCGGTCCCCGGCCCGGAACGCTTTGAGATGAGAACCCGGTCGATTCCAGTTCTTGTTCTCCTGCTCGCCTCGGCGGTCTGTTTCCAGGCCGCCGCCGCGATCGTCACCAACGCCGCCTTCGCGGCGGCCGACCAGGCGGCCCGCGAAGCCGCGGCCGCCGTCCCTCCCGCCCGAGCCGCCACCGACCAGGCCGTCGCCGCGCAAACCGCCGCCGAGCAGGCGGCCGCGACGAAGCGGCAGCAGGCGGCCGACGCGAAGAAGCAGGTCGACGATCTCGTCGCGGGCCAGCAGAAGCCCGCCGAAGCCGGGCTGGCCGCCGCGAACCAGGCGCTCACCGACACGACCAACGCCAAGGCGGCGCCGGACAAGGCGCTGGCGGACGCCAACGCCGCGGTCGCCGCGGCCCAGCAGGCCGTCGCCGCGGCGGACAAGGCCGTCCAGGACTCCGACGCCGCCGCGAAAGCGAAGGCCGCCGAGGTCACACGCATCGCGGACGAGGCCGCCAGGGCGGCGGCCGACGCCGACGCCGCCCGCAAGGCCGCCGAGGCGGCGCGGACCGCCCTCGCCCAGGCGCAGCAGGCCGAGCCGCAGGCGCAGGCCCCGGCCGACGCCGCCGCGAAGAAACTCGCCGAAGCCCTCGCGCAGAAGAAGGCGGCGGACGACGCCCTCGCCGCGCTCCGGACCCAGGTCACGACCGCCGCGGCCGCGGCCGACGCCGCGGGCAAGGCGGCCCAGGAGGCCGAGGCCCGGGCCGGACAGATCGCCGCCGATGCCGCCAAGCCGGAACCCGAGAAGAAGCAGGCCGCCGACGAGGCCGCCGCGAAGCGCAAGACCGCCACCGACACCGCGGCCGCCCTCGCCCAGGCGCAGCAGGCCGAGTCGCAGGCGCAGGCCCCGGCCGCCGCCGCGGCACAGGCGGTGGCCCAGGCCGAGGCGGAGAAGAAGCCGGCCGACGACGCCCTCGCCGCCGCCAAGGGCCGTACGGCGACGGCCGCGACCGCCACCGCGACCGCGGACAAGGCCGCGCAGGACGCCGCGGCGATCGCAGGGGAGAAGGGCAAGGTGCTGGCCGACGCGACCGCGCGGCGCAAGGCGGTGGCCGACACCGCGACGGCGCTGGCGCAGGCGCAGCAGGTCGAGGCACAGGCGCGGGCGCGGACCGCCGCCGTCGCGCAGACGATGAACGAGGCGACGGCCCACAAGCAACTCGTCGACCAGGTCATGGCCAACGTGAAGACCCAGGCGGCCACGGCGGCCGCGCCGGGCCAGCCCGCGGATCTCGTCGCGCGGGCGCAGCAGAGCGAGCAGCACGCGCAGGCGCTGGTCGCGGCCGCCGGCCAGCGGCTGGCCGACATCGATACCGCGCGGAAGACCGCCGACGAGGCCGTGACGAACGCGGTCGGGCAGGTCGCCACCGTTCAGGCGACGCACCAGGCCGCATGCGAGACGGCGAAGGACATCCTCCGCGTCGAACAGGAGAGCCAGCAGGCGACCGCGCTGGTGGCGACGCGGCGGGCGGAGGCGGAGGCGTCCCGCACCGCGCTCGCGCAGGCCCAGCAGAAGCAACAGGCGGCGCAGGGCCAGGCCGCCGCCGCGGCGCAGAAGCTGGCCGAGGCCGACGCGCGGAAGAAGGCGGCCGAGGCGGCCCTCGCGGGCGTCACGGCGAAGGTCGCCGCGGCGACGCAGGCGATGCAGGCGGCGGAGCAGGCGGTCCGCGACGCCGACGCCGCGGTCGTCGCGGCCAAGGCGGCGGCGGACAACGCGCGGGCGGGCCTCGCGGCCGCCGAGAAAACGGCGGCCGAGCGGCGCACGGCGGCGAACCAGGCGTGGACGGAAATGCTCGCCGCGATGAACCCGGAGGACCGGGCCCGGGCCGAGTTCGAGGTGGCCGTCGTCGCGGCGCGCGACGCCGAGGCGGCGATCGTCCCGCTGCGGGCCGCGATGCAGGCGGCGGACAAGGCCTATGCCGACGCGAGCCGGGTCGCCATCGCGAAACGGCAGCAGGCGACGGACGCGAGAAACCTCGCCGGCGACCAGGGCGTGGCGGAGCTCAAGCAGGCCGAGGCCGCCGTGCCCGAGGCCGTCAAGGCGCTGGCCGACGCGACGGGTGTGAAGCCCGGCCTTGACAAGACGCTCGAGGACGCCAAGGCCGCCGCGCTCCCGCTCCAGCAGGCCTACGACGCGGCCGAGAAGGCGGCGCGCGAGGCCGAGGCCGCCGCGCGGGCCGCCGCGGAGGTCGCGGCGAGGATCGACGAGGACGCCAAGAAGGCGACGGCCCAGGCGACGGCGCTACGCCGGACCGCCGACAGCGCGAAGTCGTCGCTGACCCGCGCCCAGCAGTCCGAGCCGCGGCTGGCCGCGCAGGCCGCCACCGCGGCGCAGGCGCTCTCGGACGCCGAGGCGCAGGCCGGGGCCGCCGAGACCGCGGCCGCCCCGCTCCGCGCCCGGGTGGCCGCCGCCACGGCCGCGTTGCAGGCCGCGGAGCAGGCCGCCGCCGCCGCGGAAGCCGACCTCAAGCCGGTCACCGACGCGGAGAAACAGCAGGCCGCGGCCGACGAGGACGCGAAGCGCAAGGCCGCCGAGGCCGCGAAGGCGGCGCTCGCGCAGGCCCGCCAGAGCGAGCAGCAGGCGCAGGCCCGGGTCGAGGCCGCCGCGAAGGCGCTCGCCGAGGCGCCCGCGCAGAAGAAGGCGGCAGACGACGCCCTCGCCGCCGCGAAGGCCCAGGTCGCCGCGGCCGACGGCGCGTTGAAGTCCGCCGAACCGGCCGCGCAGGCGGCCGACGCCGCCGCCAAGGCGGTCGCCGCGGATGCCGCGAAGTCTCCCGAGGAGAAGCAGAAGGCGGCCGACGAGGCGACGGCGAAGCGCCAGGCGTCCGAGGCCGCAAAGGCCGCGCTCGCGCAGGCCCGCCAGGCCGAGCCGCAGGCGCAGGCGCGGGTCGACGCCGCCGCGAAGGCGCTCGCCGAGGCGCCCGCGCAGAAGAAGGCGGCGGACGACGCCCTCGCCGCGGCGAAGGCGAAGACCGCCCCACTCGACGGCCCGGCGCAGGCGGCGGAGCAGGCCGCGCAGGCCGCGGAGGCCGTCGCCCGCACGCTCGCCGAGCGGGCCGGCCGGACCGAGGCGCAGAAGCAGCAGGCCGCGGCGGCCGCCGCCGCGAAGCGCCAGGCCGCCGGCGAGGCCAAGGCGGCGCTGACCGCGGCGCAGGCCGCCCAGCAGGGTCCGCTGGCGCAAGCCAATGCCGCCTCGAAGAAGCTCGCGCAGGCGCAGGCGAAGCGGAAGGTGGCCGACGCGTCCCTGGCCAACACGCGGACCCAGATCACCACCGGCACGGCGGCATTGCAGGCCGCCGAGCAGGTCGCGCAGGCCGCGGCGAAGACGGCGGACGAGAAGAACCAGGTCGCGGCCGGTGCCGCGGCGAAACGCAAGGCCGCGGCGGACGCGGCCGCCGCGCTGGCGGCCGCGCAGCAGGCGGAGCAGCAGGCGCAGGCCGCGGCGACCGCCGCCGCACAGAAGCTGGGCGAGGCCCAGGCGTCGAAGAAGCCGGCCGACGACGCGCTGGCGAACCTCAAGGCCCAGACCGCCGCCGCCGCGTCCGCGGTCCAGGCGGCCGAGCAGGCCGCGCAGGCCGCCCAGGCCGCGGCCGCGCAGATCGCCGCCGATGCCGCGAAGCCCGAGGCGGAGAAGAAGCAGGCGGCCGACGACGCCGCGGCGAAGCGCAAGACCGCGGATGACGCGAAGGCGGCGCTCGCCAAGGCCCAGCAGGGCGAGCAGGCCGCGCAGGCCCAGGCCGCGGCCGCCGGGCAGAAGCTGGCCGACGCGGATGCGCAGAAGAACGCCGCCGACCAGGCGCTGGCCGGGGCGAAGGGCCGTACGGCCGCCGACGCGTGGGCGCAGCAGGCGGCGCAGGATTCCGGCAAGGACGTCCTCCCGCTCGATGCCGCCCACCGGCAGGCCGCGGCGCTGGCCGCGGAGCGGCGCAAGGCGGCGAACGACGCGAAGGCGGCCCTGGACCCGAAGGCGAAGGCGCTGGAGCAGGCGGCGGTGCAGGCGAACAACGCGGCACAGGCACTGAGCCGCGCCGAGGCGCGGAAGAAGTCCGCCGAGGAGGGCCTGGAGGGCCTGAAGAACCGGATCGCCGCCGCCAAGCAGTCGCACGTCGCCGACGAGGAGGCCGCCAAGGCGGCCGAGGCGGCGGCGGTGCCGCTGAAGGCCGAGGCCGAGCGGACCCGCGCCGCGTACACGGCGGCGGTGCAGGTCTCCGACGACCGGCGCGGAACGGTCGACCGGACGAAGGCGGTCCTCTACCGGATCATCGCGGGTGCGCGCGTGCCGGCCCTGATGGAGAGCCCCGAGCCGCCGAAGCCGTCGAACCGGATTGACGAGCTCGTCTTCGCGAAGCTGCAGGCCGTCGGCATCCAGCCGCGGCTCTGCTCCGACGCGGTGTTCGTCCGCCGCGCCCACCTCGACATCACCGGCCGCCTTCCCTCCGCGGACGACGCGCGCGCCTTCATCCAGGATCCGGACGCGAACAAGCGCCCCGCGCTGGTCGACCGGCTCCTCGACCGCCAGGAGCACGCCGACTACTGGGCGATGAAGTGGAGCGACGCGCTCCGCATCAAGGCCGAGTTCCCCGTCAAGCTCTGGCCGAACGCCGCGCAAGCCTATCACCGCTGGGTGTGGGAGTCGGTCGCGAGGAACAAGCGCTACGACCAGTTCGCGCGCGAGCTGCTGACCTCCAGCGGCAGCAACTTCCGCGTCGGCCCGGTGAACTTCTACCGCGCGATCCAGGACAAGACGCCCGAGGGCATCGCCGCGATCGTCGCCCTCACGATGATGGGCACGCGGGTGCACCTGTGGCCCGCGGAGCGGCGCGCCGGCATGGCGGCCTTCTTCACGCAGATCGGCTACAAGCCGACCAGCGAGTGGAAGGAGGAGATCGTCTTCTGGGATCCGCTCCGCTCGACGGCCGTCCCCGGCAGCATCGCGCCGGGCGTGGACGCGGTGGCCAAGTCGGTCGCGATGACGAACCAGATCCCGCCGTCGCTCGCCGAGCCCCTCAAGCAGAACGGGCCGGTCGCCGCGGCCTTCCCGGACGGCGTCGCGACGACGGTCCCGCCGAACCGCGACCCGCGCGAGGCCTTCGCCGACTGGCTGATCCGGCCCGAGAACCCCTGGTTCACGAAGGCCGTCGTCAACCGCACCTGGGCGTGGGTGATGGGCCGCGGCATCGTCCACGAACCGGACGACATCCGGGACGGCAACCCGCCGGCCAACCCCGAACTCCTCGCCTGCCTGGAGCAGGAACTGGTCGCGGGCGGCTACGACCTCAAGCGGCTGAAGCGGATGATCCTGACGTCGACCACCTACCAGTTCTCGTCGATCATGCGCGACGCGAAGCCGGAGGCCCGGGCGAACTTCGCGAACTACCTCATGCGGCGCGTCGAGGCCGAGGTGCTGATCGACGCGGTCAACCAGATCACCGGCAGCTCGGACCTCTACACCAGCGCGGTCCCCGAGCCGTTCACCTACATCCCGAAGGAGATGTCCGCGGTCGGGCTGGCCGACGGCAGCGTCACCAGCCCGTTCCTCACGCTGTTCGGGCGGTCCGCCCGCGCGACGGGGATGGAGGCCGAGCGCATCAACGAGATGGCCTCGACGCAGTGGCTCTACATGCTCAACTCGGCCGCGATCCAGGGCAAGCTCCAGAACGGCCCGACGCTCGGCGCGATCTGCTCCTCCGGCGGCAAGCCGGCCGAGATCGCGGAGCGGCTCTACCTGACCATCCTCTCGCGGTTCCCGACGGAGGCCGACATCCGGGCCGCCGAGGAGTACGCGGCGGGCGGGGCGACGAAGGGTCGGGACGTGTGGATCGACCTGTCCTGGGCCCTGATCAACAGCCCCGAGTTCCTCCTGAGGCATTGAACGCAATCCGAAACAAACGATACGACGCGAAACGGCGGATCCGGAGACAGCCATCGAAGCGGAAGCGGAAAGAGAGGCAGCCATGAGCACGAGCCATCGTCACTCCTCCATCACCCGGCGCGAGGCCCTGCGGCGCGGAACCCTGGGCGCCGCCGGCGTGTTCGCGGCCGGGGCCCTGGGGCCGAACGCGGTTCCGGCCCGCGCCGACGCCCCGGCGCCGAAACCGGCCGACGAGAAGGCCGTGCGGGACGACGCCGCCCGGGCCAAGGCGAAGAAGGGGCAGACCAAGTCCGTCATCCAGATCTTCCTTTGGGGCGGCATGTCGCACAACGATGCGTGGGACCCGAAGCCCGGCACCGGCTACGAGTACCTCGGCGATTTCGACAACCGGTTCATCCCGTCGAACGTCGACACCGTCAAGCTCGGCTACCTGTTCCCGAAGCTGGCGCAGCAGGCCGACAAGTACTCCCTGATCCGCAGCATGACCCACGGGAACAACGGCCACGAGACGGCCGCCTACCTGATGCAGACCGGCCACCTGCCGGGCGGACGGCTCGCGTACCCGAGCGTCGGCGCGATCTTCACCTACTTCCGCCGCGAGCAGTACAAGGGGCTGATTCCGCCCTACGTCGTGATGCTCCAGGCCGCCGGCCGCTTCTCCGAGGAGGGCTTCCTCGGCCCGGCCTACAAGCCCTTCGCCACCGGGGGCGATCCCAACGCGGCCCGCTTCGAGGTCGAGGGCATCATCAACCGCGGCATCGACGACGGCCGCCAGCGCGCCCGCCGCGACCTTGTCGACAAGGTCAACATGCTCGGCTACGGCCTCTCGGACACGCCGGAGATCGCCGGCGCCGAGGAGGCCAAGCAGCGGGCCTACGGCCTGATCCTCGGCAGCGGCAGGGAGGTCTTCAACCTGGACAACGAGTCCAGCGCGCTCCGCGACCGGTACGGCCGGAACACCTTCGGGCAGGAGTGCCTCGCGGCGCGCCGGCTGGTCGAGGCGGGCGTGCCCTACATCACGATCAGCTTCCCCGGCGGCTGGGATACGCACGGTGGCCACTTCGCCACCATGCGGTCGCAGTGCCCGATGCTCGACCAGGGCCTCGCCACGCTGCTCGCCGACCTCGGCGAGCGCGGCCTGCTGGACTCCACCCTCGTGTGGTGCACCGGCGAGTTCGGCCGGACGCCCAGGATCTCCTGGGAGCCGCCGTGGAACGGCGGGCGCCACCACCACGGCGATGTCTTCACCGTGCTCGTCGCGGGCGGCGGCTTCAAGGGCGGCCGCGTCGTCGGCGCCTCGGACGAGAAGGGCGAGAAGGTCGGGACCCGGCCCGTCTACCCGGCCGACCTGCTGGGCAGCATGTACCTGCTGGCCGGCATCGACGCCTCGGCCAAGCTGCCTCATCCGTGGGGGCTCGACGCCTACGTGCTGGACACCGAGCGCGAGGGGATGAAGTCCGCCGGGATGCTGGAGGAGATCCTGTAGCCGGCGCCGCGAAACGGAGAGGTCCATGCGCAGACTCCACGCCCTTCCGTCCCTGGGGTTGGCGATCCTTGTGGCGGCCGCCCTGGCCGCCCGCGGGCAGAACCAGTACATCGGGTTCACCTATCCCGCCGGCGGCCAGCAGGACACCACCTTCCCCATCCGCCTCGGCGGGCAGGGCCTGGCCAACGCCTCCGACGTGATCGTGACCGGCGAAGGGGTCACCGCGCGGCTGGTCGAGTACTACCGGGTCTTCGACAACCAGGAGATGGGGCTCCTCAACCAGCAGTTGAACGAGCTGCGGAGGAAGGAGACGACGGTCAACGACTCCATCGTCGCCCGCATGGCGGCGATCGAACTCCCCGCCCCCATCGGGCCGGACGCCGGGCCCAACGCGGTGCCCGCCCTGGTCTGCACGGTGTGCGGAACTGCCAACCCGCTCGAGGCGGACGTCTGCAGCAAGTGCCACGCGAAGCTGGAGAAGCCGAAGGACGCGGGCGCGGGCGCGCCGGCCGCGACGAACGCGTCGCCGGAGGCCGTCGAGCGGGAGGCGGCCAAGCAGAAGATGATCGACATGATCCAGCGGAGGTTCGCGGAGGACCAGCGCGATCCCGCCGTCCGCTCGCAGACCGAGCTCGTGTTCGCCGAGATCACGATCGCCCCCGACGCGAAGCCGGGCCGGCGCGAGATCCGGGTGGTCACGAAGCGCGGCGTCTCCAACCCGCTGCCCTTCTACGTCGACCAGGTGCCCGAGGTCGCGCGCAAGCCCATGAAGACGATGCAGCTCCCGGTCCTCGGCAAGGAGCACCTCGCCCAGCGCAAGCGCCCGGCGGCGGAGGAGGAGGTGCGCGTCGCCGTGCCGTGCACGATGAACGGGCAGATCGCCGCGGGGGAGATCAACCGCTACCGCTTCGAGGCGACCAAGGGCCAGCGGCTGCTCGTCAGCGCCCGGGCCCGCGAACTCGTCCCCTACGTGCCCGACGGCGTCCCCGGCTGGCTCCAGGCCGTCCTCCGGATCCGCGACGCGAACGGGAACGAGCTGGCCTACGGCGACGACTTCCGCTCGAACCCCGACCCCGTGATCTTCTTCGAGGTGCCGGAGGACGGCGAGTACCTGCTGACGATCCACGAGGCGCTCTTCCGCGGCCGCGAGAGCTTCGTCTACCGCATCACCGTCGGCGAACTGCCCTACGTGACCGGCATCTTCCCGCTCGGCGGTCGCGCGGGCGAACCGGCGAAGATCGAGATGACCGGGTGGAACCTGGACAAGGCGACCATCGCGCCCCCGCCCGCCGAGGCCAAACCGGGGCGGCACCTGCTGGCGGCGACGGACGGGAAGCGCGTCTCCAACCAGGTCCCGTTCATGCTGGACACGCTGCCCGAGTGCCTGGACCAGGAGTCCAACGACGAGCCCGCCACGGCGCAGAAGGTCACGCTTCCGGTCATCGTCAACGGCCGGTCGGACCGGCCCGGCGACTGGGACATCTTCGAGATCGACGGCAAGGCCGGCGAGACGATCGTCGCCGAGGTCCACGCCCGCCGGCTCGGCTCCCCGCTGGATTCGTTCGTCAAGGTCACCGCGGCGGACGGCCGGATCCTCGCGCTCAACGACGACCGCTACGACGCGGCCTCGGGCCTCAACACCGACCACGCCGACTCCTACCTGATGGTGAAGCTCCCGGCCGACGGGAAGTACCACGTCCACCTCGGCGACACGCGGCGGCAGTCGGGCAGGGACTTCGCCTACCGGCTCCGGATCGGCCCGCCGCGCCCGGACTTCGAGCTGCGCGCGATCCCCTCGCGCGTCTCGATCCAGGCCAAGGGCTCCGCCGCCGTGACCGTGTACGCCATCCGCAGGGACGGCTTCGAGGGGCCGATCCAGCTCGCCTTCAAGGACCTTCCGCAGGGGTTCGAGTCGGCGGGCGCCACGCTCGGCGCGAAGCAGGATTCCGTGGGCCTGGCGGTGAAGACGACCCTGGAGGAGACGGAGAAACCGGTCCAGCTCACCGTCGTCGGCACCGCGAAGGCCGGCGACGCCGAGATCGTCCGCACCGCCGTTCCGGCCGAGGACCGCATGCAGGCGTTCCTGTGGCGGCACCTGCTGCCGGCGGAAACGCTTCCGGCCCTCGTCTTCGATCCGGCGTACAAGGCGCCGGCGGACCGCATCCGCCCGCCGATCCGCGACGAGGACCGGCCGAAGGACGCGAAGCGCACGCTGCGGAAGTCGGAGGTGGACGGCTACCTGCGGCAGGTCGAGAACCTCTACCAGCTCTGGCTCATCACCGACGAGTTCGCCAACCGCGAGGTCGCCAGCGTCGAGGCCCGGCTGATCCAGTAGCCGCGGCGGGCTACGCGGACGTCTGTTCCTGCCCGCGGAGGCGCTTGAAGAAGCCGGCGGCGTCCTCGAGGATCATGTACAGGGCCGGGGTCATCGCCAGCGTGATGACGGTGGCGAAGAGCAGTCCGTAGCCGAGCGACAGCGCCATCGGGATCATGAAGCGCGCCTGGCGGCTCTGCTCGAAGATCATCGGGGCCAGGCCGAAGAACGTCGTCAGCGTCGTCAGCATGATCGGCCGGAAGCGGCGCACCCCGGCGTTGAGCATCGCATCGTGGGCGTTGAGCCCCTCCTTCCGCCGGGCGTTGGCATACTCGATCAGCACAAGGCTGTCGTTCACGACGACGCCGGCGAGCGCGATGATGCCCATCACGCTGATCATGCTCATCGAGAAGTCCATCAGCACGTGGCCGGCCACCGCGCCGACGATGCCGAACGGAATGCTCACCATGATGATCAGCGGCTGCGTGTAGCTGCGGAACGGAATCGCGAGGAGCAGGTAGACCATGAGGATGGCCGCCAGGAACCCGATGCGCATCGCCTTCATCCCCTTGCGCAGGTCCTCCTGCTGCCCGGCGAAGCCGTAGCCGAGGCCGGGGTACCGGTCGCGCAGTTCGGGGAACTTCATCCCGAGGTAGGTTGCGAGCATGGCCTCGCTCGCGTCCACGGGGGTCACGTTGGCGGTCACGGTGAAGACGCGCCGGCCGTCGCGCCGCTGGATCGTCGTGTAGGACCGCCCGCGCTCCGGCCGGGCGACCTCGAAGAGCGGCACGTAGGCCCCGGTCGGCGCGCGGATCAGCAGGTTGCCGATGTCCTGCTCGCTCCCGCGCTCCTCCAGGGGAAGGCGGACGCGCACCTTGACCTCGTTGCGGCCGCGCTGCTGGCGCAGGGCCTCGGCCCCGTAGAACGCGCCGCGGAGTTGGCGGGCGATCTCCTCCGACGTCAGCCCCAGGCTCAGGCCGGCCGGCAGGATCGTGAAGTCGAACTGCGCCTTGCCGGGCGTGTAGCCCATGTCGATGTCGGAGACGCCGGGGAACTCGCGGAGCCAGGCGGCGGTTTCCGCGGCGGCCTTCTCCAGCTGCCGGGTGTCGGCATGGCTCAACTGGATCGAGAGCGACACGCCGGAGCCCGGGCCGCCGCGGTCGGATTCGTACTGCATCGCGTCGACGCCGGCCAGCGCCCCGACGCGGGCCCGCCAGCGTTCGGTGAACTCCTTCGTGTTGACGGGGCGGTGGTCCGCGTCGGCCAGGTAGGCGCGCACCTCGACGACGTGCCCGCCGGACACGTCGCGGAACTCCTCGCCGATCTCCGAGTAGATCCCCGTGACCTCCCGCCGGCCGCGCGGGTCCTTCTCCTGGATCTCCCGCCCGAGATCCCGCGCGGCGGCCTCCAGCGCGTCGCGCACCCGCTCGGTCGCGCGCACCGAGCTTCCGAAGGGAAGCGCGGCGGTCACGACCGAGTAGTCGGCGTCGACGCGCGGCATCGGCACCATGCCGAGCCGGCCGCTCCTCACGTAGCCGATCGTCACGACGAGGATCGCGGCCCCGAGGGCCGTCGTGATGTAGCGGTGCGAGAGGACCCAGTCGAGGACCGGACCGTAGACCTCGTGCACGCGGCGCATGAACCCGACGCTGAAGCGCTGCTGCCGCTCGTGGAACCACCGGCCGATCCGCGTCCGCCTGCGGTCGCCGCCGTGGCCGAGGTGCGCCGGGAGGATGTACTGCGACTCGAGCAGCGAGATGCTGAAGACGGAGATCACGACGATCGGGATCACGCCCCAGATCTTGCCGATCAGGCCCGGGATGAAGAACAGCGGGACGAAGGCGACGATGTTCGTCAGCACGCTGAACACGACCGGCATCGAGACCTCGCGCGTCCCGACGATCGCCGCCTTGAGGAACGGGTAGCCGCGCTGGTGGTACTCGTAGACGTTCTCGCCGACGACGATCGCGTCGTCGACGACGATGCCCAGGGCGATCAGGAACGCGAACATGCTGATCATGTTGATCGTCGCGCCGAAGAGCGGCATCAGGAGCAGCCCGCCCAGGAAGGACACCGGGATGCCCATCGCCACCCAGAAGGCCAGGCGGGCATCGAGGAACAGCCCCAGCAGGGCGAGGACCAGCGTCAGGCCGAGGAGCCCGTTCTTCGTGAGCAACTCGGCGCGCTGGCGGTACATGTCGGACCAGTCGCGCAGCACCTCCAGCTTGACGCCGGGGGGCAGCTTCGCGTTGAGGTCGGCGAGGGTCCGGCGGGCGGCGTCGGCGACCTGCATCGGGGTCTGGTTGCCGACGCGGTAGATCTCGATCATGACGGCGCGCCGGCCCTCGTAGGTTGCGTAGCGGTCGACGTCCTCGAAGCCGTCCTCGACGGCGGCGATCTCGCCGAGGAGCACCTGGCGGCCTCCGGCCGTCTTCAGGACGGGGATCCTCGCGAACTGCTCGCCCCAGTCGCGGCGGTCGCGGACGCGCAGCAGGATCTCGCCGCCCCGCGTCTTCACGCCGCCGGCGGGCAGTTCGACGCTGGCGGCGTCGATGATGCGGGCGACGTCGACCACCGTCAGGCCGTACGCCCTCAGCGTGTCCTGCGGGATCGACACCGAGATCTCGGGATCGCGCACGCCGGTGAGGTCCACCTGCGTCACGTCCTCGTTCTGGAGCAGCTCGTCGCGGACCTGCTCGGCGAGCGTCCGCAGCGTGCGCTCGCTCTCGTCGCCGTACAGCGCGATCTGCAGCACCTCGCGGCGGCGGGTCGCCAGCGACACCTCGACCTCCTCGGCGTCCTCGGGGAACGTCGTGATGCGCGCGACCTCCTGCTGGATGTCTTGGTAGGCCTTCTGCCGGTCGGCGCCGAGCAGCAGCTCGCAGACGACCATGCCCCTGCCCTCGCGCGAGGTCGAGGTCACCTTCTCGACGCCCTCGACGCCGCGCACCGCCTCCTCGACGGCCAGGACGATGCCGCGCTCCACCTCCTCGGGGCTGGCGCCCGGGTAGACGACCGAGATGTTGACGGCGTCCAGCTCGAAGTCCGGGAAGACCTCCTGCTTGATGTTCAGGAAGCTGATCAGCCCCCCGATCAGCAGGGAGAACATCAGCAGGTTCGCCGTGACGGGATTGTTCGCCATCCAGGCGACGGCGCCGCGCTTGAGACCGCGTTCGATGGCGGGCGTCGGCATCACCGCGCCTCCCCGCCGGGGGCGGCGGCCGCCTGGACCTTCAGGAGCATCCCGGTGAGCGGAACGGCGAGTTCGCTGACCACGATCGCCTCGCCCTCGGCCAGCCCCCGGCCGATGACGGCGCGGTCGCGGTCGCTCCAGGCGACCCCGACGGGGCGGACCTCGAGCCGGCTGTCGGCGCGCACGACCCAGACGCAGTCGCCCTCGCGCAGGGCGGTGCGCGGGATCGCCACGACCTTCCTGAGCACGGGGCCCTCGATGCGGACGCGGACGTAGGACCCGAGCAGCAGGGGGGCGTCCCCGGTGGCGGGCCGGTCGGGATCCGGAACCTCGACGAGCAGCTGGGCCTGGCGGCCGCCTTCCTCGAGTTCGGGCAGCACGCGCAGGACCGTCCCCTTCCAGGTCGCGTTCATCTCGAGGCCCGGCACGGGGGAGACGACGGCGGGCGCCCCGTCCTTCCCGTCCGCCCCCGCCGCCCGCACCCAGCGGAGTTGTCCCGCGGGAAGCGCGACGCGGACCCAGTAGGCGTCGGTCCCGACGAGGTCGGCCAGCGCGGTCTGCGGCGAGACCTGCGCGCCGAGGTCCGCCTTCCGCGCGCGGACCACCGCGTTGAAGGGGACGGGGACCGCCGTGCGGTCGAGGTCGAGCCGCGCCTGGTCGAGCAGCGCGCGGGCCGAGGCCAGGTTCCCGCGGACCAGCCGCAGGTGGGGCTCGCGGAGGGCGAGGCTGCGATCCTGGTCCGTGTAGGCGCCGGCCGGCGCATTCGTTGCCACCGCCCGCCACTCGTACGCGGCGAGGTCCTGCATCCCCTGCTCCACCTCGAGATCGTATTCGGCCTTCACGAGGCCGGCCTGTCGGTTGGTCGCGGCCAGCGCGTAGTCGGCGGGATCGATCCTCACGAGCGTCTCGCCCGCGCGGAACCGGCCGCCGGGGAGGAAGCGGGGGTCGACCCACACGATCGGCCCCGACACGCGCGGCATGAGCGTGATCGAGCGGCTCGGCACCACGGTGCCGGTCGTCTCGATCTCCACCGTCACGTCCGACAGGACCAGGTTGGTCACGACGACCACCGCGGCGCGCTCGCCCGGCGGACGCGGCGTCGGCTTGGGACCGGTCTTCACCAGCCAGATGGCCCCGAACACGGCCGCCGCCACCAGGACCAGCGGGATGAAGATCCGCAGGACGGGATGCGGGCGGTGTCCCTTCGAACGCAGTGAATACGGGCTCTCCGGAGTCATGGTGCCTTCCCTTCCGTCATCTCCACCGCCCGGTCGACCGCCGCGCCGGACCAGTCGCCGCCCAGCGCGCGGTACAGCGAGACGCGGTTCGCCAGCAGCTCGCGCCCGGCCGCCACTTCCTCGCGCTCCAGCGCCTGGACCGACCGCATCGCGAGCAGCACGGGCAGGTAGCCCGAACCGCCCTTCAGGTAGCTGCGCCGGGCCTCGTCCAGCGCGCGCGTCGCGCTCGCGAGTTCGCGCCGCTTGGCGTCCAGGCGCTCGCCCAGGCGGCGCTCGCGGACGAGCGCATCCTCCACCTCGCGCGCCGCGTCGAGAACCACCTGGCGGTACTGCGCGAGTTGCACGTCGAGCGCGGCGCGCACCCGGTCGACCTCCGCGCGGCGACGGCCCGCGTCGAACACCGGGGCCGCCAGCCCCGCGGCGAGGTTGAGGACCCAGTCGTCGAGCAGGTCGGCGAATTCCGCGGAATCATAGGCCGCCGCGCCGGTCAGCCGCAGCGCCGGAAGCCGGTCGGCCCGCGCGGCGGCCACGTCCCACCCCGCGGCCTCCAGGCGCGCCCGCTGGGCGCAAAGGTCGGGCCGGCGGGCCAGCAGGTCCGCCGGCACGCCGGCGGCGGGGGCCGGCGGCAGCGACGGCAGGTCCCGGCCGGCGCCGCCGATGTCCGCGCCCGCCGGCTCGCCGACGAGGACGGCCAGCTCGTTCCGCAGGAGGTCCGCGCGCTGCACGGCCGGCGGCAGCAGGGCCTCGGTCGCGCGCAGCGACTGTTCCTGCTGGTAGACATCGAGCAGCACGGTCGCCGAGGTGCGGACCAGCCGCTCGCGCAGCAGGTCGAGCACCCGCTCGTTCGTGCCGATCTGGGCCCGGATCAGGTCCACCTGCGCGTTCGCCTCGCGCAGGGCGAGCCACCGGTCGGCCACCTGGGCCGCCACGGTCATCCGCGCCGTCTCCAGGTCGCTCGCCGAGGCCTCGGCGGCGAGTCCGGCCCCGGAGCGGACCGCGCGGACCCGGCCCCACAGGTCGATCTCGTAGGATGCGGCCAGCCCGAGGCTGTAGTCCTCCACCGTCGTCGTCGCGCGCGCTCCGCCCTGCCCCGTGCCGCGCACGCGCGTGACCCCCGCGCCGGCCGAGCCGGTCACCTCGGGACGAAGCGCCGCGCCGGCCTTCTCCGCCACCGCGCGCGCCTGCCGCAGCCGCGCCTCCGCCGCCGCGACGCCCATGTTGCCCCGCAGCGCGCGCGCCATGAGCCCGTCCAGTTCGGGGCTGCCGAACGACCGCCACCAGGCGTTCGACACCGCCCCGCCGCCGGTCTCCGCCGCCGCGTAGGCCGCGGGCAGCGCCCCGGCCTCGCGCTTCGCGGACTCCAGGTCCGGCCGAAGCGACGTGCACGATGCCGCCGCGATCGCGCAGACAAGCCCCGCCGGAAGCCACCGGGCCAGCCCCCTCATGCCGTCCTCCCCCCGGCCGCCCGCGACCCGCGCCGGACCGCCGCCAGCCCCCCCGCGGCAAACGTCACCAAGTGCTCCGCGAATCCGCGGATCTGCTCCTCCGTCGGCGAGGCGGACCCCAGGATCTGCGCCAGCGGCCGGGTCTTGCCCCGGATCCGCATCACGTTGAGGAAGACCATCTGGCTGTGGATCGAGAACGCGCAGCGGCCCGCGCGCGGGTCGTCCGGGGGCACCTCCAGCGCTGCCGCGACCAGCCCGGTCAGCTGCGCCATCTGCGGCCAGACGAACCGGTTGAAGACCTCGCCGTGGGCCTGCGAAGGATCGGCCATCTCGTGGTACACGAGGCGCCGCAGGCACCCCGTGAGGCCGTCGTCGAAGACGTGCCGGATCCGGAAGCGGATCGTCTCGGCGAGGCGCCGGCGGGGGTCGCCGATCGCCCCGATGCGCTCCGAGGCTGCCCGGAAGGCCGCCTCCGCGTGCTTCCAGACGGCCAGGTAGAGCCCGTCCTTGCTGCCGTAGTGGTAGCTCACCGCCGCGACGTTGACGCCGGCCGCCCGGCAGAGGTCCTGCACCGTCGCGCCGCGGTAGCCCCGGTCGGCGAACACGAGGCTCGCCGTCTCGAGCAACCGCCGCTTCGTATCCCGCCTGTCCGGCATGCCCGACTCCTTCCGCCGCCCGGCCGCGACCGCACCGGAGGATGGGACGGTAGAGCAATTCAAATGCACATTTCAATCACGGATTTCACTTCTTTCCGGAGCCCGCGGGACGGCGGGGGGCGCACGGGCCGCTACGGCTTCTCCGGGGGCAGCAGCGCGTCGAGCCCGGCGAGCGGCTGGAAGGTGCCCGAGGGGCGGCGGTCGGTGGTCGAACCCGAGACGGCCCGCATCGCGGACGAGAGCCCCTTCTCATGCTCGAACTCGTGGCAGTAGAGGCAGAGCAGCTCCCAGTTGCTGCCGTCGGGCGGGTTGTTGTCGTGGTTGTGGTCCTTGTGGTGGACGGTCAGCTCCTTCAGCCGCCGTCCGTCGAAGGCGCGCCCGCACGACGCGCACACGTGCGGCAGGATCCGCAGCGCGCGCTCGCGGTAGCCCTGCGCCCGCAGGGCCGCCTCGCGACGCATCTCCTCGATCGCCCTCGGCGTCCCCGCTCCGCCCGTTTCCGCGCCCATGACCGGACCCTCCGCGATTGCCGGCCACGGTAGCCCCGGCCGGCCGCCCGGGCAAGACCAGACCCTTCCGGGCCCGGCCGGACGGAGCGTCCGCGGGGGCGTCCCCGTGATTGCTTGACCGGACGCGAAATGCGCCCTGTCCCGGCTTCTCGGGGTTGACGCTGGCGGCCCGCTGCGGCATCTTCCCGTTTCAGGGGGGGGGGTTGCGAAGGTACGCGCCGCCGGCCGCGGCGGGAGGTTGGATGGATGCGCAGGGTCGTGATGAGGATGCATCGAAGGCGCAGAAGCGTCGGGCCTCTTGATTCGTTGGCGGAAGAAGGATGAAGACGCGCCGACCTGTCCGGCGCGCGCAGCCGCGCAAGTCCTCCGGACGCCCGGGCACCCGTGGCGTCGCCGGGGATGCCGGCCCGAAACCCGCCACCGCCGTCGCGCCGCCGCAGGCCTGGGCGGGCGCGGGCCGCCCCCGGGTCCTGCTGGTGGACGACGACGCGACCATCCGGGGCTTGGCCGAGCACCACCTCGGCGAGGCGGGATTCGATGTCGTGTCCATGTCCGAGGGAGCCGGCGTGGTGCAGAGATTCCTCGACCTCCGCCCGGACGCCGTCCTGCTCGACGTGGTGCTTCCCGATGCCGACGGGTTCGACCTGTGCCGCGCCCTGCGCGCGAGCCCGGGCGCCGAGCACCTTCCGATCGTGATGCTGACGTCGCTGAACGACGCGGAGGCCATCCGCACCGCCTTCGACGCCGGCGCCTCGGAGTTCGTCAGCAAGCCCGCCAACTGGGTCAACGAGGGCTACCGCCTCCGGTACCTCCTGCGCGCCGCGGCCAATCTGCGGGACCTCGACGGAGCGCGATCGGCGATCGCCCAGGCCGAGCGGGAATGGAAGCTGACGTTCGACGCGATCGACGACGCCGTCCTCCTGCTCAGTCCGGACCTGACGATCCTCCGCGCGAATCGCGCCGCCTCCCGGATGAGCGGGCGCCCCCTCTCGGCGATGGTCGGCCGCTCCTGTCACGAGGCGATGGGATGCCGGCGGTCCATCACGGACGGATGCCCGGCCCTCAAGGTTGTGAAGACCCTCGCCCCGGCCCACGTGGAGCTTCAGGAGTATGGGCGCGAGGGGCGGGATGTTCTGCTCTCCGCCGCGCCCGTCTTCGGCGACGGCGGGCGGCTGGTGTCGGTCGTCTACTCGGTCAAGGACATCACGGAGTTCCGGGAACTGCAGAAGGTCCTGCTCCATTCCCAGAAGATGGAGGCGATGGGAGTCCTCGCGGCGGGCGTCGCCCACGATTTCAACAACCTGCTCCAGGGCGTGCTCGGCTGGGCCGAACTGCTGTCCGCGGCCCCGCCGTCGCCGGACGAGTTGAAGAACGGGCTCGGGCAGATCAGCGATGCCGCCGTCCGGGGGCGCGCGCTGACCCAGCAGCTGCTCTTCACCTCGCGCAAGGCCCAGGGCAAGCGGGAGCCCGTCTTCATCGGCCCCCTCGTGCAGGAAGTCGCGACCCTGGTTTCCCGGACGCAGCCGAAGAACATCGCCGTCCGGGCGGACGTGCCCGGGGATCTCTGGATGGTCCACGCCGACGCATCCCACCTGCACCAGGCCCTGATGAACCTGGTGGTGAACGGCGCGCAGGCCATGCCGGCCGGGGGGTCCCTGCGCATCCTGGCCGCCAACGTCGTGCTCGACGAGAACTACGGCTTCGCCCACCCGGACTCGGAGACGGGGCCCCACGTCATGATCGCCGTGTCGGACACGGGCACCGGAATCGACAAGGGCGTTCTCTCCAAGATCTACGATCCCTTCTTCACCACGAAGGCCCCGGGCAAGGGGACGGGGCTGGGACTGTCCATCGTGTTCGGCATCGTCCGCGACCACGGCGGACACATCTGCTGCTACACCGAGCCCGGCAAGGGCACGACGTTCCGGATCTACCTCCCGGCGTTAAAGGAAAGCGTCGCGCCCCCGGACGACCGGGCGGCGCAGCACGGCGCGGGCGAGCCCGCCTCGGGAGAGGGCCGGACGGTGCTCGTGGCGGAGGACGAACCCCTGGTCCTCGGGCTGCTGGTCCGGCTCCTCGAGAGCCGCTCCTATCGCGTCGTCCGGACCGTCAACGGCCGCGAGGCCCTCGATTACTACCTGGCGCACCGCGACGAGGTCTCCGCCTTCGTCCTCGACATGAACATGCCGGTGATGACCGGCGAGGAGTGCATGAAGGAACTCGCGCGCGCCGGATGCAAGGCCCCGGTGCTGCTGGCCACCGGCTCCCTGCTCACGGCGGACCGCGAGGCGGACCTCCTCCGGCAGGCCAGGGCGATCGTGCCGAAGCCCTTCCACGGCGATGAACTCCTGAAGGCCCTGGGGCGCGCCTGCGCGGCGAGGCCGAAATCGTGAGATGGCAGGGACTGCGGCTGGGCGACATCACCATCCAGCGCAAGCTGGTGCTGATCGTCATGCTCGCGACGATGACGGCCCTGCTCATCTTCGCGATGGTCTACATCGTCGGCCAGTTGCTGATCGCACGCGAGCAGCTGCGGCAGGACCTGACCAGCACCGCCGATCTCCTCAGCTCCACCTGCGCGAGCGCGGTCGCCGCCGGTGACGCGAAGGCGGCCGCGGAGACCCTGACGGTCCTGAAGGCCAAACCCTCGGTCGCGTGGGCGACCCTGCGCCTGCCCGACGGGCGGCTCCTGACGACCTACTCCAGCAAGGCCGCAGGAACGGCGCGGGCGGAGCCCTACGCCGCCTCCTCCGGGGCGCTGCTCCTGAGCGCGTGGAAGGTCGTCGGCCGCTACGCCCACCTCTGGCGCCCGATCGCCCCGGAGGGACGGCTCACCGGCATCCTCTACCTGGTCGCCGACATGGAGCCGACAACCGCGCTGGTCCGCCGCCAGGTGGTGGCGGCCGCCATCACCCTCTTCCTCGCCGCCTTCGCCGCCTATCTCTTCGCCACTCGCCTGCAGCGCGTCGTCTCCGCCCCGATCCTCAGCATGATCGAGACCATGAACACCGTCCGCCGGAACGGCAACTACGCCGTCCGGGCCTCCGCCTGGGGCCACGACGAACTCGGACAGCTCGTGGACGGCCTCAACGGCATGCTCGGGCAGATCGAGACGGCCACCGCGGAGAAGACCCGTCACAACGAGATCCTCGGATGGCAGGTCGCCGAGCGGACGTCCGACCTCGAGGCGGCCAAGGACCGTGCGGAGAAGTTCAGCATCTCCAACGCGGCCCGCGAGGCGCGCCTGCGCGTGCAGAGCGAGGCGCTGGCGCGGCTCGTGACTGAGCCGGCGATCCACGCCGGGGACCGCGCCGCCGCCATGCGGGTCATCACCGAGGCGGCGGCGGACACCCTCGGCGCCGAACGGACCGCGATCTGGATGTTCTCGGAGGACCACGCCGCCGTGGAGTGCATCGACGCCTTCGAGACGGCCGACCGGAGCCACGCCTCCGGCGCCCGCGTCGAAGCGCGGGACCACGCCGAGTACTTCACCGCCCTGGAGGCGTCCCGCTCGATCGTCGCCCACAACGCCCGCACCGACCCGAGGTCGGCAACCCTCGCGGGGTCGCCCCTCCAGCCCGACGGCGTGACATCGACGCTCGATGCCGTGATCCGGCACGCCGGCCGCGTCGCCGGCGTGATCCGCCACGAACACCGGGGCCCGCCGCACCGCTGGGAGCTCGACGAGGAGAACTTCGTCGGCTCCATCGCCGACATCCTCGGGATCGCGCTGGACGCCTGCGACCGGCGCAGGGTGCAGGAGGAACTCGTCGCCGCGAAGGAGACCGCCGAGGTCGCCAACCGGCACAAGTCGCAGTTCCTCGCCAACATGAGCCACGAGATCCGCACCCCGATGAACGGCATCCTCGGCATGGCGGATCTCCTGAAGGACACGCCCCTTTCCCCCCGCCAGTCGAACATCGCCGAGGCGATCCGCAACTCCGGCGAGCACCTGCTGCGGATCATCAACGACATCCTGGACTTCTCCAAGATCGAGGCCGGCCGCATCGAACTGGAGGTGCTCGGCTTCGACCTGCGGCAGCTCCTCGAGCAGACGCTGGACCTCTTCGTCGACCAGGGCCACCGCAAGCCGATCGAACTGGCCCTCGACGTCCCCCCCGGCCTCCCCGCCGGCGTGCGCGGCGACCCCGGCCGGCTGCGGCAGATCCTGATGAACCTGATCGGCAACGCGGTCAAGTTCACCGAGCGCGGCGACGTCGTGCTGCGGGTGGCCGGCCCGGTCGCGAAGGACGGGAAGACCCTGTTCCGGTTCGAGGTGGCCGACACCGGCATCGGGATCTCGCCCGAGCACCAGGCGCGCCTCTTCGAGTCGTTCGTGCAGGCCGACGCCTCGACCACGCGCCGGTACGGCGGAACGGGGCTGGGCCTCGCCATCACCCGGGAGCTCGTCCGGCTCATGGGCGGCGGCATCGGCCTGACCAGCGCTCCCGGCCGGGGCTCGACCTTCTGGTTCGAGATTCCGCTCGAGGTGCAGCAGGATGGCCCGCGGACCCGCGCCCTGAAGACGGGCCTCCCGGGCTTGCGCGCGCTGATCGTCGACGACCGCCGGATCAACCGGGACATCCTCGTCGCGCAACTGTCCGCCTGGGGCATGCGGCCGACCGCCGTGGAGGGAGCCGACCCCGCGCTCGCCTCCCTCGAGAAGGCCGCGAAGTCGGGCGATCCCTACCGCCTCGGCATTCTCGACCTGCACATGCCCGGGCGCAACGGCCTCGATCTGGCACGGGCCATCCAGTCCACCCCCGCCCTGCGGGGCCTCCCGATGATCATGCTGACCTCCGGCGACTCGGAGGCGACCCTTCGCGAGGCCGCCGCCGCGGGCATCGCCCAGTGCGTCCGGAAGCCCGTCCGGCAGGCGGACCTCTGCGGCTGCATCGCCGACCTCCTCGGCCTCCCCGTCGGCGCTGCGGACCGGTCGGAATCGCCTCGCGACGGCGGCCCGGCCGGAAGCACCGCCGGCCGGCGCGTGCTCGTCGCCGAGGACAACCTTATCAACCAGGAAGTCGCCCGCGGCATGCTCGAACGCATGGGCTGCACCGTCGAGGTCGTCGACAACGGCCGAAAGGCCGTCGACCGCGCGTTCGCCGAGCCGCCCATCGACATCATCCTGATGGATTGCCAGATGCCGGAGATGGACGGCTGCACGGCCACCGCCGAGATCCGGCGCCGCGAGCGTGACGAGAGCCGGCCGCGACGCATCCCGATCGTCGCGCTCACCGCCCATGCCATGGAGGGGGACCAGCAGAAGTGCGCGCAGGCGGGCATGGACGACTACCTCACGAAGCCCCTCCTCCGCGACGAACTCACCCGCATCTTCGCAACATGGGTCGAGGCCGAACCCGGCTGAGAAACCGCTTCACGGGACCACGACACATCCGAGCCTGTGGAACCTTGCGGCCGCGGGGGCGTTGGTGTCGGCCAGCCCCGCGGCCCGAATCCCGCCCCCGCTCCCGCCTCCCATTCTCCCCGCTCCCGTCTCCCGTTCTCCCCGCTCCCGTTCTCCCTGCTCCCGTTCTCCCTGCTCCCGTTCTCCCTGCTCCCGCCTCCCGTTCTCCCCACTCCCGGATCCCCGCGACCGGCCGCGGGCGCGGCTTGACCCCGCCTTTCCGGCGGTCTAACGTGGCGGCCCTTCATGAACTCGCGCACGATGGACGGGCAGGCGGCCGGGATGGAACCGGTTGCACGGACGGAAGCAACCGATGGGACCGGGAAGCGGTTCTTCCGCCGGTCCGACTGGATCGCCTTCTGGGCGGGCTTCCTGCTTTCGCTCGCCGGTTACGTGATGACCCTGGCGCCGACGGTCACGCTGGAGGATTCCGGCGAACTGGCCGTCGCCTCCGACTACCTCGGCGTCCCCCACCCGCCCGGCTACCCGATCTGGACGCTGACGACCTGGTTCTTCCAGTGGGTCTTCCACGCGAAGGACTTCCTCGGCCACCCGAACCCCGCGTGGGGCGTCGGCCTCGCCTCCGCCTTCTTCGGCGCCCTCGCCTGCGGCCTTCTCGCGATGCTCGTCAGCCGCTCCAGCGCCGACCTGCTCCGCGGCATCCGCCGGTTCGACGAGATCCTCGGCGCCCGGACCGAGCAGGTCTTCTGCGCCATCTGCGGCGTCTCCGCCGGCCTCGTGCTCGCCTTCAGCCCCGTCATGTGGTCGCAGGCGGTGATCGTCGAGGTCTACGCCCTCAACGCCTTCTTCCAGATCCTCGTGATGCTGCTCCTGTACCGCTGGATGGCCCGCCCGGCGGACCGGGTCTTCCTCTACGCGATGGCCTTCCTCTTCGGCCTCGGCATCACCAACCACCAGACGCTGATGCTCTTCGCCCTCGCCCTCGCCCTCGGGATCCTGGTGCGCGATCCCGAGCTCTTCCGCGATTTCCTCATCGTCGGAGCCGGTCTCTTCGTCGTGCTCGTCGCCAATGTCGTCTTCGCGAAACTCGACAAGCCCACCCTCGCGTGGACCGCGCCCGCCGGGCCGACCGGCCCCGCGTTCTGGGTCTACATCGTCCTCGCCGTCGGGATTCCGCTCGCCGGATGGGCCTTCCTGCCCAACGGCAAGGCGGTCGCCCTCACCATCCTGCTCGCCGAGCTCGGCCTGTCGTTCTACCTCTACCTGCCCTTCGCGTCGGACCAGAACCCGCCGATGAACTGGGCCTACCCGCGGACGTGGGAGGGCTTCCTCCACGCGATCAGCCGCGGCCAGTACGAGCGAATCACGCCGACGGACGTCTTCTCGCTGAAGTTCGTCTCGCAGGCGGGGGCCTTCCTCGCCGACCTTCGCCGCCAGTTCACGCTGCCGCTCGTCGTCGGCGGCATCCTGCCCTTCACGATGTGGGAGATCACGATCGCGGGCCGCCGCGTCCGCGCCTTCAGCATCGCCTTCCTGCTGGCGCTCGCGGTCGGCGTGCTGGTCAGCGTGGAGATGGGCCTCGCGCTTCTCGGCGTCGCGACGCCCGCCTTCGTCGTCGCCCTCTACCGCATGGTCGCCTCCTTCGCCCTGCTGCTCGGCGGCATCGGCGTCGCCGGCAAGGCCGTGCAGCTCATCGCCTACATCTTCAAGCAGACGTCCTCCCGGAACCTGCTGACCGTGATCCTCTACATCCTGGTCCTCGCGGGCCTCGCGTTCACCCTGCTCTTCTACGAGTTCCAGCTCGCGCGCATGCTCGCGGGCTCGCAGGGCCTCGGCGTCGGCGGCGCGCTGGCCGTCCTGCTGATGATGGCGGCGCCGCCCGCGATCGGCGTCGCCCTGTACGCGCTCCAGCGCGAGCCGTTCCGCTTCGGCTTCGAGGCGCACGAGGGAAGCTGCTCGTGGCTGCTGACGACGGTCCTCGGCTTCGTCGCCGTCGGCATCGTCTTCATCATCATGTGGAACCCGGCGCTGGACGTGCAGACGCTGTTCATCGGCCGCGTGCAGTTCATCCAGTCGCACACCCTCTACGCGCTGTGGCTCGGCTACGGCCTCGTGCTCGCCCTCGCGATGGTCGAGATCCTCGTCGGCGCCGTGAAGGCCCTCCGCTGGGGCGCCGTCGCCGCCGCGCTCGTGCTGCCGCCCGGCCTCATGCTGTGGCAGAACGGATTCGACAAGGAGCTGGTGGACGTCTTCGGCGGCGCCGAGCAGAACGGCCACGACTTCGGCTGGCAGTTCGGCGACTGGCAGCTCCGCGGCGTCAACGGCGTCCGGGAGTACCTCGAGGAGACGCTCCCGCCCTCCGGGTTCGAGAAGGCGTGGGCCGAGTATCCCGACAAGACCTACCCGCCCGAGATGGCCACCAACGCCGTCTTCTTCGGCGGCACCGACCCCGGCCGCTTCGTGCCGACCTACATGATCTACTCCGCGAAGGTCCGGTCGGACGTCTACCTGATCACCCAGAACGCGCTCGCGGACAACACCTACCTCAACGTGATGCGCGACCTCTACGGCGACACGATCTGGATCCCGTCGATCCTGGACAGCAACGCGGCGTTCCAGCAGTACTTCGACCAGGTCAAGGCCGGCCAGCTCAACGCCGGCGCCGACATCGCCGTCAAGGACGGCCGCATCAGCGTGCAGGGCGTGCAGGGCGTCATGCAGATCAACGGCATCCTCGCCCGCCAGATCTACGACAACAACCCGCGCCACGAGTTCTACGTCGAGGAGAGCTACGTCATCCCGTGGATGTACGAGTTCCTCGAACCGCACGGGCTCATCATGAAGATCTGCCGGCAGCCCTCGCAGATCACGCCGGAACTGATCGCGAAGGACCGCGGCTTCTGGGACTGGTACTGCAAGCGGCTCCTGGCCGACAACGCCTTCAAGCGCGATGTCGTCGCCCGGAAGACCTTCTCGAAGCTCCGCGGCGCCATCGCCGGCCTCTACGCCGCCCGCGGCCACTTCGAGGAGGCGGAGTTCGCGTTCCGGCAGGCCGTCGACCTCTACCCGCTCAGCCCCGAGGCGAACTTCCGGCTGGCGGACGTCTACCTCGCCCGCGGCCGCTACGAGGACGCGCGGAAGATCATCAACGACTTCCTCGTCGGCGATCCGAAGAACGACAAGATCCGCGAGTTCCTCGGCTTCATCGACGGCATCGAGGGCAGCTCCAAGCGCATCGCCGAACTCGAGCAGCAGGTCCAGGGCGGCCGGATGGAGGTCAACGCCGCCATCGAACTCGTGACCCTCTACCGCCGGCTCAACCGCTGGCCGCAGTTCGACCGCATGATGCAGGACCTGCTCGCCCAGCCGAGCCTGCCGCCCCCCGTCTACCTCCAGCTCGGCCGCCTCGCCTACGAGGCCCAGCGCATCCCGATGCTCGATGCCGCCCTCGTGCGCTACACCACCCTCCAGCCCAACGACCCGAACGGATGGGTCGAACTCGGCGGCGTCCGCCTCGCGCTCGGCCGGCCCGACGAAGCCATGGCCGCGCTCCAGAACGCCGTCCGCGCCGGCGGCCAGCCCGTCCGCGACCAGCTCCGCCAGGACAACCGCTTCGCCGGCCTCCACCCGCGCCCGGACTTCCAGCAGCTCGTCGCCCCCCAGATGCCCCAGGGCCCCGTTCAGCTCCCCGGCACACTCAAGGACCTGCTCCGCTGAGCGACCGCCGGCGAGGGGCGAGGGACGAGGGGCGAGGCGGACGAACATCGAACGCCGAACATCGAACATCCAACACCGAAGTCCGGCTTCTCCAGGTCTTCTCCCTCGTCCCGCCTGTCTCCGCACCCTGGAGGGGCGAGCTACCGCGAGCCCGCACGCTGCGCCACCATGCCCTCCCCGCGGTCTCGCAGTAGCCCGACCCTCCATCACAGGAAGAGGGGCGAGGGGCGAGGGGCGAGGCGGGCGAACATCGAACGCCGAACATCGAACATCCAACACCGAAGTCCGGCTTCTCCAGGTCTTCTCCCTCATCCCTCCTGTCTCCGCACCCTGGAGGGGCGAGCTACCGCGAGCCCGCACACTGCGTCCGTGTCACCTCCTTCGGCCTCGCATAGCTCGGCCCTCCATCACCCGGCTGGTTGTTGGGTGTTGGCTGTTGGACGTTGGCTGTTGGATGTTGAGTCCGCACTTCGATGTTCGATGTTGGATGTTCGATGTTCGGCGTTCGATGTTGGATGTTCGATGTTCGGCGTTCGATTCCCGGTGTTCCCTGGAGGGGCGAGCTACCGCGAGCCCGCACACTGCGTCCGTGTCACCTCCTTCGGCCTCGCATAGCTCGGCCCTCCATCACCCGGTTGGCTGTTGGATGTTGAGTCCGGCCTTCGATGTTCGATGTTGGATGTTCGATGTTCGGCGTTCGATTCTCGACGTTCCCTGGAGGGGCGAGCTACCGCGAGCCCGCACACTGCGTCCGTGTCACCTCCTTCGGCCTCGCATAGCTCGGCCCTCCATCACCCGGCTGGTTGTTGGATGTTGGCTGTTGGACGTTGGCTGTTGAATGTTGAGTCCGCACTTCGATGTTCGATGTTCGGCGTTCGATTCTCGACGTTCCCTGGAGGGGCGAGCTACCGCGAGCCCGCACACTGCGTCCGTGTCACCTCCTTCGGCCTCGCATAGCTCGGCCCTCCATCACCCGGTTGGTTGTTGGGTGTTGGCTGTTGGACGTTGGCTGTTGGATGTTGAGTCCGGCCTTCGATGTTCGATGTTGGCTGTTCGGTGTTCGGCGTTCGATTCCCGGTGTTCCCTGGAGGGGCGAGGGACGAGGTGCGGGGATCAACATCCGGTATCCAACAACCAACATCCAACGGCGGAAATCGAGGAAGGCCACGACGAAGAGGCCGACACTCGACACCTGCCACTCGACAAAGTCCTCCCTCGCCCCCCGACCCTCGCCTCTTTCCAGGGCGAGCTACCGCGAGCCCGCACGCTGCGCCACCATGCCCTCCCCGCGGTCTCGCAGCAGCCCGACCCACCCATCGCCCCGGTTGGATGTTGGAGATTGGGTATTGGCTGTTGGATGTTGACTCCGGTTTTCCCGCGAGTCTCGTCCACTTCACCAAGCATCACTCACCGCTCGCCGCTCACCGCTCTCCGCCCTTCGCCCCGGCCGCCTCCTGCAGCAGCGCCAGCGTCTCGGCGGCGGCGCGGTCCCAGGTGAAGCGCGAGGCCCATTCGAGGGCGCCGGCGCGGAGGCGGGCGTGGAGGGCGTCGTCGGAGAGGATCCGTCCGATGCGCTCGGACAGCGCGTCGACGTCGCCGTGGGGCACGAGGAACCCCGTCGTCCCGTCGACCACCGCCTCGCGCAGCCCCGGCGAGTCGCTGGCGACCACCACCGTCCCGCACGCGTTGGCCTCGAGGACCGAGAGCCCCCACCCTTCCTTCGGCGAGGTGTAGACGAGCACATCCGCCGCCTGCATCCGCGCGACCTTCTCCTCCGTCGACACGCGGCCGGCGAAGGTGACCGCGTCCGCGAGGCCGAGGTCCGCCGCGCGGCGCCGCAGCGCGGCGAGATGGTCGCCGACGCCGACGACGTCGAAGCGGATGTCCGCGAAGCGCCCGCGCAGCCGCGCAACGGCCTCCAGCACGAGCTCGATGCCCTTGTAGCGCTTGAGCCGGCCGACGTAGAGCACGGTCGGCCGCACGCGCGGCGGCTTGGCGGCCGGTGCCGTGTGCGCGGCGAGGTCGAGGCCGGGATGGATCACGCGGATCCGGCCCGGATCGACGCCGCGGCCCGCGACGTCGTCGCGCGTCGTTTCCGAAAGCACCGAGAAGAGGCTGCGCCGGTACACCGCCGGGATCGGCCGCTCCATCAGCCACACGTAGGACGCGACCGGCCACGACGCCTCGCGGAAGATCGCCTCGCCGAAGAGGTGCGGCACGATGCATGCGACCGGCACGCGCCGCTCCACCAGCGGCAGGAAGAACGGGATCTTGTCGATGCCCTCCGCGATCACGTCGTAGCCGTTGCGCCGCAGCTCGCGCGCGTAGACCCACGGCGCCGCGTAGTTGAAGACCGCCTGCGGGGCGCGGCGGAGAATGCGGATGCCCCGCACCGCGGCTTCCGCCGGGAACCCCGGCGGGCGGCAGCAGAGGTAGTCGACGGAATGCCCCGCGGCGACGATGCGGCTGAAGACCTCGACCAGGACCGCCTCCGCGCCGCCCGCCTGCGGGTGCGCCGGATCGCGGAACTCGACGACGAGGATCTTCACACGTCAGGCCCCCTGCACCCCGGACGGCGGAGGCGGCGCGGGCGGCCCGCCCGGCCGTTCGACGGATACCCGCGGCACCCCGCCATCCGCGGCGTCCCCCGGCGCCGGCGCGGCCGACCCGGCGCGCGCGCGGAAGAGCTCGAGCACGGCGCCGACGGCCTGGCCGATCGTCAGGCCGGACGAATCGACGCGGTCCGGGATGGCGTCGTAGAGCGGCTGCCGCTTCGCGAGCAGCTCGCGCACGCGCGCCTCGCGGTCCGGCGCCTGGAGCAGCGGGCGGTTCGTGTCGTGCGCGACGCGCCGCAGGATGACCTCCGGCGACGCGGTGAGGCAGACGACGACGCCGGTGCGGGCGAAGTCCGCGACGTTGTCCGGGTTGAGCACGATCCCGCCGCCGCAGGAGATCACGAGGTTGCGCCGCGCGGCCAGCTCGCCGACCAGCGCCCGCTCCAGCGCGCGGAACTGCGGCTCGCCGCTGTCGCGGAAGATCTCGGGGATCGGGCGGCCCTCGCGCGCCTCGATCACGGCGTCCATGTCCACCAGCTCGCGCCCGAGCGCGCGCGCCGCCCGCCGGCCGACGGCCGACTTGCCCGTGCCCATGAAGCCGACGAGCACGAGGTTGGCGTCCGGCCCCGTCATCCGTCGAACCCCGGGGCGCGCAGGCGGCCGGCCATGAATCGGATGTAGAGATCCCAGAGGTCGTTTCCGCCCAGCATCCAGATCGCGGCGCCGAGCGCGAGGTAGGGGCCGAAGGGGATCGCGCTCTGCATCTCCTTCCGGCGAAGGGCGATCATGGTCAGGCCCACCGCCGCGCCGGAGAAGGCCGACACGAAGAAGGTGAAGGCGACGCCGGTCCAGCCGAGGAACGCGCCGATGGCGCCCATGAGCTTCACGTCGCCCATGCCCATCGCCTCCTTGCCGAACATCTTCGTCCCGATCCACGCGATGGCGCCCAGGCTGCCGGCGCCGACCAGCGCGCCGATGCCCGCCGCGCGCAGGCCGCCCCACGCCGTCGTCGCGTCGTGCAGGGACGGGAGGAGCGGGCCCAGCACCAGGCCGAGCGCGATGCCGCCGAGCGAGACGCGGTCGGGGATGTACATCTCGTCGAGATCGATGAAGGTCGCGAGCACGAGCCCGGTCATCGCGACGCAGTAGACCGGCGTGCGGACGTCCCACCCGTAGCGCCACGCAACCCACGCGAAGAGCACCCCCACCAGCGCCTCGACCAGCACGTAGCGCGGCGAGATCGGGGCGCGGCAGGCGCGGCACTTCGCGCCCAGCGCCAGCCAGCTCGCCAGCGGGATGTTGTCGTACCACGCGATCGGCGTGTTGCACTTCGGGCAGTGCGAGCCGGGGCTCACGACCGACTCCTCGCGCGGGAGCCTCCAGATGCACACGTTGAGGAAGCTGCCGATGCAGGCCCCGAACGTGAACGCGACGAACGCGAGGAACTCGCGGGGCAGCAGCTCCCAGTTCATCCGTAGACCGCCTTCTCGAGCACCGCGCGCATGACGTCCACCGGCGGCGTCACGCCGGTCCAGATCTCGAACGACCGCGCGCCCTGGTGCAGCAGCATCCCGAGCCCGTTCGACGCCCTCGCGCCGCCCGCCCGGGCCGCGCGCATGAAGGGCGTCTCGGGCACGCCGTAGACGAGGTCGAAGGCCAGCGCACCCGCGCCGAAAGCCTCGGAGGGCAGCGGCGAGACGTCTCCGGCCTTCATGCCGACCGGCGTCGCCTGCACGACGAGCCCGCACGCGGCGGCGGAGGCCCGGGCCTCCGCCGCGGCCACCGCCTTCGCCCGCGCGCCGGGCGAGGCCGACCCGAGTTCCGCCGCAAGCCGCTCCGCGCGTGCCGCGTCGACGTCGCTGACGGTCACCGATGCCGCGCCCGCGCGGGCGCATTCGAGGGCGACCGTCCGGCCCGCCCCGCCCGCGCCGAGGACGAACACCTCGAGGCCCTGCGGTCCGCGGCCGAACGCTTCCCGCATCGCGCGCAGGAAGCCCTCCGCGTCGGTGCTGTGCCCGACGAGCCCCTCCGGCGTGAACTGGACGGTGTTCACCGCGCCGACGCGGCGCGCGCTGTCGTCGAGCCGGTCGAGACCGCGGAAGACGGTCTCCTTGTGCGGCACCGTCACGTTGACGCCGCCGAAGCCCATCGCCGCCATCGCGCGGAGGCACTCGAGGACGCGGTCGGGCTCGATGTCGTACGCGAGGTACACCGCGTTCCGGCCGAGGACCCGGAACGCGGCGTTGTGCATCGCGGGCGACAGCGTGTGACCGATCGGGTGCCCGATCACCGCGTAGGCGCGGGTCCTCCCGTCCGGCACGAACGGCGTGGCGGTCGCTCCGGTCACGGCGAGCTCCGCTTCTCCGCGCGGCCCGCCGCGGCGGTCGGGCGGCGCCGGCGCACGTCGGCCGTGAAGAAATGCCGGTTCACGGCGTTCAGGTAGGCCCGCGCGCTGGCTTCGACGATGTCGGTGCTCGACCCGCGGCCGGACACCGGCTCGTCGCCGCCGAAGTTGACCTTCACCGCGACCTCGCCGAGGGCGTCCTTGCCCTGCGACACGGCGCGCAGCGTGTAGTCCGCCAGCTCGCCGGTCAGGCCCGTGATGCGGTCGATCGCCCGCAGCGTGGCGTGCACCGGCCCGTCGCCCGTGCTGGCCTCCTGCGCGACCGTCGCCTCCGCCTTCCCGCTGCCGGAGCGCGCGAGGCGGACCGTGGCCGTCGGGATCGTCGTGTTGCCGCTCGTGAAGCCCAGGTAGTCCAGCGTCCACGTCTGCGGCACCTCCGCGATCTGGCCCTCGACCAGCGCGGCCATGTCGTCGTCGTAGACGAGCTTCTTCTTGTCGCCGATCTCCTTGAACCGGGCGAAGATCGCGGCGATGTCCTCCTCCGTCAGCCGGTAGCCCAGGTACTTCAGGCGCGCGGCGACCGCGTGGCGGCCGCTGTGCTTGGTCAGCGGCAGCTCGGTGGCGCCCCACCCCACGTCGTGCGGGTCCATGATCTCGTAGGTCTCGCGCTTCTTCAGGATGCCGTCCTGGTGGATGCCGCTCGAGTGCGCGAAGGCGTTCTCGCCGACGATCGCCTTGTTGCGCTGGACCAGCAGCCCGCTCAGGCGGGAGATCAGGCGCGACGCCTTGACGATCTCCTTCGAGTCGATCGTCGTGTGCAGCCCGCCGAAGGACCCGGCGCGGGTGCGCAGGGTCATCACGACCTCCTCGAGCGACGCGTTGCCCGCGCGCTCGCCGATGCCGTTGACCGTGCACTCCACCTGCCGCGCGCCGTTGCGGACCGCGGCCAGCGAGTTGGCGACCGCCAGGCCCAGGTCGTTGTGGCAGTGGACGCTGATCACGGCGCGGCCGTCGGAGAACTCCGGCACGCCCTCGTGCAGGTGCCGGATCAGCGTGCCGAACTCGTCGGGGATCGCGTAGCCGACGGTGTCCGGAATATTGACCGTCGTCGCGCCGGCGGCCACGACCGCGCGGCAGACGTCGATCAGGAAGTCCGGCTCCGTGCGCGAGGCGTCCTCGGGCGAGAACTCGACGTCCTCGACCTGCGACCGGGCGCGGCGGACGCCCTCGACGGCCAGGCGGATGATCTCGTCCTTCGCCTTGCCCAGCTTGAACTCGCGGTGGATCTTCGAGGTCGCCAGGAAGACATGCACGCGCCCGCGCTTGCCGGCCGGCTTCACGGCGGCCGTGGCGGCGTCGATGTCCTTCGGCACGCACCGCGCCAGCCCGGCGATGATCGGCCCCTTGACCTCGCGGGCGATCTCCTGGACGGCGGCGAAATCGCCGGCGCTGATGACCGGGAAGCCGGCCTCGATCACGTCGACGCGGAGGCGCGCGAGCTGGCGGGCGATCTCCAGCTTCTCCCGTGCGTTCATCGACGCGCCGGGGCACTGCTCCCCGTCGCGCAGGGTCGTGTCGAAGATGATGACCCGGTCCGTGTTCCTGCCCTTCATCGCGCTATCCTGCCTCTCCATTCGCCGGCCAGCCGGCGACTCTTGCCCAACCGACCCTTCCGTACAACAAAAAACCCACCGCGTCGTGCGGTGGGTTCCTTCACCTGATCCGGTACTCGGAGGGCTTACGCCCCTTCGACCGGCCCCACCGTGAACGGCGCAAGGCCGAGAAGCCGCAGAAGCAGCCCCCGAAGCGTCACGCGAGTCGCGATGGAATTCATGTCGCGAAGACCCTAATCGCGCCCGCCCGCCGTGTCAAGGAGGCGGCGCGGCAGGATCGCCGTTTCCGGGATCCGTTCACGGCCGGGCCAGCGGCCCGGCCCTACCTGATCGTCCCTGTGGAGTCCGTGGTGGGGCCCGACCGCCGGGCGGGCCGAGAGCGGCGGATCCCCGGGCAACTCCTTCCCTCACGGGTCAGTCCACGGCCGGGCGAGCGTCGTCGTCATCACCGCGCGGGATCGGAGGCACGCCAGAGGCGACGGCCCGGATCGCGGTCGAAATGACTTCGCGCATCCGATCCGGCGGGGAGGGAGGTGACAGCCAGTCGTCGAGCCCGGCCGCCCCGCGCGGGCGCGCGGGCTCGTTGGTCCATGCCGCGCAGAGGGCCGGGAGTGCCGGCGCGGCGTTCGTGCGCCACGAGGCGAGGGCTTCGGCGGACAGCCGCCGCACGACCGCGTGGTCGTCCGTCAGCCGTTCCGCCACCGCGTCCAGGATGCCCTCGCCGCCGGCGCCGGCGATCGCGACGGCGCGCAGGGCGGCGGCACGGACCGCCGGCTCGGCATCGCGGGTCATCGCCACGATGCGCGCCGCGGGGACATGGCGCAGATTGCCCGCGGCCAGCGCGAGGCAGGCGGTCCGGCGGGTCTTCGCGTCGGCGTCGTTCATCGCGCCATCGATGCGCGACGCCACGAGCTCCTGCGCGGCCGGCGAGGCCATCCACGTCAGCGCAAAGGCCGCCTCGTACCCCGGGTCGCCGTCGCGGAGCCTCATCGGCCGCGCGAAGACCGCGTCCAGCAGCGCGGGCGCCGCGTTCGTGTCGAGGATCTGCAGCGCCAGCCTGGCGTGGTAGCGCCGGACGCGCGCCGGCTCCCACGGCGGCCCCATCTCCAGCCGGGCGAACTGCGCCTCGCCCCACCGCAGCCAGAAGGGATCGGTGACGCGCAACTCCGACAGCAGGTACGGCAGCGCGTTCGTCCCGACCGCCTGCACGGCCGGCGTGTACTCGCGCGGGTGCCCGCGCAGCCACGCGCCGAGCCGCCGGCCCTCGTGACGCGGCTCAAGCCGGCTCGGCCCGAAGCGCTCCGCGACCGCCACGGCCATCGCCGCGAGGAGGAGTCCCGTCAGCCACAGGATCCCTTTCGCGCGCCGGCCGGCGGTGGGGCGGCGGTCGTTCATCTTGCCTCCCCCGGCCCCTGCGCCGGCTCGACGCCCAGCGTGACGGGCTCGCGGCTTCCGTTGTCGTGTCCGAACTCGCCGACGACCGCCGGCGCGTCCGGCGCCGCACGCACCTCGCCGCCGCGGACCGCAAGCCATCCGGGGCCGGCGCCGACGGAACTGCGGCTGAGCGTCAGCAGCGGGGCGCCGCCCGTCTCGTTCACGCTCACGTCGAGGCCATCCCCGCGGCGCGACGGCTGCAGGATCGCGGTGAACGGAGCGTGGTTCACGAGGCCGCAGTGCCAGGCCTCGCGCCCGCCGACACGGAGCACGAGCCGCTGGCCGGGCGCGCCGTCGCCGCGGACCACCGCCCGGCCGCCGCCGACGGAGACGCGCGGACCCGCCGCGGCGCCCCGCCACAGGACCGAGACAATGCGGCCGCGGATCGCCTCGCGCGCCACCGCGAAATCCGGCACTCCGTTGCGGTTGACCTGCACGCCCTCCGGCGTCGCCTCGCTGACGCGGCCGGCGAAGTAGCGGTCCCCGTCGCGATACACGACCAGGTCGCCCGGCCGGAACTCGCGCGCGGGCAGCCACGCCAGCACCCAGCTACCCGCCGGAGTCTCGGGCGCGAGCGCGTCGTTGCGGATCACGAACGCCCGGACCACCCAGGTTCGCAGTACCATCGCGATAACGACCGCCAGCAGGACCTGCCGCGCGATGCGGTGCCAGCGGCCGCCGGCGCCGAGCAACCGGAAGCGGAGGACGAACCGCGACCCGGCCTGCGCGGCCGGAGTTTCCGAACCTTGGAAGCCGCCGGGCGTGTCGTTTCCAGACCTTGGAAACCCGTCCGGCGCGGGGCGGGCACGAGTCCTGGCGAATCGCAGAATCCACCAGAGAACCCCTCCGATGAGGAGCCCCATGACCCCCAGCAGCAGACCGCGCAGCGGCAGTCGGAACGATGCGGACCCGGAGGCAGGCGCGGCCGTACCGACCTCTTCAACGATGCGCGAGAGAGGCAGCATGAACACGCTCGCCAGCCCGACCCCGATGACGGCCAGCCCGAGCAGCCCCACCACGGCCCAAACGGCGAGCAGCTTGCGGCCGCCAAGGCGGTCCGCCAACCAGCCAAGCCCCCAGCTCGCCGCACCCGCCACGGCCACCAACGGCGGAAGCAGCAGGAATCCACCCTGCCGGAGGAATCGCGAGAACCCCAGCATCGCCTGCGTGGCCCACGGCAGCGAGGCGCCGAAATCCTTGAATATGGCCTCGAACTTCGGCGCCACCGTGAGCATCGAAATGGAGAGGATCAGCAGGCCGCCCGCGTGGATGGCGGCCACCCACCAGAGGGGTCCCAAGCCCCGCCGGGCCGACGCGACACCGCAGCGGTTCGGAGCAGCCACGGGACCGCCCGGTCCCGGATCCGCACGCGGCGGCGCCGCCCTCTCGCGGGTCTCGGCAAAGCGCATCAGCAGAAAGACAATCCACAGCATGAGGCCCATCAGGAAGCCCATGACCACCATCAGCAGGCCGCCCATCGGCAGGCGCGGCGGGGTGAGGCGGTTGGCCTCGACAACCAGCACGTGCAGGCCCCCGAAGAACGCGACGAACAGGCAGGCCAGCCACGCGAAGCGCGCGCGCAGCATCGCGATGGTCGCCGCGCGCCGCTCCGGCGCCAGCCAGTAGTCGCGGTTCGGCAGGTTCACGAAATGCGCGGGAAGCACGCGGATCAGCGACGCAAGGCCCGCGAACAGGAGGCCGAGCGCGAGCGGGAACGCCGCGGTGAAGAGGAGGTGGCCGGCCCGGCTCATCCAGGCGTCCGCCACACCTTCGACGCCGAAGTGCGTCGCCATGCGGTCCGGCAGCCCCGGCGCGGTGCGGGCCAGCAGCGCCAGCAGCGCGAGGTAGAGCAGGCCGGCGACGGCGTACCCGGGCCCGGCGGGGCTTTCGAAGGCGCCGACGGAATCCAGCGGCGTCAGGCGCCCGACCGGGGTCCGCAGTCCGCGAATCACACCGCCTGCGACAAGGACCAGGGCGGCGAGGGCTGCCAGCCCGAAGGCGGCCGGGTTGAGCCGGCCGGAGACGAGAACCGAAACCAGTGCGCCCGCGGCGAGGGCCACGGCGCCCGCATGTGCGAGCGCGGCCGCCACCCCGCGCCACAGGATCACGGCGCGGCCTCCGTCGCGGCCGACAAGGACGATGCCGCGCGGCGGCGCAGACGCGACGCGGGCCCCGCCGGACGGCGGCTGCAGGGCGATCGTCTCGCAGATCGTCCGCACCTCGCCGGCGGTCTGGTAGCGGCGTTCGGGCTTCGCTTCCAGCGCGCGCAGGACGACCTCGTCGAGGCGGACGTCGATGGCGACCCGCCGCGACGGCGGCGCGAGGTCGCGCCCGGGCAGTTCGCCGGTGAGCATCTGGTAGAAGACGATGCCGAGCGAGTAGATGTCGGCGCGGTGGTCCACGTCCGACGGGTGCAGCCGCTGCTCGGGCGCCATGTACTGCGGCGTGCCCATGACGCGGCCGACCTGCGAGGCCTCATCGCCCGGATCCGGTCGATCCGGAGGACCGGCCGGATCGGAACTGCGCACGATCTTCGCCAGCCCGAAGTCCGCCACCTTCACGCGGCCGCGGCGGTCGAGCAGGATGTTCTCGGGCTTGATGTCGCGGTGGACGATGCCCTGGTCGTGCGCGTACTGCAGCGCGTCGCAGATCTGCGGCACGATCGCCAGCGCCTCGTGCGGGCTCACGCGGCCGCCGTCGAGCAACTGCCGCAGATTCACACCGTCGACGAATTCCATCAGGAAGAAGAAGAGGGGCGAGGGAGACGGGACAGGGGGCGAGGGGCGAGGGTCGAGGGAGAGGACCGGAGCGGCGAGCTGCACGGATCCGAATTCGTAGAGCGTGACGACGTTTGGGTGGTTCAGGCGCGCGAGGGCCTTCGCCTCCCGGGCGAAGCGCTCCGCGAAGGCCGGGTCGCGGCCGATGTCGGGCGGCAGGATCTTCAGCGCGACGACGCGGTCGAGGTCCCGCTGCCGCGCCTTGTAGACCGCGCCCATGCCGCCGCGGCCGACGAACTCGACGATCTCGAGCTGCGGGAACAGCGGCGCGAGGTCGCCGACGGGCGGCGGCACGAAGCCGCGCGAGGTCGCCGCATCGCCGGACACCGTTCCGAATCCGGCCTTCAAGAGGCACTCGGGACACAGGCCGCGGACCACCTCCGCGCCGACTTCGCGACCGCATTGCGGGCAGTTGTTCATGGCGCCGACCGGGCTCCTTCCACCCGGTACAACGGGAACGCGCGCCCGGCGTTAGCTTGATTCATGACGCCAGGGCCTCCAGCAGGCAGCGCAGCTCGTCGTCGACATCCTCCGGCCGGGCGAGGGTCCCGGCGACCTCGTCGCGCAGCAGGCGGCGGTAGCGGCGGCGCATGCGGTGGACGGCGACGCGCAGCGCCCCCTCGGTCGACCCGAGCGTCGCGGCGAGGTCGGCGTAGGGAGCGGCGGACGCGTCGCCGGTCAGCGCGGACCGCAGCGCGTCGAACTGCGCCCCCTGCCCCTCCGCCGCGTACTCGGCCTCGAGACGCCGCAGGACCTCGTCGAGCAGCCCCAGCGCCCACTGCCGGTCGAACTCGCGCTCCGGGGTGCGGGTGTCGCGCGGCTCGGCGGCGAACCGCGACTCGGCGGACATCGCGTCGAACGACACCACGCGGCCGCCACCCCTCTTCTGCGCGGCGGCGCGGCTGTGTTCGTCGGCCATGAAGTTCCGCATCGACGCGAGCAGGAAGGACCGGAACCGGCCCTTCTCGCGGCGGACGCCGTCCAGCGCGCCCGGCCGCAGCAGGTGCGCGAGGAAGGCCTGCGTCAGATCCTCGGCGTCATGAGGCGGGCGCCCGCAGCGGCGCGCGTAGCCGTACAGGGGATACCAGTAGATCCGGCACAGTTCGCCGAGCGCCTCGCCCGTTCCCGCGCCCTCCGCGCCGCCGCGCGCGGAGAGGACGACGCTCCAGCGGGTGGTGCAGAAGACCCGCGGGGCCTCCGGCGGCTGGCCGGCGGACGCAGTGCGGCTGGTGTCGGGGCTCATTGCGACTCGGGCGGGATGCCGGACGGCCCGGTCCCGCCCCACCCTTTGCATAGTACGGGAACCGCCCCCCGGTGTTACAGCCGCATCCGTGGCACCAGAGCCTCGGCGAAGCCTCGGGTCTTCGGTGTCCACCCGTGTGATGTACGCATGGACACGGCCGCGACGGAGCGCGGCCCTCCAGTCCTGTTCCCTGGAGATACGAGAGGCCGGGTCTGGAGGGCCGCGCTCCGTCGCGGCCGTGCAGAAGGCCCTCGAAGCATCGTTCGTTCCTGGTCGACCAAGCCGGGCCGATGGTTCGATCCGGCGTCCGGCCGCCGGGGCCGGCGGCTCTCCCGGTCCTGTGCAGGAGTTGTGGGGCAGACACCCCTGTCCGCCCCGGCTCAGGCGCCGGACGGAACGGCCCGCACGCGCCGGCCGGACATCAGCACCGCGAGCGCCAGCGGGTAGAGAGCCGCGCAGACGATGAAGACCGGCGTGAAGGACCACCGGTCCGCGACCGGCCCGATCGCAAGGCTGGTCAGGAAACTCGCGGAGCCGCCGACGGTGCCGGAAAGTCCGACGATCGTCGCGATGGAGCCGGCCGGGAAGTCGTCGCTGACCGACGCGAGGAAGTTGCAGATCCAGAAGCCGTGCGCGAACGTCAGCAACGACATCAGCGCGATGGCCCACCCGGCGGACGGCGTCCACGCCACGAGGCACGAGGCGGGGGTCAGCCACGCGGCGGCCGTCAGCAGCGTCCGCCGCGCGCGGCGCGGGGTCCATCCGGCGCGGACCAGGAGATCCGAGACGTGCCCGCTGCCGACGTTGCTGATGCCCAGCACGAGGAACGGGATCCAGTAGAGGTCGCCGATGGCCTCGAGCGAGAACCCGCGCTCGCTCGAGAGGTACTTCGGGATCCAGAACATGTAGAAGTAGAAGACGGGGTCGAACAGGGCGCGCGCGGCGAGGATCCGCCAGACCTGCGGTTGCCGCAGCAACCCGCCCCACGCACGCCACGGCGGCGGACATGGCGCGGCGGCGGCCGGCGCGGGGGCGAACCGGCCCGCGGCGAGCCACGCCGCCACCCAGATCAGCCCGACGACGGCGGTGACCACGAAGACGCCGCGCCAGTCGACGAGGCCGTACAGCCACGCGGTCATCGGCGGCGCCAGCACCGCCCCGAAGGCCGAGCCGCCGTTCGCGAGGCCGATCGCGAAGGCCCGCTTCTCCGCCGGGAACCACTCGCAGGCGCCCTTCGTCGCGGCCGGGAAGCAGGCGCCCTCGCCCAGGCCGAGGAAGAACCGGGCGATGCCCAGGCCCAGCGCACCCGCCGCCAGCGCGTGCGCGCCGCTCGCCAGCGACCAGATCCCCACGGCGATCGCCAGCCCGCGCACGGTCCCGAGCCGGTCGATCATCCAGCCGCCGAGCGCGAACATCAGCGTGTAGCTCAGCACGAAGGCGGAGACGACGCGCGAGTACACCGTGTTGTCGAAGCCGAGATCCTCCATCAGCCTCGGCGCGAGGACCGAAAGCACCTGCCGGTCGAGGAAGCTCAGCGCCGTGGCCGCGAAGAGCAGCCCGCAGAGCGCCCACGCGATCGGCGCGACGCGCGCGTTCATCTCTCCGCCGTCACGTTCGAGCACTCGATGCCGAGCACGCCGGCCAGCTTCGTGATCGTCCCCGCATGGTGCCCGATGCCCAGCGCGAAGTGGTGCGTCGGTCCCGCGGCGACCCAGCGCTTGAGGAACGTCCGCACGTCGGGCTCGAAGCGGCCGTGGGTGTTCGTATTGCCCGTCGGCGGGATCGGGCCCCGGACCGACTCGCCCTCCGCGACGACGAACTTGAACCGGCCGGCGGCGGTGACGCCGATGCTGAGCATCGTGATGGGCCCCTCGCGGATGCTGAACTCGACGCTCGCGCCGGATCCCGGCTTGCCGTGGTACTTCAGCAGGCTCCGCAGCACCGGCTTCCGGTCGGCGATGTTGACGTGGTGCGGCCCGTCGTGCCCGACCAGCACCGTGCCGCGCGTGAAGTCGACCGGATGGAACTCGGCGAAGCTTCCGCCGATGTCGAGGCGGTCCATGATCAGCATCGCGAGGCAGGTCTTCAGGTCGAACTCGCCGCACATCGGGAAGCCGGCGCCGGTCAGCAGCGAGTTGCCGACGATCAGGTTCGTCATCAGCTCGCGCATCGGCGTGCCGGGCGAGGCCTCGTAGTAGTAGGCGAGCCCGTCGAGCCGGCGGTCGGCGATGAACGCCTCGAGCGCGACGGCGGCCTTCGCGGCGACGTGCAGATCGCGGTCGGTCAGCTTCGTCGTGATCGGGTCGGACTTCGGGTCCGGCGTGTCGAAGAAGCCGAGGATCTCGCGCTTCTTCGCCTCGACCGCCGGGGCATCGCCGTCGCCGGCGTAATGCCGGAGGATCTCGTCCGGCTCGCACTGCACGACGTGCGCGCCGAAGGCCGCGGTGACGGCGGTCGGGTCGGTGTGCATGTCGAGCATCGCCTCGAGCACGTGCCCCATGTGGCCGATGCGCGCGCGGCGCAGGTCGTGCAGCGCATGGGCGATGGCGCACCACTCGGCGAGCTCGGCGTCCGCGGCCGGGTCGCCCTCGAGCGTGCCGAGGATGACCTCCGGCACGCGGGCGCCCATGCGCGCGGCGACGCCCATGAACTCGGGCACGGAGCAGAAGTCGTCGTTGCAGAGCTGCATGTAGGTCGACGCGCGGTCGTAGTCCATCGCCTGCAGCGGCTGGAGCGCGACGAGCACCATCGGCACGTCGAGGCCGTGGAACAGCGCGCCGATCGTCGACGAGGTCGCGTAGGTCACCATGTCGACCATCACGAGGTCGAGATCCGCCGCCTTGAGCTTCGGCAGCAGCTCCGCCGCGCCGATCGCGTTGTCGACCATGCCGAACGGCACCACCTCGACCCCGTGCACGGCGAGCTTGCCCGCCAGCACGTCGAGCTTGTGGTGCATCTCGTCGAGGAGCCCCGGGAACTGGGCCCAGTAGACGTGGTGGCCGACGCCGAAGAGGCCGACCCGGGCGGACAGCGGTTTGCGGCGGGGGATCTTCATGCCGCGGAGATTCGCGCGGCCGACCGGTCCGGTCAATACCCAACCGCCGGCGGACAACGAACGCCGGACAGCGATCATCCACCATCGAAGCCGGAGGAGGACAACCGAACGGAGGACCGGACTGCGGCGGCGGACGAGCGGCGCCGACCGCTCTCGAGCCCCCGCGCCCTCTGTGTCCCCTCCCCGGTGGATGGTGAAAGGCGGGGCGGGAACGGAAGTGTGGCCGTATGACGGTGTGGCAGTGGGGCTGTGGGGCGGTGTGGCAGTTTGGCGGTGTGGCGGTGTGGCGGTGTGGCGGTGTGGCGGTGTGGCGGTGTGGCGGTGTG
>VGWF01000025.1 GCA_016873715.1 Lentisphaerota bacterium | reverse complement strand
TTTTGAGGCCGAAGAGGTAGGGGCCGGCGAGGACGCGGTCGTAGTCCGCCGCGCGCAGGTGGTCGTAGAGGGCGCGGCTGTGGACGCTGTTGGCAAGCCACGCCTCCTCCTGCTCGCGCGTGAGGTCCGCGCCGCGGCTGAGGGCCTGCTGGTGCTCGAGGAAGACGCCGGCGTCGCGGTCGTCGACGGGGAAGTACTCGACCTCGAGCGGGCCGTCGCGCACGATGCCGGGCGCCCGCTCGTTCGCCCAGGTGAAGTGGCTCGTCGCGCAGGTGGTCAGCAGCCGCACGCGGAGGCCGCGGCCGGCGCAGCGGAGCGCGAGCTGCCGCAGGAGCGTCTCGGCGCCGCCCGCGGTGACCCCGTCGGCATGGCGCGGCACGACGACGGCGATGGAGGCGGGCGCGGCCATGTCAGCCGCCCTGCGTCCCGCCGCCGCGGCGCTCGAGTTCGGCGAGGCGCTCCTCGAGCCGGCGGATCTTCGCGGCGTACTGCTCGTCGATCCCCTCGAGCCCGGCGGCGAGCATGCTGTTGACCTGGTTCTGCTGGGACCAGAGGCGGTAGGTGTAGAACCTGAGCAGGCCCCAGATCGCCTTCTTGAGCCGCACCAGCAGCGGGGCGAGGCCGGCGCGGCGCTCGCGGATCTCGAAGTCGGAGATGTCGACCTCGACGGCGTCGCGCAGGCTGCGGAGGTAGTGCGTGATGAAGGCGCCGTCGCGGCGGAGGTTGACGAGGGTGAGACGCTCGGCGCGGCCGATGCGGGCGTCGGCGAAGGCGCCGGCCGTGATGCGCGAGTCGACGGAGGACCGGATCTCCGCCTCGATCGCCGCCGCGTCGACGCCGTCCGCGCCGATCTGGAACAAGGGTTCGCTCATGGGTCTCCCCGGGCCGTTTCCGCTGCCCGTCGCGCGCCATGATGCCGCCGGGGCGGCGGGGAGTCAATGGACGAGGGCTGAAGATCGAACGCCGAACATCGAACACCGAAGTTCGGAATCAGAAGCCAACGTCCAGCAGCCGACATCCAGCAGGTGGAGCGTTGACTTGTACGGGGGGATCCCGTAGAGGCGGGCATGATCTGCGCGCGTCGATGGCTGGTGGCGGCGGGGGTGCTCTCCCTGGGTGCGGGCGCGGCGGCGGGGACCGGCGCGGGGGACTGGCCCGCGTTCCGTCACGACAACCACCGGTCCGGCGCGACGGATGCGGAACTGACGTTCCCCCTGCGGCACGTCTGGACGCATCGCCCCCTGCAGCCCCCCGCGCCCGCGTGGCCCGCGCCGGCGGCGACGAACTACGCCGTCATGCACGGTCCGCTGTATCCGACGCTGACCTTCGACCGCGCCTACCACGCCGTCGCCGACGCCGCCTCGGTCTACTACGGCTCCTCCGGCGACGATTCGGTATGCGCCGTCGACGCCGCCACCGGCCGCCTGCGCTGGCGTTTCGTCACCGAGGGACCGGTGCGGCTGCCGCCGGTGCTCTCGGGCGGACTCGTGATCGCGGGGTCGGACGACGGGTGCCTCCACGCCCTCGACGCCGCGGGCGGCGCGCCGCGCTGGACACGCCGCGTGGCGCCCGGCGACGACCGCCGTCTTCCGGGAAACGGCCGCATGATCTCCCTGTGGCCCGTGCGCGGCGGCCTCGTCGTCGAGAACGGAACCGTCCATGCAACGGCCGGGCTGTTTCCCGAGCACGGCGTCCACCTCGGCGCGTTCGATGCGGCGACCGGGGAGCAGCGTCGGCTGGAGACGCTGCCGTTCACGGCGCAGGGCACGATGCTCGCCTCCGCCGACCGGCTGTTCCTTTCGACCGGGCGTACCGCCTACTGGACCTGCGATCTCGCGACCGGCCGGCCGCTGGTCCGGCACGGCACCTCGAACCCGTGGCAGTCGAACCTCGTCGGCGGGTGTTTCGCCGTCCTGGCCGACGGCGTGCTCGCCACGGGGCCGAGCGAGGACGGCCGCATCCATTGGTTCCAGCCGATGTCGAAGGACCCGGTCCTCGCGGCGCGCGGCGATTGCCTGATCGTCGAGCGCGACGCGGCCTATCTGCTCGCGGAGGGACGGATCCAGGCCCTCCCGCGCGCGGGGCTCCCGGGGAGCGGCGCCGTGCGGCGGTTGCCAGAGCCCCTCTGGTCCGCGCCGGTCGAAGGGGCGACCACGATGATCCGCGCCGGGGGCGCGCTGGTCGCGGGCGGTCCCGGCCACGTGACCGTCTTGGCCGTCGCCGACGGCCGTCGCCTCTTCTCGGCGCGTGTCGACGGCGTGGTCGAGGGTCTCGCGGCGGCCCACGGGCGGATCATCGCGAGCCTGTCGAACGGGGACCTGGTCTGCCTCGCCGGCGGGCCTGCGGCGTCCCCCGCGGCGCCGGCCCCGCCCGTTCCGGATTCGGATCCCGCGCTCGCGGCGGCGGCGGCGGCGGCGGTCGCCGCCGCGTCGAGTTCGAACGGGTACTGCCTCGTGCTGCAGTCCGGCACGGGCCGGCTCGCGCTGGAGATCGCGCGGCGTTCGGCCTACCGGATCGTCTGCCGCGAGGACGACCCCGCGGCGGTGGCGGCCTCGAGGGCCCTGCTCGCCCGCGCCGGCGTCTACGGCGCGCGCGTCGTCGTCCACCAGGGCGGCTCGGCGGACCTCCCGTATCCGCGCGGCTTCGCCAACCTGGTCGTCAGCGAACGCACCCTCACCGACGGCGCGGCGCCTCCTCCGGCGGCGGCGGTCGCCCGGGCGCTGCGGCCGTTCGGCGGCGCGGTCTGCATCGCGGCGCCGGCGGACTCGGCCGGGGCGCGCTCGCTGGACGCATGGGCCGCCCTTCTGCCGGAGGGACGCGTGGAGGGAGCCGGGCCGCTGCGCCGGGCGACCGCGCGCCGCGGCGCGCCGCCCGGCGGCGGCGCGTGGACGCATTTCTACGCCGACCCCGCCAACACCGCGTGCAGCGGCGACGAACTCCCGCCGGGGCCGATGGACGTGCAGTGGTTCGGGCGCCCGGGTCCGGCGACCATGGTCGACCGGCACAAGAAGGGCCCGGCGCCGCTCTGCGCCGACGGCCGGCTCTTCGTGCCCGGCTTCGACTACCTGGCGGCGGTCGACGCCTACAACGGCTTCGTGCTGTGGGAACGGTCCATTCCGGATTCCGTCCGCGTCGGCGCGTTCAAGGACTCGAGCAGCCTCGCCACGGACGGCCGGCGCGTCTACGTGGCGGCCGGCGGTTCGTGCCTCGTGCTCGACGCGGAATCCGGCCGCACCGCGCGCGAGATCCCGGCGCCGGTGCCGGACGCCGCCTGGGGCTACCTCGCCGTGTCGGACGGCCTTCTCGTCGGCAGCGCGGCGCGCCGCGGCGGATCGATGCGGCGGATGACGGACGCCGAGGACACGATCATCTGGCGCAACCGGCAGCCGCTGGTGTGCAGCACGGCGATCTTCGCGGTCGATCCCGAAACCGGCGCGGCGCGGTGGCACTACCGGGCCCGGAGGGGGATGATCCCGAATCCGTCGCTGACGATCGGCGGCGGGCGCGTGGTCTTCGTGGAGAGCGGGAACGCGGCGACGCTGGCCTCCGCCGACGGCCGGGTGCCGATCCCGGACCTGGTCGGGGCCGGCGCGCGGCTGGTCGCGCTCGACCTCCGGACGGGCGCGGTCGCGTGGGACGTCCCCGTCGATCTCTCGGCCTTCGAGCATGCGCTGTACATGAGCTACGACGCGGAGACGCTCCTCGTCACCGGGACGCGCTACGCCGAGGTCGATCCGGCGGAGGTGGCGGGCCGCCCGAAGCCGTCGCAGCGGAAGCGCGTGCGCTACGACCTCCTCGCGTTCGATGCCGCGACGGGCGCGCGGCGCTGGGCGCGGACGTTCACGCCGAACTACGACCACGTGCTGGACGGCGGCCACGGCGAGCAGGTGCAGCACCCGGCGATCGTCGGGGGCGTCGTCTACGGGCCGGACTTCGCCTGCCGCCTGGCGACCGGCGAGCCCCACACCGGCCCGCGGTGGGAGAAGAGCCACAAGTGCGCGACGATCTCGGCCTCGCGGCACTGCGCGTTCAGCCGGTTCTCCGACGAGAAGCTGCCGTACCAGTTCGACCTCGTCGGCGGCGGCCGGATTCCGCTCGCGCGCGCGACGCGCCCCGGATGCTGGATCAACATCATCCCCGCGGGCGGGCTCGTGCTGATCCCCGAGGCCAGCGCGGGCTGCACGTGTCCGTACCCGTTCCAGACCTCGGTGGCGCTGGCGCCCGCGGAGCGGTGAGCGGGTCTCCCGGCCGGGGCAGACGCATCTTGTTCCTGTCGAAACCGGGCCGTATGCGCGGGATCCTCAGGATTCCCCTTCCATCGCCGGGAAAGGGGGATCCCAGCCGAACGATCCTTGAATCAAGGCGAAGGCGATGCCGCGGCGCGCACCAGGTGGCCCCGAGCCCGCGAGGGGCCCGGCCGGGAACGCGCGTCGTGCCGAAGGCTGGCGTGCCACGCCGGAGCCCCGCCCTGCGGGGCGAAGGCGGGACTCGTGTCCGCGCCCCCTTCGGCAACGCCGCAGGCGGGGCGGGATCCCGCGCGATCCGGCCGGCCTGGTGCGCGTCGCACCCCCGCAACCGCAAGGGCTCCAGCGTCCACCAGCCACTCCGCGCCCCGACGACCGAAAGGTGCCACGACCTCGAGGAAGAGGCGTCTGCCCTAGTCAAAGGTCCCTCCGGCCTTGTCCGGGACGCCCGCCGCGGGCAAGATGGCCGGATGATGAAGCGAACATGGCGGACGGGCATCCTCGGGACCGTGGGGCTTGCGGCGGCGTGGGTCCAGGCGGCCGACGGGCCCGCACCGGCGAAGGAGCCGCAACCCGCCATCCCGCCCGCCGGGCGGATTCTCGCATCGCTGCGGAAGGACCGCCCGTTCCTGCTCGTGCCGGGGACACAGGGTGTCGCGCGGCTGCGGGAGAAGGTCCGGACCGACCCGCTCTGCATCGCATGGTACGGCGCGCTGAAGGACTCCGTCGCCAAGGTGTCGTCGAAGCGCCCGGTCGAGTACCGGCTCCCCGACGGCAAGCGGTTGCTGTCCGTCAGCCGCGAACTGAAGTCCCGCGTCGAGTCGCTCGGCCTGCTGTACCTCGTCGACGGCGACGCGCGCCATGCCGCGCGGGCCTGGGCGGAACTCGAGGCCGCGGCGCGGTTCAAGGACTGGAACCCCCCGCACTTCCTCGACACGGCCGAGATGACCGGCGGCTTCGCCCTCGGCTACGACTGGTTCTTCGGCGCATGGACGGACGCGCAGCGACAGACCCTTCGCCGCGCGATCGCCGAACTCGGCCTGAAGCCGGGCCTCCAGGTCTACGAACGGAACAGCGGCTGGGCCGCGGGCTGGAACAACTGGAACCAGGTCTGCAACGGCGGCCTGACGCTCGGCGCGCTGGCCATCGCCGACACCGAGCCCGACCTGGCCGCGACGGTCGTCCGCCACGCGGCCCTGAGCGTGCCCATCGCGATGCGGCACTTCGCGCCGGACGGCGGCGGGGTCGAGGGCGTGACCTACTGGAACTACGGATCGCGCTACAACGTGCTCATGCTCGACGCGCTCGAGTCCGCGCTGGGCACCGATTTCGGCCTCCGCGCGGTGCCGGGATTCCAAGAGAGCGGGTTCTACCCGATCTTCATGTCCGGAACCGACCGGACCACCTTCAACTTCGCCGACTGCGGCTCGACCGGCGCCTCCGCCCCGCAGCATCTCTGGATGGGCCGCGTCTTCCGGCGCCCCGAGTTCACCCGGTTCCGGCTCGACGCGCTCCGGGACGACGGCCGGGGCGGCGGCGTGGCGGACCTGCTGTGGTACGACCCCGCCGCCGCCGCCCTCCCCGCGCCGCCGCTGCCGGCGGGCCGCCACTTCCGCGTCGCGGAATGCGCCAGCCTGCGCAGCGCGTGGAACGACACGAACGCCCTCGTCCTGGCGATCCAGGCCGGCGACAACCGCAACCTGTCGGGCCACCGTCACCTCGACCTCGGCAGCTTCATTCTCGAGGCCTTCGGCCGGCGGTGGATCATCGACAGCGGCACCGAGAGCGAGACCTACCAGGCCCACCGCCACCACAACCCGCGCGCCGCCTACTACCGCGTCCGCGCCGAGGGCCACAACACCCTCGTCCTCAACCCCGGCGCCGGGCCGGACCAGGCGATGAAGGCGGTCGCCCCGATCACGTCCTTCGAAACAGCCCCGGGCGGCGGCCGGGCCGTGGTGGACCTGTCCGCCGCGTACGCGCCGCACGCCCGGCGCGCGGTCCGCACGTTCGAGATGGCCGATCGGTCCCGGGTCACGGTCACCGACGAAGTCCGGGCGGACACGCCCGCCGACCTGTGGTGGTTCGCGCACACGCCGGCGGACATCGACCTGGCGCCCGACGGCCGCTCCGCAACGCTGCGGATCGATGACCGGCGCGTGACCGCCACCCTGGCGGAACCCGCCGGAGCCCGCTTCGAGGTCCGCAAGGCGCAACCGCTGCCGACCTCGCCGAATCCGGAGAAACAGGCCGGGAACCGGTTCCGCAAGCTGGCCGCCCACCTGCCGGGCGTGACGGCGACGCGGATCGTCGTGCGCTTCGAGCCGCAGGAACCCCCGCGCTGACGGAACGCCGCCCCGCCCCGGCCGTCCTCGCGGGCGCCGCGTCAGGGCCCGGCCGCCGACGCAGGGCAGGCGCATCTTGTTCCTGTCGAAACCGGGCCGTGTGCGCGGGATCCTCAGGATCCCCCTTCCATCGCCGAGAAGGGGAGATCCCAGCCGAACGATCCTTGAATCAAGGCAAGGGCGAGGCCGCGGCGCGCACCAGGTGGCCCCGAGCCCGCGAGGGGCCCGGCCGGGAACGCGGCAGACCGCCCCGGATGCAAGGCGACGAAGGGGGCGCTGGACTCGTGTCCGCGCCCCCTTCGGCAACGCCGCAGGCGGGGCGGGATCCCGCGCGATCCGGCCGGCCTGGTGCGCGTCGCACCCCCGCAACCGCAAGCGCTCCAGCGTCCACCGGCCACTCCGCGCCCCGCCGACCGAAAGGCGCCACGACCTCGAGGAAGATGCGTCGGCCCGGCCGCCGACGCGGTTGGCCTTGCCGTGGGGGCCGGACAGGTGCTATGGAACCCCCGGCGCATGAAGGCCGTCTTGATCAGAGCCGGAGGCGACTCGCGGTCGGGCGAGACCAACATCACGGGCTGCTATCCCCCGCTGGGCCTCGCGTATGTGGCCGCCTCGCTGCGTGAGGCCGGCCACGAGCCGGTCGTGCTCGACGCCGAGGCGATGGGCTGGACCGCGGCGGAGGCGGCGGCGCGCATCCCGGCCGACGCCGGCTGGATCGGTTTCACCTCGACGACGACCGCGTGGCCGGTCGTCCGCGAGGCGGCCGCGGAGGTCCGGAGGCGGTTCCCGTCCACCCCGATGATCGCCGGCGGCCCCCAGGTGACGGCCTTCCCGGAGGCCACGATCGAGGCCTCGGTCTTCGACGCGGGCGTGATGGGCGACGGCGAGCGCACGGCGGTCGCGATCTGCGAGCGGCTGGCGGCGGGGCGCACCCTGGCGGACCTCCCCGGCTGCGTGGCCCGGGCGGACGGCGCGATCCGGGCGAACCAGCCGGTCCCGTGGATCGAGGACCTCGACTCGCTGCCGCTGCCGGCGCTGGACCTGCTGCCGATGGACCGCTACCGCAGCGTCCTGGTCGACGAGCCCTTCGTGACGATGATCGCCTCGCGCGGCTGTCCCTACCGCTGCGACTTCTGCTCGCAGATCTACGACGGCGACACGCTGCGCCCCCGCTCGCCCGAGGCGGTGGTCGACGAGATCGCCCGGGCGGTCGACCGCTTCGGCGCGCGGGAGATCGTGCTCTTCGACGAGACCTTCGGCGCCCGCCGGAAGGCCGCGCTGCGCATCTGCGGGCTCATCCGCGAGCGCGGGATCCGGGTGCGGTGGAACGCGCGGACGCGCATCGACCTCGTCGACCGCGAGCTGCTCGCCGCGATGCGCGACGCCGGCTGCCACACGCTGCACCTGGGCATCGAGTCGGGCACCGACCGCGTGCTGAAGCTCATGAACAAGCGGATCACGACCGCGCAGGTGCGCGACGCGGTCCGCCTCGCCCGCGACCTCGGCTTCCGCACCCACGGCTACTTCATGATCGGCTATCCCGGCGAGACGCGCGCCGAGATCGAGGCCACCCTGCGCTTCTCGCGGGCGCTGGGGCTCGACTGGGCGAGCTACACGATCACGCTCCCCCACCCCCGCACGCCGCTGGGCGACCGGGCCGTCCGCGACGGCGCGCTGCGGCCCGACTACTGGACCGACCACGTGCACGGGCGCCGCCCGGCAGACGAGCTGTTCTTCGCCTCCGCCGAGTGCACCGCCGACCACCTCCGGCGGGCCAAGCGGCGCGCCTACCTGCGGTTCTACCTGCGGCCCGGGATCCTCGCGCGGAACACCGCCTTCTTCCTGCGCCGCGGCGGGCTCCGCCGGGCGGCCTACGCCTTCCGCCTGTGGCTGAGGGAGGAACTCCGATGAAGGCCCGCGGCGCCTCGGTCGTCCTCGTCAACCCGCCGATCACGCGCGAGCAGCGCGAGGGTCCGCTCGGGCCGGTCATCCGCAACCTCTACTTCAACTCGCCGCCGCTCGGGATCGCCTACATCGCGGCGCTGCTGGAGCGGGAGAAGGTGCCGGTGCGGGTCTTCGACGCGGCGGTGGAGAACTGGACGATGGAGGAGACGGTCGAACGGATCCGCGCGACGGGCGCGGACGTCGTCGGCCTGACCTCGACGACGAACTTCTTCGGCAACGCGCTCGACCTGGCCCGGCGGCTCAAGGCGGCGGATCCCGACGCGTTCCTCGTCGTCGGCGGCCCGCACGCGAGCACGAACCCCGAGCGGGTGATGGAGCACGGCTGCTTCGACGTCGTCTGCATCGGCGAGGGCGAGTTCGCGATGCTGGAGCTGGTCCGCGCCCTCGCCGCCGGCGCCGACCCCGGCACGGTGCGCGGCCTGGCGTTCCGGCGCGACGGCCGCGTGGTCTTCAGCGAGCCGCGCCCGCTGCTGGAGGACCTCAACGACCTGCCGATGCCCGCGCGGCACCTGCTGCCGCTGCACAAGTACGTGCCGCAGCCGAACGACGGCCCCTACCTGCCGAAGACCGCGATGATCAGCAGCCGCGGCTGTCCCTACCTGTGCACGTTCTGCGACCACGGCATCTTCGGCAACAAGTACCGGACGTTCAGCGCGGTGCGGATCGTCGACGAGATGGAGGAGCTGGTCACGCGCCACGGCATCCGCGACATCGCCTTCGTCGACTCGCTCTTCATGGTCAGCCGCCGCCGGGTCAACGACATCGTCGACGAGATCCTCCGCCGCCGCCTGAAGGTCCACTGGACCTGCACGATCCGCGCCAACGTGGCGGACCGCGAGATCCTCGCCCGCATGAAGGCCGCCGGATGCTGGCGCGTCCGCATCGGCGTCGAGGCCGGCGACCCCGAGGTGCTCACGCTGATCCGCAAGGACGTCAGCCTCGACCAGGTCCGCTCGGTGGTCCGCGCCGCGGACGAGCTCGGCCTGCATCCGAAGGGCTTCTTCATGGTCGGGCACATCGGGGAGACGCGGGAGAAGATCGAGAAGTCGATCGCGCTCTCGCGGGAACTGCCGCTGACCGACATCACCGTGCAGATCAACACGCCGCTGCCCGGCGCGCCGCAGTGGAACGTCTACGAGAAATACGGCCGGCTGATCTCGCACGACCTGGCCGCGTTCTCGTTCTGGGAGCCGGTCTTCGTGCCGAACGGGATGACGCGCGAGGAGCTCCAGGAACTGCACCGGCGGTTCTACCGCGCGTTCTACCTGCGGCCGGTGATCGTGTGGCGGCACCTGAAGATGCTGCGCGGGCCGAGCGACATCCGCCGGTACGCGCGCGCGCTGTCGCTGCTCGTCGGCATGTTCATCCGGCGCCGCCGTCCGCCGGAGAGGTCGGCCCCGTCATGATCCGGCCGTTCCGCCGCGACGAGGTCGCGTGGGCCGCCCGCCAGCACGCGGAGCTGATGCCGGGCTCGGCGTTCGCGGAGATCGGCACGGGTTTCCTCGAGTGCTTCTACGAGCGGTTCGCGGCCTCGCCGCACGCGGTCGCGCGCGTCTGGGAGGAGGACGGGCGGCCCGCGGCGGTCATCGCGGCGGTGTCGGACCGCCCCGCCTTCGTCCGCGGCCTCGTGGGGCGGCATGGCGCGCGGCTCGCGCTGCACGCGGCCCGCGCGCTGCTCCGCCCGGGCGGCCTGCGGCTCCTGGCGCGCCTGCGGGGCTATCCCGGCCGCGCGGGCGACGCGCCGATCGTCGCGGAGATGATCTTCATCACCGTCGCGCCGGGGGTCCGGCGGCGGGGCGTCGCGCACGACCTGATCCGCGCGGTGCTGGAGGAGTACGGGCGGCGCGGGACGGCCCGCGTCCACGTCACGATCGAGCGCGGCAACGACGCGGTCCGCCGCGTGCTCGAGTCGCTCGGCTTCGCGCGGGTGCGGTCGTTCGCCTTCGCCGGCAAGGAGCACGACCTCCTCCAGCTCGGCACGGCCCCGGCCGCGGGAGGCGCGCCGTGAGCCGGTGGCGGCAGGCGGCGGGGGCGCTGGCGGCCCGGCTGGGGCGCGCCCGGCCGATCTACGCCCACTACGGCGTCACGCACCGCTGCACGATGCGGTGCCGCATGTGCGTGGTCTGGCGGGACGGCGACCGCGCGACGGAGCTGACGCTTCCGCAGGTGGGCCGGCTGGCCGGCGAGCTCGCGCGCGCCGGCGTGCGCATGGTCGCGCTCGGCGGCGGCGAGCCGTTCGTCCGCAAGGACCTCCCCGGCATCGTCGCGGCCTTCGCCGGCGCCGGCGCGGAGGTGCGGGTGCTCACCAACGGCGTGGGGCTGGACGACGCGCGCGTGGACGAGGTCGTCGCCGCGGGGATGCGGCACGTGTCGATCTCGCTCGACACGCTCGATCCCGCGAAGGAGAGGGACATCTACGGCGGGCAGGACGTCTGGCACGACATCGTCGCCTCGATGCGCCGGTTCCGGGCGCGGCTGCGGACGCCCCCCTCGGTCCCCGTGATGAACGTCTGCGTGTCGCGCATGAACCTCGGCGAGCTGCCGGACCTCGTCGCCTTCGCGGCGCGCGAGGGCTTCTTCTGCTCGTTCGTGCCCGTCTCGCTCTCGCCGTCGGAAGCGGATTCCGACGGGTTCGCGGCCGTCGCGCCGGACCTCGCGGTGCGGCCGGCCGACCACGCGCGGCTCGACGCGGCCTACGCGGCGCTGCTCGACGCCAAGCGGCGCGGCGCGCCGATCGCGAACTCCAGCCGGTTCCTGCGCGACTCGCGGGAGTTCCTCCGGACGGGCCGGACGCGCTGGGCCTGCGACGCGGGGACGCTCTACCTCTCCATCGGCCCGCAGGGCGGCGTGTCCATCTGCCACCGCTTCCCGCCGCTGGCCGCGCACGACGCGCCGGATCTCGCGGGACGGATCCTCGACGCGGCGGCCCGCCGCGAGGCCCGGCGCCTGCGCGGGGCGTGTCCCGGCTGCATGCGCCCGTGCTGGGCGGAGGTCACGCACGCGGTGCACGACCTGCGCAGCAGCGTCGAGGCCTTCCGGCTCGCCCGCCGCGCGCCCGCGGCGCCCGTCGCGGAGGCGGCCCCGTGAAGGTGCTCCTCGTCAACCCGCGGACCGAGGGCATGATCTCGACCGAGCTGCCCGGCTACGTGTCGAAGGAGGTCGGCCACTTCCCGCCGCTCGGCCTGCTCTACCTGGCGGCGCACCTGCAGCGCGACCCGCGGCACGGGGTGGCGCTGGTCGACATGCCGGCGCGGGACGTCTCCTACGAGGCCCTCGGGCAGCGCGTCGCGGCGGAGCGTCCCGGGGTGGCGGGCATCACGACGACGACCCACAACCTGGTGGAGGCGAAGCGCGCGGCGGAGTGCATCAAGCGGGCCTCGCCGGGGACGGTCGTCTGCCTCGGCGGACCGCACGTCGACGCGTTCCCGGAGCTGGCGCTGGCGTGGCCGTCGATCGACGCGGCCTTCCGCGGCGAGGCCGAGGCCTCCTTCCACGCCTACATCGACGCGCTCGCCGACGGCGGGCCGGTGGACGCGATCCCCGGCCTCATCCGCCGCGACGGCGGGCGGGTCGTCGTCGCCCCGCCGCCGGCGCCGCCGGAGGACCTCGACGCGCTCCCCTTCCCCGCGCGCGGCCTGCTCGATCCCCGCGACTACCGCCACGTGCTGGGCCGGCGGGCGACCTTCACGACGCTGCTCGCGACGCGCGGCTGCCCGTTCAAGTGCATCTTCTGCAGCACGCCGCACGGCGGCTGCCGCATGCGGTCCACCGCGAACCTGGTCGACGAGATGGAGTCCTGCCTCGGCCGCGGCGCGGAGGAGCTGCACTTCGTGGACGACACCTTCAACCTGCGCGCGGAGCGGCTCGGCGAGGTCAGCGGGGAGATCCTGCGGCGCGGACTGGCCGTCCGGTGGAGCCTCCGCGCGCGCGTCGACCGCGTGGACGCGGAGAGCCTGAGGCTCGCGCGCCGCGCGGGCTGCATCCGGATCCACTACGGCATCGAGACCGGGACCGACGAGGGCCTCCGCGCGCTGCGCAAGGGCATCACGGTCGGGCAGGCCGAGCGCGCGATCGCGTGGACGCGCGAGGCCGGCATCGCGACGGCGACCTACTTCCTCATCGGCTGCCCGCACGAGCGGTCGCGCGCGGACGTGCTGCGCACGATCGACTTCGCGCGGCGGATCGGCCCGGACTACGCGATGTTCAACGTTCTCGCGATCTACCCGCACACCGAGCTGCACGCGATGGCGGTGGCGAAGGGCCTCGCGCCCGGGGGCGAGTGGGAGCCGTTCGTGCGCGACCCGCGGCCGGACTTCCGGCTGCGCTTCTGGGAGGAGTCGATGAGCGCGACGGAGCTGACCTCGCTGCTGCGGCTCGCCTACCGCCGCTTCTACCTGCGGCCGTCCGTGGTCTGGCGCCAGCTCCGCGGCCTCGGGAGCCCGGGCGAGCTGCGCCACAAGGCATCGGCGGCGCTCGCGCTGCTGGGGGGGCGCGGATGAACGGCGGAGCGGCAGGCCGGCGGACGGTGATGATCGTCTCGCCCTACGGGATCGAGAACCGGGGAACGCGCTACATCACCGCGGTGCTGCGCGCGGCCGGCTTCCGCCCGTGCCTCGTGCTGCTCAAGCGCTGGGTCAACAACGGCCTCACGCCGCCGACGGCGGCCGAGGAGGACCTGCTCGCGGACCTCGCGCGGCGGCTGGACCCGCTGCTGATCGGCTTCGGCTTCGGCGCGCCCTACCTGAAGATCGTCACGCGCATCACGGAGCGGCTGCGCGGGGCGGTCGCGGCGCCGGTCCTCTGGGGCGGCGTCTTTCCGACCGTCTGCCCGGACGAGTGCATCGGCATCGCGGACTACGTCTGCGTCGGCGAGGGCGAGTACCCGACCCTCGACCTGTGCCGCGCGCTGGCGGAGGGCGCGGTCCCCGACGCGATCCCGAACCTCTGGGTGCGCCGCGGGGCGGAGGTCGTCCGCAACGGGCCGCGCCCGCTGCTCGAGGACCTCGACGCCCTGCCCTTCCCCGACTACCGGGCGCCGGACACGTTCTTCATCGAGGACGGGCGGCTGCGCGAGACCGACCCGATCGAGGGCACCGCCGAGTACCGCATCTACCCGACGCGCGGCTGCCCCTACACCTGCGCCTACTGCCACAACAGCGTGCTGCGCGACCTCTTCCGCGGCCGGGGCGCGTTCTACCGCACCCGCGGCGTGGAGAGCGTGATCGCGGAGCTGGAGCACGCGCGGCGCGTGCTGCCGCGCACCCGCCGGATCAAGTTCGACGGCGACGTCTTCGCCTTCCCCGAGGCGTGGATCGCGTCCTTCTGCGACGAGTACCGGCGGCGCATCGGCCTGCCGTTCGAGGTGCTGACCTATCCCGGGGAACTCGGCGAGGAGGACCTCGTCCGCCTCCGCGCGGCGGGGCTGTGCAAGGTGCAGACCGGGATCCAGTCCGGCTCCGACGAGGAGGTCCGCTCGGTCTACGGCCGGCGCTCGACGACCTCCTCGGTGCTGGACTTCGCCGCGACCTGCCGCCGCGCGCGCGTCCCGGTGGTGTTCGACCTGATCTTCGACAACCCCCTCGCCGGGCGCGAGGACAAGCGCCGCATGATCGAGCTGCTGCTGGCCCTGCCGCGGCCGTTCAAGATCTACATCTACTCGCTGACCGTCTTCCCGCGCACGGCGCTGGCGAAGGACCTGCTCGAGCGCGGGCTGATCGGGCCGGACGACGTCGAGGGGCGCGCGACCAAGTCGTTCCGCCAGTTCCGGCTCAGCCTCGACTACCCGCGGCCGCGCGAGGACACGTTCTGGATCTGCCTCGCGATCCTCAGCTCCAAGTCGTTCGTCCCGCGCGCGCTGATCCGCCGGCTGATGGACAGCGCGTGGCTCCGCGGGCATCCCGGGCCCCTGAAGTTCGCCGCGCAGGCCGCCGATCTCGTGAAGGACGCGTGGATCGCGCTCGACATGCTCGTGCACGGCGAGCTGACCCTCTTCAAGCTCCGCCAGTACGGGTCCTTCCGCCGGCTGATCAGCCAGTAGGACAATCGGCTTGTCCCTGTGCCCCCGAATTGGTAGGGGGGAACCGACCCCCGGCCCCGCCCGGGCCGGGGCGGCAGGAGGTGGCCGTGACATCGTTCGTCCGGAATCGGGGTTGGCGGATGGCGCTGGCGGCGTGTCTCGCCTCCGCCCTGGCCGGCTGCGGAGCGCGTCCCGCGGCGCCGGAGAAGCCCGCGTCCGAGACCTTCCGGGTCGAGCGGCGGGACCTGCAGGAGACGCGGCGCGAGGACGGCCGCCTGCAGGCGTCGCGGATCGTCAGCTTCTTCCCCGAGGTCGGCGACGCCGAGCTGAAGGCCGTCCATGTCCGCGACGGCGACGAGGTCCCCGCGGGGCATCTCCTTTTCACGTTCGACACGGAGCCCGCGCTCGCCGACCTCCGCACCCTCGAGGCCCGCACCAACGTCCTCGCCCGCCAGGTGGCGCTCGCGGAGCTGCGGGCCGAGGACGCGCGGCGGGCGGCCGAGGCGGCGCTCGCCGAGGCCTCCCAGGCCGCGGCGACGGCGAAGGACCTTGCCGGGCGCGGCCTGGCGAGCCAGGCCGACCGGGAGAAGGCCGAGCGGGCGGCCGCGCGGGCGGAGCTGGCGCTGCGGATCGCGGGGCCGGCCGGCGCCGGCGCGGCGGAGCGGCCGGCCGAGGTCGAGGAACTGGAGGCGCAGCGCCTGCAGGCCGTCTCCGACCTGATGCGGGCGCGGCGGCGGCTCGACGAGAGCCTGGGCCGGGCGCCGTTCGCGGGACGGATCCTCCGGATCAACGACGCGGTCCGGGAGTTCAGCCCCGACCCGGGAACGCTCGGGTTCCGCTTCCAGCCGAGCCGCGGGCCGCTGCTGATCCTCGCGGACGTCCGCGAGATGCGGGCGGTCGCCCGGTTCTTCGAGGGCGACGCGGCGCTCATCCGGACGGGCCAGGAGGCGGTCGTACGCGCCGAGCACGTGCCGGGGCGCGACTTCCGGGGCCGCGTGGCGTCGGTCGGCCAGCTCGGCTTCTCGCACGGCCAGAACTCCACCGTGGTCGTCGAGATGCGGGTGGACAACGCGGACGGCCTGCTCAAGCACGGGCTCACGGCGGAGGTCGAGATCGTCGTCGCGCGCAAGGCGGGCGTCCCCGCGATCCCGCTGCGCTGCCTCCACCGGGCGAACGGACGCGACGCGGTGTGGCGCGTGCGCGGCGGGGCGCGCGAGCGCGTCGAGGTGACGACGGGGATCTCCGACGAGACCCACGTGGAGATCGTCTCCGGCCTCGCCGAGGGCGACGAGATCGCCGCGGAGTAGGGCATGCGCGTCGAGCTGAGCGGCATCGGCAAGACCTACCGCCTCTCCGAGACGGTGGAGGTCCCCGCCCTGCGCGACATCGACCTCCGCGTCCGCGAGGGCGAGTTCGTCGCGCTCGTCGGCCCCTCCGGCTGCGGCAAGACGACGCTCCTCTCCATCCTCGGCCTGCTGACGCTGCCGAGCGCCGGGAGCTACCGGCTCGAGGACCGCGAGGCCGCCGGGTTCTCGCGCAACGAGATGGCCCGCTGCCGGGCCTCGACCATCGGCTTCATCTTCCAGGCCTACAACCTTCTGCCCCGCGAACCGGCGTGGCGCAACGTGATGTTCCCGCTGACGTTCCGGGCCGAGACGCGCGCGACGCGCCGGCAGCGCGCCCTCGAGGCCCTCGAGGCGGTCGGGCTCGCCCACCGCGCGAACCACCGCCCGGCGCAGATGTCCGGCGGCGAGCAGCAGCGCGTGGCCGTGGCCCGCGCGCTGGTGAACCGGCCGAAGCTGCTGCTGGCCGACGAACCCACCGGCAACCTCGACAGCCGCACCGGGCGGGACGTCCTCGACATGATCGTCGACCTCGCCGGCCGCTTCGGCACCTCGGTGATCACCGCGACGCACGATCCGCGCGTGGCGGCCCGCGCCGGGCGCGTGGTGGAGATGTCCGACGGGGCGATCGTCTCCGACGGCGCCGGGACCTGACGCGATGGACTGGCTCTACATGGGCGGCACGCTGCTGCGCGAGCTCCGCACGAACCGGGTGCGGCGGATCCTCTCGATCCTCGGCGTCGTGATCGGCACCGCCGCGGTGATCTCGAGTCTGGCCGTCGTCGAGGGCGGCCGCGAGCAGCTCCGCCTGCACCTCGAGAAGATGGGGATCAACATGGTCCTCCTCGAGGACCGCTACCGCCCGGAGCCCGTCCGCCTCTTCCAGGACGTGTACGAGACCGAGCAGCGGCAGGCGGCGGCGATCGAGGACGCGCAGCCCGACGAGATCGAGAAGAAGATCATCCTGAAGTCGCGGGCGTCGCCCGGCGCCGCGGCCGGGCAGGACCCGTCCGGCGACGGGATCCCGATGCCGGAGGTCCTCCGGATGCGCGACGTCGAGGCCCTCCGCGCGCGGCTGCCCGAGGCAGCCCTTATCGAGCCGGTGGCGATGGACTACGCCGAGGTCGGCCTCACCGGCACGCGCCCGCGCGTCGCCCTCGTCGAGGGCGGCACCGCCCTGGGCGCGGTCATCCGCAATCTCGCGGTCCGGGAGGGGCGCTACCTGATCCCGTCCGACACCGAGCGCTCCGAGCAGGTCTGCGTGCTCGGCTCGCGGATCGCCGAGGAGATCTTCAAGGGCGCCCCGGCCGTCGGCCGCCGCCTCTCGATGCTGGGCAGCCAGTGGCGGGTCGTCGGCGTGCTGCAGCCGAAGGGGACGATGATGCGGTTCGACTACGACCGCCTCATCCAGGTTCCGATCACGTCCATGCACGAACGCCGCGGCATCGAGATGGTCAGCGCGCTGCTCGTGCAGGCGCGCGACAACGACGGGGCGCTGGCCCTGCGCGACCGGCTCCACCACGAGGTGATGGCGCGCCTCCGCGACCGCGACCCGGAGGAGATCCGCGTCTTCTGCCAGCAGGAGCTGATCGAGCAGCACGCGACGATGCTGCGGACGTTCCGGATCCTGACGATCTCCGTCGCCGCGTTCTCGCTGCTGGTGAGCGGCGTCGGCATCATGAACATCATGCTCGTCGCCGTGCGCGAGCGGACGCGCGAGATCGGCATCTGGAAGGCCGTGGGCGCGACGGACGCCGACGTGATGGCCCATTTCCTGTCCGAGTCCGTGCTGACCTGCGCCATCGGGGGCACGCTGGGCATCCTGCTCGGGGTCCTGCTGGCCTCCGAGGCCGCCGGGTTCGTCGCGAGCACCGTCGCGGAGACCTCGGGCTGGTCGCCGGTCTTCCTGCCCGTCTTCTTCGGACTCTCGCTCGGAACGTCGGTCGCCGTCGGCCTGGTGTCGGGCCTCTTCCCCGCCCTCGTCGCCGCCCGGCTCGAGCCCACGGAGGCCCTGCGTCATGAATGATCCCCGACCGGCCGGCCGCCGCCCCCGCGCCCGCACCGGCGCGCGGGCCTGCCTCGTCCTCCTCGCCGCCTGCGCCGCCGGCCCGGCGCGGTCGGCGGACGGCGCCGACGCCCCGGCTGCGCCCCCGGCGCCGCTGACGCTGGCCGATTGCGTCCGCCTCGCGCTCCGCACCGCCGATGCCGGCGGCGTGCTCAACAGCCAGGCGGCGCTGGCCGACGCGGCGCGCCGGGAGACCGACGCGCAGTCGCGGCCCCAGCTCAGCGTGACCGTCGACGGGCGGCAGTACTCCGAGGGCGAGCAGGACTACGGGGTCTCGGTGAGCCTCGGCGAGCACGTCCTCGAGATCCCCCAGAACATGGTGCGGCGGCGCATCGCCCGGCAGCGGACCGCGATCGCCGAGACCCGGACGGCGCGCGAGCGCCTGCGCTACGAGGTGCAGGTCCGCCTCGCCTGCATCCGCTGCCTCGAGGCCGGCGACGCCGCCGGGCTGGCCCAGGCGCGCGCCGGGGCCTCCGCCGACCGCCACAAGGCGCTGGACGGCGCCGCGACGGACGATCCCCGGATGCGGCGCGCCGCCGCCGCCGCCGCGATCGACGCCGCGCAGCGCGCGGTCGAATCCCGCGATGCCGCGGCGGCCGATCGGACGGCGCGGGAGCGGGTCGCCGCGCTCTGCGGTCTCCCGTCCGCCGCCCTCGTGCTGGCGGAGCCGCCCGACTACGCCTTCCCGCCCGTCGAGCTCGAAGACTGCCTGCGCTGGGCGCGCGCGCACCGGGGCGACCTCGCCGCGCTGCAGGCCGAGCGCGAGGTGTTGACCCTCGTCGCGCGGCTCGCCGGCCTCGAGCGGATCCCGCGGCCGCGGCTGTCCTTCGGCTACGACAGCGGCGAGAGCCAGCTCGACGAGACGCGCGGCAACTTCGCCATGCTGGGGCTGGAGATCCCGCTGTGGGACGCCGGCGAGGTGCAGGCCCGGAAGGACCAGGCGCTGGCCCGGCTGGACGGCCTCGCCGCGAGCCTCCTCCAGGCCGAGGCCGAGGTGTCGCAGTCCGTCACCGACGCCTTCATCCACCTCCGCCAGGCGGCGCACGACCTGCAGCGCCTCCGCGCCGACACGGGGCCGGCGGACGCGTTCCGCGAGGCCGGGGTGCGCCTCGCCCACGGGGCGATCGCGCCGGCCGACCACGCGGAGGCCCGGTTCCGGAACGAGGAGCACGCCGCCCGCATCCGCGCGGCGAACCGGGCGTGCCACTCCGCCCACGCCACGCTGCTCGAGGCCCTGCAGGCGGCGGACGGGGACCTCGCGGCCGGCCTGCGGCCGCCGGCCCCGGCGGCCGGGATCGCAACCCCTCCATGAACCTGCGGCGCCACGGAGCCTCCCTCGCGGCGGCCGCCGCCTTCGTCGCGCTGACCCTGCTGGCCTATGCGCCCTGCTCCCTGCGGCCGTTCACGCTGTCGCTGTCGCACCGGACCGCCAGCTCGAAGGCCGTCGAGATGCGGCGCCTCGGGATGTACCTCGACCCCGCGCCGGGCAAGCCCCCCGCGTTCCTCACGCTGTGGGCCTATCCGGAGGGCGGCGAGGCCCTGCCGCTCGCGGTGCCTTCGCTCGTCGCGGGCCACGCGCTGTGCCGCGTCCTCCCCGCGCGGGCGGCCTTCAACCTCGTCTTCATGCTCAACCTGTTCCTGTCCGCGTGGGCCTTCCACCGGCTGGCCCGCAAGCTGCGCTACCCCCCGGCCGCGGCGGCGGCCTACGCGGCGCTGGTCGTGTTTCACCCCTGCGTGCAGTCCTTCGTCCTGCGGGGCCAGATCGAGAACGTGATGCTCTGGACCGCCGGCTTCGCCTACGGCGCGATCGTCGACCTCGTCGAGGGGCGCCGGCGCGCGACGGCCTTCGTCGCCGCCGTCGCCCTCCCCTGCCTCGCCGTCTTCTCCTCGCCCTACCTCGCGCTCTTCCTCGCGGCCGCGTGGCCCTTCATCCTCGCCCACGCGGTGGAGCGGCTGGACCTCCCGTGGCGGGCGCCCGGCGTGCGGCGCGCGCTGGCGGCGGGCCTCGTGCTGCTCGGGCTCCTGCCGGTGCTCGTCCGCTTCTACGCGCCCGGCTCGGCCGGGGCCGCGAACCTCCTGAACCTCAACCCGGGCACGGCGGACGTCGGGATCGCGGCGGGGATCCCGGCGGAGTCGGTCCTCGACCTCTTCAACCCGAGCGAGGGGCTCTGGCAGGAGAAGCCCTACCTCGGCACCGTCTTTCTCGCCGCGGTGGCCTGGGCCGTCGCAACCCTGCTGCGCCGGCGCCGGTCGTCCCGAACGCCCGGCCGCGCGGTCTGCTCGCGCGACTCCGCCATCCTGCTTGCCGGGACCGCGGTCCTCGCCGTACTGGCCCTCGGACGCTCCTTCGGCCCGCCGGGCTTCCGCATCCCGCTGCCCGCGGCGCTGCTCGACCACCTGGTCCCGGGCTTCGAGAACGTCGTCAAGCTGAACCGGCTGCTGCCCTTCATGGCGGCGTGCGGCGGCCTCCTCGTCGCGCGCGCCGTCGCCTCCCGCCCCCCGCGCGCCGTCCTCGCGGCGGCGGCCGCGATCGTCGCGCTCGTCGCGGCGGAGGGGCTCGTCGTCTCGCCGCCGGGCATCCGCACCCGCCCGCGGAACCATCTCGACGCCGCGATCGACCTCCCCGCGACGGTCCGCGCGCTGCCCGCCTTCGAGGAGGAGGATCTTCCCGTGCTCGACCTGCCTCCCGCCGCCGGGCCCGAGTCGCGCAGGCGCTGGGGGGCCTACACCTACTTCCAGTCCGAGCACGGCCAGCGGCTGGTGTGGTTCGACCAGTGCCCCGACGATCCGCCCGGGCTGCGCGGCGTGCTCGTGCGGCTCTTCAACGACCCCGCCGGCCCGGCGGCCGACGCCGACGCGTGGACCGGCGCCCTGCGGCAGGTCCGCGAACAGGGCATCGGGCTCGTCGTCCTGCACACGTCCCCGGACGAGGCCGCCCGCGATGCGCCGCTCGTCGCGCGGCTGGACTCGGAGTTCACGCGGATCGGCGCCGACGACCGCACCGTCGCCTGGCGCGTGAGGCCGCCGGCGGCGCCCTGACGCCGCTCACCGGCGCGTGGTGCGCATCCACTGCAGGATGCAGCGCGGGTCCAGGGAGTAGAGGTAGTTGTACTCCGTGAAGCACGTCGCGGAGCACGAGCCGCAGGGCGACGGCGGAATCGCGTCGAAGGCGGCGCGGAATCCCGCATCCACCGCGTTCTTCGCCGCCGCCTCCCCCACCCGGAGGCTGCAGGCGTAGACGTCGCCGTTGGCGTCGACGTTGCAGTAGAGCGCGCCGGCGCGGCACGGCGCGCCGAGGTGCCGCCCGGGCAGCGTCGCCTGCCGGAAGTCGGGCCAGGCGGCGATGTAGCGGAGGTAGCGCACCGACGAGGCGATCGGCGCGCCGCGCAGCTTGCGGTCGAGCAGGTGCCGGAACACCGCGCGGTACTCCCCGTCGGACGGCAGCAGCGCATCGTGGTTGCAGCCGAGTTCGCCGTTGTGGTGGAGGACCTGGAAGGCGCAGTGGATCCCGAGGCGCGCGGCGCGGTCGATCACGTGGTCGACGTCGCCGAGGTTGTTCCGGGTCAGCACGGTCAGCGTCCAGACTTTCAGCCCCGGCGTCCCCACCGCCAAGTCGATCGCCTCGCTCACGCGGGCGTGCGTGCCGGGCCCGCGGTTCGCCTCGTGGGCGGGCGCGTCCCCGTCGTAGGCGAACGTGACGTGGTGGAGGCCGCCCAGGTCGCCGCACCGCTCGCGCCACAGCAGCCCGTTGCTGTCCATCGTCACGTACAGGCCCCGGGCGCGGGCGCGGTCGACGATGGCCCCGATGTCCCGCCGGAGCAGCGGCTCGCCGCCCCACAGCCCGAGCCGCACCGTGCCGGCGTCCGCCATCTGGTCGACCAGCCGGAGGATCTCCTCCGTCGTCATCTCGCGGCCGGCGCGCTCCGGGATGCGGCAGTAGCGGCACGCGCCGTTGCAGTGGTTGGTGACCGCGAGCATCACGTTGACGGGACGGCGCGCCCCGCCCAGCCCGTGGAGGACCGCGGCCGCGCCCATCTTCACCATGTTGCCGAACTGCATGCCCGCCCACCCTAGCGCAGTTCGGGCAGCCGACGAAGTCGGAAAACGGACGGGGACGCCCGGCACACCCGCCCTGCGCCCCCCGGTTTGACTTCGCCGCCCCGCTCTGGAATCGTCGCGGGGCCGGCCGCGGGCCGGCGGAACGAGCCCGATGAGATTCATCCTGGCCATCCTGGCGGTGGGACTGGCGGTCGCGGCGGCGGCCGCGGACGCACCGCCCCCGCAGCTGGCGGGGACCTGGGGCGGACGCTACCTCATCGCCCGCTTCTCGGTCGACATCGTGCAGCAGGGCGCCGAGGTCTTCGGCCTCGCGCGCGTCGATACCCCGCTCGGCGGCCGGTGGACCTATCACCTCGACGGGCGCGTCGAGGGCGACCGCGTCACGGGCCGCCACCACTCCGGCCACCGCTTCGAAGGACGCCTCGAGGCCGACGGCCGCATCGCCGGCGTGCTGACCACGCGGCACGGGCTCACGTTCCGCGTGTCGATCCGCCGCAAGCCGTGACGGGGCCGATCTCCTTCTCGAAGATCCGGTAGGTCTTGTAGACGCGCGCGCCGTACCGCTTCAGCGACCGGATGAACGGGGCGAGCTGTTCGCAGATGAGCGAGCAGTCGCACTGGACCAGCCGCGGCTGCGTCCGCACCAGGTGGGCGTAGGTGTCGAGGATCATCGCGTCGTGCAGGCGGCGGTTGCGCACCTCGCGCGCGACGCCCAGCAGCACGGTCTTCACGCGCTCCAGCGGGGCCAGCCGCGCCGCGGCGTAGAAGCGCAGCGCGTTCCACCACGGGAGCCGGCCGTCGAACCGGCGCACGAGAGGGTTCAGATCCGGGATCGTGATCGTGAAGGCGACGATCCGGTCGCCGTCGGTCACGATGCGGATCAGGTCGGCGCGCAGCAGCGGACCGAGGTCGCGCAGCACGGCGGCGAACTCGCCCGGCGTGAAGGGGATGTGGCCCCAGTTCCCGGCCCACGCATCGTTGAAGAGCCCGAGGATCTCGTCCGACCGGCGCGCCACCTCCGCCGGACTCGGCATGCGAAGCGTCAGGCCGGCGCGGGCCATGATCGCCGCCGACTCGGCGCCCATGGCCCCGGCGTCCACGTCGCGGTTCGTCACGCGCAAGGCGTGCCAGTCCACCGCCTTGCGGAACCCCTCCGCCTCGAGCAGGCCGGCGTACCACGGCGGGTTGTGCGTCAGCAGGAACGCGGGCAGCGAATCGAAACCGTCGACGAGGAGGCCGATGTCGTCGTAGATGGCGAAGCTCATCGGCCCGACCACGCGCACGCGGCCGCGCGCGCGGAGCCAGTCCGTCGCCGCGCGGACCAGGGCCGCCGCGGCGGCGGGATCCCGCTCGCATTCGAAGAAGCCGAAGAAGCCGGTGCCGCCGCCGTGGAGTTCGTCGTGCCGCCGGTGGACGTGCGCCGAGATCCGGCCGACCGCCTCCCCGCCCCGATACGCGAGGAGGAGCTCGGCCTCGCCGCTCTCGAAGAACGGGCCGGTCGCCGGATCGAGGAAGGCGGCCTGCCGTGCGAGGAGCGGCGGAACCCAGCAGGGGTCGTCGCGCTGGATCCGCCACGGCACGCGCAGGAAGGCCTCGCGGTCGGGCGCGGTGCGGACCGGCCGCACGGTCAGCGTCGCGGCCGCCATGCGCCTCCCCCTTCCCTCGGCGCGGGGCCCCGGCTCCGCAGGCGGCGGCGGCTCACGGCGCGGCCGCCGCCACGGCGGGCTCGCCGGCGGCGCGGCCCCCGCGCAACCCGTGCGCGTCCGCGACGGACTCCAGGACGTCCAGCACGCGATCGATGTGCTCCGGCGCGTGCGTGCTCATGTAGGCGGTCCGGATGATCGCCTCCCCGCGCGGCACGGCGGGGAACACCGCCGGGAGCGCGAAGACGCCCCGCTCGAACAACTCCAGGGCGAACCGGTAGGCGGCCATCTCCGACCCGATGCGGATGGACAGGATGGGCGAGCCCGACCAGCGCGCGTCGAGGCCGATCCGCCGGTAGCCGTCCCACGCCCTGCGCGCGTTCCGGTGCAGGCATTCGACGCGTTCCGGCTCGCGCTCGAGGATGTCGAGCCCGGCCAGCGCCGCCGCGACGCAGCACGCCGGAAGGGCCGCGGAGAAGATCAGCGGACGCGACTGGTGGCGGAGGAAGGTCATCGCCTCCTCGTCGTCCGACGCGAGGAAACCGCCGACCGAGGCCAGGGCCTTGCTGAAGGTGCCCATGATGAAGTCGACGTCGCCCGTCGCGCCGAAATGCGCGGCGGTGCCGCGGCCGCCGGGGCCCATGACGCCCAGGCCGTGCGCGTCGTCGAGATACAGGACGGCCGCCGGGTGTTCGCGGCGGAGCGCCACGAGGTCCGGCAGCGCGGCGACGTCGCCGGACATGCTGAAGACGCCCTCCGTGATCAGGAAGCACGCCTCGGGATCCTTCGACCGCGCCGCCTCCAGCTTCGCGCGCGCGGACGCGGCGTCGTTGTGGCGGAAGGTCGACAGGCGCCCGCGCGCCGACAGGCAGCCGTCCACGACGCTCGCGTGGCTCTCCTCGTCGCACAGCAGCAGGTCGCCGGGACCGGCCAGCGCGTGGAGCGCGCCGAGGTTCGTCACGAAGCCGGTGGTGTGGACGAGCGCGCGCCGCTTCCCGACGAAGGCGGCCAGCCGCTCCTCCAGGGTCTCGTGAAGGGTCGTGTTGCCGCACAGGAACCGGGAGCCCCCGGGGCCGACGCCCCAGCGGCGGGCGGCGTCGGTCGCGGCCTCGACGACCCGCGGGTCGTGCGCCAGCCCGAGGTAGTCGTTCGATCCGGCCATCACCAGCCGGCGCCCGTCCACCTCGACCTCCGGCCCCGAGGACGCGGACAGCGCGCGGAAGAAGGGATAGTAGCCTCCGTCCTTCCCGCGCCGCACGATCTCGGCCAGGGCCTGAAACCGGTTTCTGGGCAGCATCGACGAGACTCCCGACATCCTCATCGCCGTCGCCGCGGCCGGCATCCCGAACCCCACTCGCTCGATTCGGCGTCAACCGATAATACCGCGACGGCAGCCGCGCAAACAAGCCGAAAGCCCCGGCCGGAGGAAGGCGGGGCGCATCTCCGGTCCGGTGCTGCGATGACGAAGACGCCCGTGCGGGCCTTCCGTTCGATGGATCCCGGTAGCCCTATGGACGCAGGATTCCGTCCGGAGGTTCCGAGGCGCGCAGGTTCCAAGGTCCGGAAGTGCCGAGCCCCACGGGATCCAAGGATGGGAGGACGACCTGCCGCGAGCCTGGAACTCCCGCGCGCCCGCGCCGGCTATTCGAGCGTCGGCGCGGCGAGTTCGCCGCGGAGCTGGGCTTCGCCGCCCTCCTGCTCGAAGACGCCGTAGAACATGGAGACGGTGTCGAGCCACAGCGTGAGCCGGTGGAAGTCCTCCGACGGGAGCTGCACGTCGTGGTGGCCCTTCTCCAGCATCGCGAAGAGCTTCGAGGCGCGGGCGCCGAACTTGCCGGGCACGGTGCGGTAGTGGTCGCCGTAGCCCGTGAAGCCGTGGCGCACGAGGCTGTTGTAGGAGGCGAAGAACTTGCCCTGGACGGGCTCGCGCTTGAGGTTCGGCGCCTTGCCGGGATTGCGGTCGTGGCAGGCGACGCAGTGGCGGTCGAGCACGGGCTGGACGAGACGCGGGTAGCTGAACGGGTTGGAGCCGTCGACGTCGGGCTTCGGCTCCGACGGCGCGCGCCGCATCGCCATCGGCATCGTGCCGCGCTCCGCCGCCCGGGGCTTCGGCTCGTGGCAGCCCTGGCAGAGCAGGGTCTCGCCGTCGCGGATCGCCGTGCCGGAGCGCATGGACTGGATCGCCAGGCCGCGCTCGTCGACGACCTGGAAGAACAGCTCGCGGTTCGCCGGCACCTTGAAGTGCGCGCTGCCGTCGGCCTCGATCGGCACGGTGCCGAGCACCCAGCGCGCGGGAACGATGGAATCGCCGGCCTCGGCGATGCGCTTGCCGGTCTGGTGCGGCGCGAGGCCGCCGGAGGGCACCGAGCAGGGCAGGAGCTGGTAGATGCGGATCTCCTTCGCCTTCATCTCCGGCGGCCAGGGCCGCTGGGTGTCGTAGACGTTGAGCACGGCCATGGCGCCGCTGCCGGGGTCGCCGGGCTTCACCGGCGGCGCGCCGGGATTCCACTGCGGGCCGACCGTGACCGGCGGACGCGTCGTCGGCCGCAGCGGAATGGGGCTGGAGCAGCCGATCGCGGGGTCGCGATGGATCAGTTCCCGGTTCCCGAACGCGTCGACGAGGTAGATGCCGTAGTTCCCGTCCCCCTCCCCGCGGCGGCCGCCGAGCATCGCGGCGTCGTAGACGCAGAGGTGGTACGTCTCGCTGAGCGGCCACGGCGTGCCGTAGACCTCGCATCCGCCCTGGCTCTCCGGGAAGCCGACGTCCGGCGTGAGCCGGCGGACGGGCCCCATGGCGTCGTCGTCCTCGACGCGCGGATCGAGGATGACGAGCGAGCCGAAGGCCTGCCCGTGGTGCGGCGCGGCGGTGGCGACGTAGCGCGGCGAGCCGGGGATCGGGCGGACGTTGAGCTCCATGTCGGCGCGCTGGGCGCGGACCGCGAAGTTGCCGTGCAGCGCCCGCGGATCGGTGCCGTCGAGGCGGGTGATCCACGGCACGTGCGCAACGCAGCCGTGGCGGTCGACGTAGTCCCACCGGGTCCAGACGATGCGGCCGTCGTGCGTCACGGCCGGGTTCCACTCGTTGCTGTCGTGGAAGCTCAGCAGGTTGATGCCGCTGCCGTCGGGGTTCATGTCGTAGAGGTTGTAGAGCGGGCAGGCGCGGCCGCAGCGCAGGTAGCCGCCGCGACGCTCGCTGATGAACGCGACGAGTCCGTTCGGCAGCCAGCAGGGGTCGAACTCGTTCCAGGTGCCGTCGGTGAGCTGCTCGAGGCCGGAGCCGTCGACGTTGACCTTGAAGACGTGGAAGCAGCGCCCCGGGTCCCAGTGGCCGCGCGACGGGTCGGTGTGCATCTTCTGGTCGCGGTCGCCGGTGCATTCGACGTAGGCGAAGAGGATCTGCCGGGCGTCGTAGGAGAGCGCGGGCGAGAGGAACGCGCCGCCCTCGGTCTCGTCGCCGCTGAGGTACTGGACGCCGTCCCAGCGGAGGTCCGCCGTCGCGCCGTTGCCGCCCACGAGGCGCTGCCCCTCCAGCCGGCCCTTCCGGACGACCGACCGGGCGAGGACGTCGCGGACCTCCGGCGCGTCGCCGAACGGCTTCTCCAGGATGTACAGCCCCCCGCCCGGCCGCGCGGTGATGCCGTAGAACTGGTCGCACATGTGGTTGAAGATCGCGCGGTGGCGCTTGACGAAGAGGAGCCGGTCGAAGTCGAGCAGCGGGTTCGCGAACGCGATCCGCCGGCGCAGGCGGCAGACCTCGTCGAACAGCGCGCGGCGCGCGGCGGCGTTGGTGACCGGCGTGGCCTCGACCTGCGCGCGGAGCCGGGCGAGCGGCGCCTCGAACGGCGCGAGCCGCAGGTCGGCGCGCAGGGCCTCGGTGCGGCGCAGGACGATGTCGGCCGGGTCGCGGTCGTCCGCCCGGACCAGCGCGGAGGGATGGAAGGTCTCGGCGGCGAGCTTCTCGAACCGCGCGCGCTGCCGGAGGTCCTCGGCCAGCGTCGCGAACTGGCTGTCGAGCTCCGCGGCCAGCATCTCCGCGGGCGCCAGGGGACGCGGCGGATCGGCGGCGAGGACCTGGAATCGGGCGACGCCGTTGGCGCGGTCGGCATCCTCGCCGGCGAACGCGCGGAAGGTCTCGTACTTCCCGTCGAGATTGAACCGCAGTTCGCTGTCCGCGTGAACCCAGAACCCGTTCGTGAAGGTGCGGTCGCCGACGCGCAGCGGGCGGCCCATCCAGTTGGAGTTGACGATCAGCCGCCCCCACCCGACGCGGGCGGAGACCGGGCGCAGGCTCGTGAGCGGGGTGGCCGTGCCGTCGCGGGCGACCAGCACGGGCTCGCCCCAGATGTTGCAGTTGGCCGTGCCCTTCTCGCACGATGCGACCAGGCGGAGAACCCGCACGCCCGAGACGTTGACGCGGATCTCGCGCGCCGGACCGTCGCCGGCGACGGGACCGCTGTCGTAGGGCTGGAACGGCTCGTCCGCCGCCGCCGCGACGACGGCCAGCGCCAGCCCGATCCCGCCCGCTGCATGGAAGATCCTCATCGGCCCGGGTCTCCGCCTCCCACGCTAGCAGGCCGGACCCCCTCCGCACAATGCTGTTGTCGGCCGGCTCGAATCCGCGGGCGCGGGGCGGTAGAATGGAGGCGATGCGATTCACCCGGGTCATCGCCGGTTGGGCCGCCCTTCTCCTCGCCGCCGGCGGGGCGCGCGGGCAGGGTCTCGGGATCAGCGAGTTCCTCGCGGTCAACGACGGCGGGCTCGCGGACGAGGACGGGGCGCACCCGGACTGGATCGAGATCCACAACCCCGGCACGGCCCCGGTCGACCTCGGGGGGTGGCACCTGACGGACAACGCCCTCGCCCTCGCGAAGTGGACCTTCCCCTCCACGAACCTGCCGGCGGGCGGCTACCTGGTCGTGTTCGCGTCGGACAAGAACCGCGCCGTCGCCGGCCTGCCGCTCCACGCGAACTTCAAGCTCGACGAGATGGGCGAGTACCTCGCGCTCGTCGCCCCCGACGGCGTCACCGTCGCCTCGCAGTTCGCGCCCGCCTACCCCCGCCAGCGCGTCAACATCTCCGCCGGTCCGTCGGGCCCCGTCGACATCGCCGAGCCGGTCCCCGGGGGCGCCCCCGTGCTCTGGCACGTGCCGACCAACGGCGCGCTCGGAGCCTCGTGGATCCAGCCGGGCTTCGCTGACGCGGGGTGGGCCGAGGGCCGGACCGCGCTGGGCCACGATGCGAGCGGCTCGGCCGGCGCGGTGCTGAGCGTCGACTTCAACGACCGCACCACCGGCGTGACGGCCCCCGGCTTCTCGGCCTTCCTCCTCAACAGCGCCGGCAGCGCGACCGCCCCGCAGTCGGGGGCGGTGACGCGGGTCTTCGGCGGCTGCAGCGTCACCCTCGCCCCCGTCGGCGGCGTGGCGCTCGACGACCGGCTCCGGACGACGCCGACCAATACCGCCGCCTTCACGCAGGCGGAGCTGCTGCGCGACTTCGTCTTCGCGACCGACAGCACCGGGAACAACGGCCTCGACGTCGAGGTCGCGGGCCTCGTGCCCGGCCGCGGCTACCAGGTCGAGATCTGGTCCTTCGATTCCGGCAGCACGGGGTCGCGCGTCTCCGACTGGCAGGTCAACAGCGAGCTGGTCGCCGACGACTACACCTTCAACGGCTCGGTGCCGCCCGCCAGCAACGGGCAGTACCGCATCGCCTGCACGGTCGCCGCGGACGCCGCCGGGATCCTGCGCATCGAGGCGCGCCGCGAGAGCGACAGCACGAGCTACGGGGTGTTCCTCAACGCCCTGCGGATCAGCCCCGCGCCGCTGCTCGCCGACATCCGCACGGACACGGCGGACGCGATGCTCGGGCGGAACGCGTCGCTCTACGCGCGCCTCCCGTTCCTCCTCGCCGGCGGCGCGCCGGTCACCGGCTGCACGCTGCGCATCCGCCACGACGACGGCTTCGTCGCCTGGCTCAACGGCGCCGAGGTCGCGCGCGCCAACGCGCCGGCCGCGCCGGCGTGGGATTCCGCCGCCACCGCCGCGCGCACCGGGGACGAGGCCCTCGCCTACGACTCGTTCGAGGTGCCCCCCGGACTGCTCGCGACGGGCACGAACGTGCTGGCCGTGCAGGGGCTCAACGCGGCGGCGGCCGACGCGGACTTCTTCCTCCTGCCGGTCCTCGAGACCCGCGGCCCGGCGGCCTCGCCGGTGCGCTTCTTCCGGAGCCCGACGCCCGGCGCCGCCAACGCGCCGGGCTACGCGGGCACGGTGGCGGACACCCACTTCGACGTCGACCGCGGCGCGAAGAGCAACAGCTTCGCCGTCACGATCACCTGCGCGACCCCGGGCGCGCAGATCCGCTACACGCTCGACGGCAGCGAGCCGACGCCCACCACCGGCATCCCGTACTCCGGCCCGGTGCCCGTCTCCGGCACGACCGTGCTCCGCGCCTGCGCCTTCCGCGCCGGCTGGATCCCGCCGGACATCGACACGCTGACGTACCTCTTCCCCGACACGGTCGCGCAGCAGCCCGCCGCGCCGCCGGGCTGGCCCGCGACGTGGGGCACCGACAGCGAGGTCGATTCCTACGACGGCGCCGGCAACGGCACCGTGCCCTCGGACTACGCGATGGACCCGAACGTCACGTCGGCGACGCTTCCGGGCTTCGGCGTGGCCGATGCGCTGCGGGGCCTGCCGGTGATGGCCGTCACGCTCGACCCCGACGCGTTCCTCGGCGCCTCCGCGGGCATCTACTCGCACCCGCGGTCCACCGGCGACGCATGGGAGAAGCCCTGCGCCGTCGAGTACATGCCGTGGGCGGGCGGCGTGACGAACCACTTCCACCTCAACGCGGGGATCCGCATCCACGGCAACTCCAGCCGGCGGCCCTACCGGCTCCAGAAGCACGGCTTCCGCATCGCGATGCGCGGCGAGTACGGGGCGTCGCAGCTCGAGTACGATCTCTTCCCCGGCAGCGGCGTGACGGCCTTCGACCGGCTCGTGCTGCGCCCCTTCTTCACCGACGGCTGGGGGCTCGTGTCGTGGGATCCCGCGCGCTACCGCCCGGACGACTCCGTCGGCTTCCGCGACGTGTGGATGAAGGAGTCGCACCGCGCCATGGGCCACGCCGCCGGCGCCGGCTCGTTCGTGCACCTGTTCGTCAACGGCCTCTACTGGGGCGTCTACAACCTGACCGAGCGCATCGACGAGCGGTTCTGCGCGGACCACTTCGGCGGCCTCGCCGCCGACTACGACGTGATCGCCGACTTCAACGAGCTGAAGGCCGGCACGCGCGCCGCGTGGGACGCGGTCCAGGCGATGGCGACCGCCGGGCTCGCGACGCCGGAGGCCTACGCGGCGTTCGCGGACCAGGTCGACATCGTCAGCCTCGCCGACTACGTGATCCTGCACTTCTTCGCCGACTGCGAGGACTGGCCGCACCACAACTGGTACGCGGTCCGCAGCCGCGTCGCCCCCGGCGCGAAGTGGCGGTTCCTCGTGTGGGACCAGGAGATCGCCCTCGACAACCACGCCATCAACCGGACCGCCTCGAACCACGCCGGCACGCCGTCCGCGCTCTTCCAGGCGCTGCGGCAGAACGCCGAGTTCAGGATGCTCTTCGCGGACCGCGTCCACCGGCACCTGCGCAACGGCGGCGCGCTGGGGCTCGAGGCCTGCCGCGCGCGGTGGAACGCGCTGGCGGCGATCCTCGACAAGCCGATCGTCGCCGAGAGCGCGCGCTGGGGCGACACCGCCGACGAGACGCCCTACGGCAACACCGAGAGCCGCCCCGGCGTCCCCCTCAAGCGCGAGTACACCCGCGAGGCCGACTGGCTTCCGACCGTGCAGTCCGTGGCCGACACCTACCTGCCGAGCCTGTTCGAGGAGACCAACAGCTTCGCGATCGTGACCGAACTGCGCGCCGCGGGCCTCTTCCCGGCCGCCGAGGCGCCGTCGTTCTCGGTGTTCGGCGGCCTCGTGACGAACGGCTCGACCCTGACGATCACCGCGCCGACCGGCACGATCCACGTGACCACCGACGGCAGCGACCCACGCGAGGCGATCACCGGCCTTCCGCACGGCACGCCCTACGCGGGGCCGGTCGCCTTGACCCACCCGATGACCGTCCGCGCCCGCGCCCGCGCCGCCGGGGGCGAGTGGAGCGCGCTGACCGAGGCCGCGTTCGTGCCCGGCGTGCGGCCGACCGCCGCGAACGTCGTGATCTCGGAGATCATGTACAACCCGGCGGGGACGTCGGAGGACACCGAGTTCATCGAGCTCTGGAATCCGGGCGGCGACGTCGTCGACCTCTCCGGCGTCGCGTTCACCGACGGCATCGCCTTCGCGTTCGCCGCCGGCGAGTTCCTCGGCGCCGGCGCGCGGCGGATCCTCGTGAGGAACCTGGCGGCGTTCACGGCCGCGTACGGGACCGGGCTGCCGGTCGCGGGGGTCTACACCGGCGGCCTCGACAACGCGGGCGAGACGCTGGCGCTCGCCGGCCCGGCCGAGGGCGGAGGCACCGCGGTGATCCAGTCCTTCACCTTCGACGACGCCCTGCCCTGGCCCGTCGATGCGGACGGCAGCGGGCACAGCCTGACGCGCGTCGAAGGACCCGGCAACCCCGGCGACCCGGGGAGCTGGCGCGTCAGCGCGGCGACCAACGGAACGCCGGGCGGGACGGATTCGCAGCGGTTCTCCGGCGACCCGCGCGCGGACCTCGACGGGAACGGCCGCCCCGACCTGCTCGATCACGCGATGCCGGACGGGCAGATCTGGATCGCGCGGACGGAGGGCGCGCTGGAGATCCTCTTCGATCGCCGGCTCACGGCGGACGACGCCGTCTGCGTGCCCGAATGGTCCGGCGACCTCGCGGGCTGGACGGAGCTCGATGCGGCGGACCGCGCGCCCGGCGCCCTTCTCCCCGGCGGGCTGTGGATGGAAAGCTGGCGCCCGCAGTCCGCGTCCCCGACGTCGCGCTTCTTCCGCGTCCGCGTGCACCGGCGGTGACGGGCAAGCCGACGCCAGGGCCGGGCGCCGGCTGGAGGTGGACGGCGTTGGCGCGGCCGGTGGCGTTGTCGCGTGCGCAGGCGCATGGCGGGGGCTGTCCGTCCCCGCCCCGCCCCCGTCCCGTCAGCGGCCGGTGTCCATCGCCCGTTCCGTGATCGCGACGGCAGCAACGGGAACCGCTGTCCCGAGGGGTGAGCCCGATCCCCGGCCGCCGGACGGGCGGACGGAGTCCCGGGCCCGATGCGCTTCGACAGCGCGGTAGGGCGGCGACCGCCCGAGGCCGGAGCCTCGGCGGAGTATCGCGAGGATCTCGATGCGGACAACGGCCCGCCCGCCCCGCGCCGGTCAGCAGCGCCGGCGGCGGACCAGCCAGCCGAACAGTCCGGCAACCCCGATCAGGCCGAGCGACGCCGGCTCGGGAACGACCGTCAACGTGATGTCGTTGGCGTTGTACTGGATCTCGAACGTGTTGTTCGCGGTCGCCACCGTGTCGCCATCGTTCGGCAGGCCCGCGAACGTGCCGCTGATGCTGCTGAAGCCGTCGATGATCACGAACGACGAGGAGACCGGAAGCACGTTGGGCGTGATGAGGCTCAGCGTCGCCCCGCCGAGCGTCAGCGTGTCGCCCGCCCCCGCCATCACGAGCTTGTCGGCCTCGCCGGCGAGCGTGCCGACCAGATCGACCGAGAAGGTCGAACCGGACTGGAACTCCACATCGGCGGTGGTCGTGAGCGTGCCGGGGCTCGACCCGGGGGCGACGGTGGCGTTGGAGGCGACGATGAGCCCGCCGGCGTACGTCCCCTCGCCCTTCAGCGTCTGCCCCGAGACCAGCGTCATCGTCGCACCGGTTCGCTGCGTCACGCTGAACGTCGCGCCGGCGTCGATCTGGATCATCGAGCTGTTCACGATCGACGCCCCGCCCGTCAGCGCCAGCGTGCCGGCCATGACGCGGGTCGTCCCGCTGTAGGTATGGGCGCTTTCCAGCGTCAGGCTGGCCGGTCCGTCCTTGATGATGCTCAGCGGGGCCGCGGCCTGGTCGCCGGCGGTCGGCGACCAGAAGGTGCCGTTGCGGATCGTCGCGCGCAGGATGCTGTTCGTCTGCTGGACGATCCGGAAGCTGCCCGCGATCGTGCCGGCGTTCTCGATGAACGAGTTCGTCGACGGATCGTTGCCGTAGTAGTCGGTCGTCACGTTGTCGGCCTTGCCGTCGGTCATCAGCGTCCCGATCGTCACCTGGCTGCCGAAGGCCTGCAGATGGGCGTCGTGGCGGAGCACGACGATGTTGTTCGACGAGATCGCCAGCGTCGCCGCGCCGTCGTTCCGGCCGAAGCGGACGTAGTGCTCCTTGTCGAAGTCCGGACCCTGCACGCCGGCGGCTGTTCCGTTGCGGTTGCCGACCTCCAACGTGCCCGTCCAGCCGGTGTTCGTCCCCGACAGCGTATAGACGGTATGGACATTGAGTTCCGGCGGATCCTGGGTCCCCTTGTCCTGATTGCCGGCCAGTTCCGTGACCGTGCGGATCCGCTTGTCGCCGCCGGTGATGCCGCCCTCGAGCCAGACGAACAGCCGCTCGTCGAACGTGTCGCCGCCCTCGGCCGTGCGCTGTCCGACGGCGTCATCCCCGCGCCAGAGCTGGAACTCGCGGACCGCGGCCCCGGCGTTGGTGTTGAATCCCGTCAGGTCGATGCCGCCCGTGAACCGGACCGAGTCGTTGTGGTCGGACCGGAAGAACCCGAGGCGGGTGTCGGCGGACTCGCCGAGGACCGTGATGTTCTGGGGCACGACCGTTTCCTTGGCGAGATTCTCGATCTCGGGCCGGATGCGGAACATCAACGTCCCGAAGTCCACGTTGGTCGCGGAGCCGATCCGGATCGCCGACGCGTTCGGATGCGTGTAGGGACCGGTCGTGAACATGTCGATGGTGCCATCCCGAACCTCCAACGCGCCGGTGTGATCCGGACTGTAATTGCGGATGAGCAGCGCCCCGTCGCCCGTCTTGATCAGACTGCCCGGCCCCTCCAGGTAGCCCGCAGATTCGTGCAGGCTGAAGTCCTCCGCCCCGACGAAGACGGTCGCGTCCCCGAGGACGTTGACCGGCGCGTTCCACCGCCGGCCCTGGAAGTTGGGATCGCGATCCAGGATCGCCAGCGTGGCCCCCTGCTCCAGCGTCAGCCACTCGCGGATGTCCGGGGTGGCATTCCCGGCGTTGGTCTGGGAGTTGATCACCAGGGCGGCGCCGCTGCGGATGACGGTGCCGTCGAAGTAGGACCGGGAGGTGCCGAAGACCTCGTTCGTCAGGAACCGCCGGTCGACCTTCACGACGCCTTCGCGGATGTCGATCGCGCCCTGGATCCAGTTGCTGATCACCACGCCGCCGTCGGCGACCGCCCCCGCCCAGACCTGGGTCCCCAAGCCGCTCTTGATGTAGTCGCCCTGGCCGAGGTTGACGCGGGCGATGTCGAGGTAGTTGGTCTCGCTGTCGATCCGCCCGAAGTTCGTCACGGTCATGCCGGCATCGACCCGGATCTGGCCGCCGTCGCCGCCGACGACGATGGACCGGGTCCCGAGGTCGGTGGTCCCGGTGAACTGAAGGACGCCGCCCCTCAGTTCCAGGCTGTTCGTCGCGTTGCCCAGCCGAGCCGCGCCGTCGACGCGCAGGGTGCCGCCGTTGAGGTACACCGGGCCTTGGAAGCTGTTGGCCCCCGTCAGCGTGGTCGTCCCCGGCCCGGAGTGCGTCAGCGCCAGGGCGCCGGTGATGTTCGCCGAGATCCCGAAGCCGTAGGCGGCGCTGTAGTTGTGGAGGATCAATTCGCCGCCCGAACCGGTCAGGGTGCCGTTGCCGATCGAAAGCGTGCTGCCCACGTTCGGCGTGACCAGCAGGCCGCCCTGCTGGACGTCCAGCTGGAATCCGCCGAGATCGAGCCCTTGATTCGCGTTGAACCGGGCCGACGCCGCCACGGTGTCGGCCGCGAATACGGACGGCGCCTGCACGTCGACATGGTTGCCCGACCCGAAGGTGTCGACCGAGTAGGCCGTGAACGGCCGGACGTTGGTCCCCGCGTCCGTCGCCGCCCAGGAGAAGCCGGACAGCCCGTTCGAACTGATCACCGCCCACGAGCCGATCCGGGCGTTGGCCGTGAGACCGAAGTGAATCCCTGCGTTGCCGCCGGCCGAAAGGTCGCGCTCGAAGTTGACGGTCCCGCCCGGCTGCCGCGTCACCGTCTGCGCCGTCGCGGTCGCGATGAACAGCGCATTGGTTCCGGCGGGACCCGTCGTCCGCGAGCGGATGATCGAATCGCCCGCCCGGACGAGCAGGTTGCTGCCGGGGAGCTCCGTGGTGATCGCCGCATTCCCCCAATGCGTCAGATCGCCGCCGCCGAGCACGAGGGCTGCCGTCTGGTCGTCCGTCGTCCGCCGCATTCCGAGGTTGGCGGATGACCCCGGCGACCGGTCCAGGACCAACTCGCCGCCCAGGAGGACAAAGCGATAGATCCGGTTGGCCTCGCTGTAAGCGCTGGTATCGGGCCCCTGGAGGTTGACAACGCCGCTGCCGATCTTCGTCAGTGTCGCGTTGCCGTTGCCGCGCAGCGACTGCGTGATGTTGACGCGGCCGACGCTCGCCGTGCCTGCCGCGCTGTCCCACCCGTTGTGCGAGTACACGCGCAGCTCGCGGTCGAACGTGATGCGGTTGTCGTCGCCCGCCGGAGAGGGATCGTTGTAGCTGTTGCCGACCAGGACGGTCTTGTTCTGCGGGCCGAAGTGCTCCAGGCCAAGCGCGAGCGTGTTGGTTGGGTTGTTGTTGCCGATCGCGAACCGCTCGGCGTTGAGCGACTGGCCGTCCTTCGTCAGCAGGAAGGTCACGCTGCCGCCGTTGTCCGTGCCCGCCTCGCCGAGGACGAACCCGCTGAGCGCGTTCACGAAATTCGCGTTGCTCAGCGTCTGGGCGTCCCAGAACGCGCCCTTCCCCGCCGCGGGATCGCCGAGGTAGCGGATCGTGCCCTGCTCGGCGTAGAGGCGGCCCGTCGCGCGCCAGGGGCTGTAGATGTTCACCGCGAGCTCGTCGCCGTAGTTGGCCAGCGACGGACCGTCGATCCGGAAGCGCAGCATCGAGTTCTCGGTGGAAACCCGGTTGGTGATGTCGCCGCCGCCGACCATGCCGGCCGTCGCGTCGGCCGAGATGAAGGGCCGCGCAACCCCGTTGCTGTACACGTCGCCGACGCTGCCCTTCAGATTGAGGATGCCGGCCGAGGTCCCCAGCGTCAGCCGCGTGGGGTCGATCAGGTGGATATCCGACGCCGCCTGCGGGCCGTCGAGCGCGATGTCCCCGGCGATGGTCAGCGTCGCGTTCTGGCTGTTCTCCCCGGCGAGGAACTGCGTATCGTGATGGGTCAGGCCGGTCTCGTCGACGTGGAAGATGCGGATGTTCCCGTTCCACTGGTTGTGATAGTTCTCGCTGCGGAGGAAACCCTTCGCGTACGGCATCGGCTGAACCACCAGCTCCGCCGGGTTGAAGGAACCGCCCAGCTGGAGACGGAGTTCCCCCGAGCCGCTGATGACCACCTGGGTGGCCGAACCCAGGGCCGCGGGATCGCGCAGGAGCAGCAGGCTTTGCGGCACGAACACGGTCCCGCCGATCGCGTTGGCCTTGTCGAGATAGATGCTGTTGTCGCCGGACTTCGTCAGACCGTTCGCCGCCTCCACCGTGCTGCGGATAACCGCGGTATAGCCGCCCGAGTTGTGGATGACCGCCTCGCGGTCGTTGGCGGCCCCGTCGAGATCCAGCGTGCCGCGCCAGAGGTAGATCGAGCCGCCCGGCAGGTCGTCGCCGGTGGCGCTGCGCGTGTCGCGGCCGAAGAGCAGCATGCCGGACTCCAGCGTAACCTTCGATCCGTGGTCGATGAGGATCGTCCGGCCGCCGACATCGTTGGCCGCGGCGCCGGTGAAGTTTGTCGCCGGCCCGAAGCGCAGCGAATTCCAGGTGACGTCGCCGGAAATGCGGTTCTTGATCAGGTTCAAGGCGCCGCCAACACCGTTGGCCGACGAGTTCACGGCCACCTGCGTGGACCGGAAGGCGATGTTGACGTTCGCGTCCGTCGCAGCGTCCGCCTGGGTGATGGTCAGCGTATTCGTGACGCGCCCGCCCAGGTGGACCATCTCGTCGTCCCGCAGCGTGCGGAGGCGGCCGCCGTCCAGCGTCATGAACTCATCCGCCCGGTTGGCCACGATGCCGTTGGGGTCGGTCGTCGTCCCCGTCAGCGCGGCGATGTCCGAGGCGTCGCCGCCGAACACGCCGACAACGACCTTGCGGTTCACCGCGCCCACGCCGCCGTTGCCGCCGATCCGGGTCAGCGAGGCGCCGTTGTCGGCCAGGTTGACCGTCAGCATCCCCGGGCCCGCGTTGGTTGCGAAGGCGCCCTGGCGGACGTCGCTGGCGTGGAACGAGACGACCGACCCGACGTCGCGGACGAGCCGGGCGAGGTTCAGCGTCATCGCCTGCGGGGTGGAGTCGTGGGTGTCCAGTTCGAAGGCCATCCAGCCGGAGCGGTTGGTGACGTTGCCGAGCGTCTCGCTCGATGCCGCCAGTCCGTTGCCCAGGATCTCGAGCCGGCCGTAGTTCTGGTTGAGGATCCACGCGTTGTCGTTGATGCGGTCCGCGATGTTCACCGCGCTGTTGTCGAGGTAGATCCCGCCATCGCGCAGGATGTTGAATCCCGCCACGGCCGTCATGATGCCGCCGTCGCGCAGCCCGATGCTGCCGTACCGGCCGCGACCGCGGTCCCATGCGCGGAGGAGGTTGACCTCGCCCGAGAAACTGTTGGTGCCCAGGAGCGTCATCTCTCCCGACCCCACCTTGGTGAACCCGCCGGTGCCGGTCAGCGGCCCGGTGAAGTACACCTGGCGGGCGCTGCTGGTGAAGCTCCCCGTATCCTGCGCCTCCGTCCATAGGAACGATTCATCGGCCGTGCCGTTCAGGGTGAACGTCCCCGAGTAGACCCCCTGGTAATTCGTCCAATTCGACTGTTGGGCGGCCGCCGCCAACGGCCGGGAGAAGGCGCGGTACGCCCCGTGGTTCAGGACGACGTTGAAGGTGTTCGTCATCTTCGTCGTGCTGTTGGTGTTGTTGTCGCCGATGAGGTTGAAGTACGGGTACTGCGTGCGGTCCTTCGTCCCGCCCTCGCCGGTCAGGACCTGGCTCTGGATCGGATGAAGCGCACCGGTCTCCAGGGTGCCCGGCGCGACGCCGATGACGATGTTGGTGATGTCCGGGCGCATCCCGAGATCGCCCTCGAGGATGAGCTCGGCGTAGGCGTCGCGGACGATGAAGTTGTTGACGTTGGTGATCGTGCGGCGGAACTGGAGGAGGGCATCCTCCGTCTTGATCACGTCGAAGCCGCCGCCGTCGAACACGCGGGAGTTGGTCGTGCCGCCCCAGAAGGTCAGGTTGGCGAAGTTCTCGATGTAGAGGCCCTGCGGGTCGGTCACCTTGATGCCGACGTCGATGAAGTCGCCGCCGTTGCCGATGTTGAAATTGCGTCCGGACGGCTGGCCGAGCGTGTGGAGATCGCCCGAGCCGTGCGACAGCAGCGCCATCCGTCCGTCGCCGGTGTCGAAGGTCAGCGTGCTCGACGTCGTCGCGTTCGTCCCGCGGATGCTGGACGCCGTGCCGCGGTCCGTGTCGCCGAAAATGAGGAAGCCGAGCGTGACGTTGACATTCTGCGTGATGATCGCCGCTCCGCCGATGCCGCCGCCGATGTCGTTGTTGCCGGTCAGCCACGCCCAGTGGCCGACGCCGTTGGGGATGACGCTGTTCGACCAGGACGCGGCGTCGTTCCAATAGGCGCCGTCGGTCTTCGCCCAGACGCCCGTCTGCGCCCGGGCGTCACCCACGCCCGCGGCGAGCAGTCCGGCCACGACCAGGGCCCCGGCCCAGGGCCGCCGAAGCAACGTGCAGGTCCGCGGCGCCGATCCCCGGTCAAGCATCAAAGACTTCATCGCATCCTCCGGACTTCGTTCCCAGCCGTCCATCCGTTGCAGCAACCCATCACAAGCTATCGCAGTACTTATGCCAACCGGTCCGGATGACAAGATCAATGACGACAGACGGTCTGGAATACTCCCCCCGGTGGGCGCGGCGGCGGAGCGGCGGCCGCGACAGCCATCCGTTCCGCAACCCGTTGCGCGGGGGCACGCGGGGACACGAAGCGCGGGGACGGGAATCGCGAGCGGACGTGCACGGGCGGATCCGAAATCTTCCAACCCTTGGAAACCGGTGGCGCGGCGGGTTCCAATCCTTGGAAAAGTCAAGGATATCGCCGTCAGGACCCGGGCCGGGAAGGCGGGGGCGGGCGAACGACGGGTGGCGGGCGGAGGACCGGCGGCGGGCGGGGGACGGAGGCGTGGAGGCGGGCCAGCTGGGCCCCGGTTGCGGGGACCGCGACCGGGCGCACGACGGGCGCAGGCGGCCCCGGCGGCGCGAAGGGACGGAGAACGACGGCCATCGCGGCGGCGGCGGCCAGCCCCGCGGCCCAGAACCACGCGGCCCGGTGGCGGATCGGCATCGCGGCGGCCGTCGGAATCGCGGCGCATCGGGCGGCGAGGCGGGCGGGCTCGTCGGCGGCGCATCGGTCCGCCTCGGCGCGCATCGCTTCGCGGAGGCGCCTCTCGATCGCGTGACGGGGGTCGTTCATGATCCATGCTCCGTGCGCCAGAGGCGGGCGGCCGATTCCAGCGCGTAATTGAGCCGCGACTTCACGGTCCCCTCCGGAAGGCCGAGGGCCCGGGCGATTTCGGGCACCGTGCAGTCCTCGACGTAGCGCAGGACGAGCACGGCGCGCAGCTTGGGGGACAGGGCCCGAAGCAGCGTCCGGACATCCGCGTGCGTCTCGTCCCTGGCGTGGCGCTCGGCCGGCCCGGGCGCGGGGTCCGGAATCGCCTCGGCGGCGGCGGCGGGCTCGCTGGGGCCGAGGCGCCACGCGAGCCGGCCGTGGCGCCGGCGGTGGCGCGCGCAGGTGCGGACGAGAATGCGGTAGAGCCACGTGAACGCGGACGACCGGCCCTCGAAGCGCGCCCAGCCGCGCCACGCCTCGACGAAGACGCGCTGGGTCACATCCTCCGCCTCGTGCGGGTCGGCAAGCAGCAGGCAGGCCGCCCGGTAGATCCGCGGACGGCACGCCAGCGCCGTTGCCTCGAAGCTTGAGGCCGGATCGTTCACGGGTTCGACGGCTTCGGCTGCTCCTTGCGGGCGGTGGAAATCACCACGGCGAGGGGCTCGTACTTCAACTCGAGCCCGGTCAGCATCGTGACGTAGCGGAGCGCATCGCCCAGGGGGACATTGCGCAGGGCGAGCGTGAGGAGCGGCGGCTCCGCGCCCTGGAGGTCGAGGACGATGTTGACGCCATCCTTCGCGGGATCGAGTTGGTGCGATCGCTCGACGAGGAACGCGACGACGTCCTTTATCGATGCCTCCCGGAACTCGATCTGGGGGATGACGAGGGAGCGGCACTTCGCCACGAGGGGCGCGACGCCCTGGCTGGCACTGAGCAGGACCAGCGTCATCCGCTTGCCGTCCTTCGCCGCGCCGTCATCCCGGGCCAGGCCGCCGAGGACCACCGTCCCGCCGTTGGGGATCCGGACACAGGTCGAGATGCTGCGCGTCGACACGACCGCGACGGCGCCCGGGGCGGATTCGACCGGCGGCTGCTCGGGGACGTCGACGATCTGGAGATCGATGGTCGTGGCCAGGATGCCGGGATCCGCCGGGTCCGGCTCCGCCATCGCCGTCAGCGATAGGCCGGCCTCCCGGTCCTCCAGCACGGGCTCGGACTTGCCCGTTTCCTTGTTCTTCTGATACCCGGCGACGACCTTCACGGTCCGGACGACGCGGATCTGCCCCGACTGGCCGGGCATCGTCGCCATGCGGGGTGCCGACAGGATGTCGGCGTCCTTGAGGTCCAGGATCCGTCTCTGCATGGACTCCGGCACGACCGCGGCGCCCTGGAGCGCCGGATCGCCCAGCAGCTTGCGGTATTCCGCCGCGGGCACCTCCAGGATCTTGCAGCTGATGACGACGGCGCCGGCCACGTTCGTGTCCGGCCCGGATCCCGGCGGCGGCACGTCGGCCGCGCACGCTCCCGCCGCAATCCCCGTCGCCAGCATCAGTCCGATCCATGTCTTCATCGTCCGTCCTCCGTCTTCCACGTTTGTGCCGCGCCCGGGCGCGGCGTTCAACCCATTAGTGGCCCGCCACCGCGGAATCGTTCGGTGAGGACGAGGGACGAGGGGCGA
>VGWF01000024.1 GCA_016873715.1 Lentisphaerota bacterium | reverse complement strand
TCCGGAGGCCCCCATGAATCCCCGCTCGTATTCAGCTCCCACCCGCCGCGGTTTCCTGAAGGCCGCGAGTGCCGCCGTCGCGGCGCCGCTGATCCTGCCGTCGCGCCTGCTCGGCGCGAACGGACCGGGCGGCAAGATCGCGGTCGGCATGATCGGCATGGGCCGGCAGGCCTACGGCTCCAATCTCGCCTCGTTCTTCAAGATCCCGGATTGCGTCGTGGTCGCCGTGTGCGATGTCGACGCGTGGCGGATGGAGCAGGGGAGGCTGGCCGTCGACAAGGCGTACGCGAAGAACGCGGCGGCGGGCGGCGGAGGGTGCCGGACCTACAGGGATTTCCGCGAGTTGCTCGCGCAGAAGGACATTGACGCGGTGATGATCTCGACGCCCGACCACTGGCACGCGCCCATGACGCTGGCCGCGTTCGCGGCGGGGAAGGACGTGGCGCTCGAAAAACCCATCACGCGCACCGTCGTCGAGGGCCGCATGATGGCGGACGCCGCCGCGCGAGGCAAGCGGGTCTTCCGCGTCGACAGCGAGTTCCGCTCCCTCGAGCCCATGCACCGCGCCGCCGAACTCGTGCGCAACGGGCGCATCGGAAAGCTCAAGCTGATGCGCACCGGTTCGCCCAAGGAGGTGTTCCCGAATGAGCCCGAGGACGTCACCGCGCCGCCGGCGGACCTCGACTACGACCTGTGGCTCGGCCCCGCGCCGAAGGTGGACTACATCCAGAAGCGCGTGCACGCGCCCCGGGATATCCGGAGCCGCCCGGGATGGATGCGGAATCTCGATTACTGCGACGGGATGATCACGAACTGGGGCACGCATCTGAACGACATCGCCCAGTGGGGCGCGGGCACCGAGCGCACCGGCCCGGTCGAGGTGAAGGCGACCGGCACGTTCCACGCGGGCAAGGTCTGGAACGTGCTGGAGCAATTCGACGCGTGGTACCGCTTTGCGAACGGCGTCGAGCTCTTCTACCAGATGGGGACGCCCCACGTGTACTTCGAGGGCGACAAGGGTTGGATCCGCGTCAACTACGTCCAGGACGAGCTCCATCCCGACAAGCTGGAGGCGAGCGACCCGGCGATCCTGAAGGCGAAGATCGGTCCGGAGGAGGTCCACTTCCCGCTGCGGGGCGAGAAGGAGGACTTCATCGACTGCGTGAAGACGCGCGGCCGGACGCTCGAGGACGAGGAGGTCGGGCAGCGCACCACCTCGCTCTGCCATCTCGCGCACATCTCCGTCAAACTCGGCGGCCGGAAGCTGGCCTGGGATCCCGAAAAGGAGACGTTCCCGGGCGACGACGCGGCCAACGCGCTGCTCCGGGGCCCCGCGTGGCGCAAGCCGTGGGCGATCGGATAGCGCCCGATTCCCCGGTGACAACCGCTGCAGCCGGGACCGTCGGCCCCGGCATCGGCGAATCCGGCGGAGGCCGCGCTACTTCGCCGCGGGCGGCTCGCAGGCGTTCAGGATCTTGATCTCGGGCGCGCCGACGATCATGTCCTTGATCTGGTCCCCGAAGGCCTTGAAGTGGGGCGTGGCGAAGTGGAAATCGATCGCGGCCTGGTCCTTCCACTCCTCGAAGAAGAAGAACGCCGTCGGCTCGTGCGGGTTCCTGTAGAGCGTGTAGCTGATGCAGCCCGGCTCGGCGCGGGACGCGGCGACGATGGTCTTCGCGGCCTCGGCGAAGGCGTCGGCCTTGTCGGCCTTGAGGGTGATCTTCGCCACGATCAGCTTCTTGCACGCGGACTTCATGCAGCAGGAGCTCGCGTCCGAACAACAGGACTTCGCGCAGGTCGTCGCGCACCCGGTTGCGACCAGCCCCGCCACCGCCACGGCAAGAACCGCCTTCAGAATCGCCTTCATTCACGTCCTCCGGTTTGTTGGAGCCGCAGAATAGCCGCAACGAGGATCGGTTCACAACGGCGAACTTGCGGCCCGCGGCGGCACGGGCGCACGACCGATGGCGGGTGCGATCCGGAAATCGTCCGCCGGCCGGGCCGGACCCCGGCGAGCTCGGTCGGGCCGCGGCCCGGTCCCTGCCGCGGACTCCACGGGAGGGAACGGTGGGGCCGGGCGGCTCGCCCGGCCGTTCGACGGACTCCGGGAGCATGCCGGATTCCGGAGAGGCGCCGCGCGGCGCCGGTGCCGCGGCGGGGGTTGTCGCCGCCGGCGGCGAAGCTATAGTGCTCGCGTGACGCAGGCAACGGACTACGAACTCCTCGACAGCGGCGACGGGCGGAAGCTCGAACGCTTCGGGCCGCACGTCCTCTCGCGGCCCGCGGCGCAGGCGGTGTGGCGTCCGTCGCTCCCGCCGGCCCGCTGGGCGCAGGCGGTCGCGTCCTTCGACCGCGAGGACGGCCAGCGCTGGCACAACCGGGGCGCGCTTCCCGAGTCGTGGGTCATTGCGATCGACGGGCTGCGGTTCCGCCTGTCCGGGACGGATTTCGGCCATCTCGGCCTCTTTCCCGAGCAGCGCGAGCAGTGGCGGTGGATCGACGGCGCGGTCCGCGCCGCCGCCGCGCGGACGGGCCGCCGCCCCGCCGTGCTGAATCTCTTCGCGTACTCCGGGGGCTCGACGCTCGCCGCGTTGCGGGCGGGCGCCGAGGTGTGCCACCTGGACGCCTCGCGCGGGATGGTGCAGTGGGCGCGCGACAACGCCGCGCTCAACGACCTCGCCGGCGCGCCGGTCCGGTGGATCACCGAGGACGCCCACAAGTACCTCGGGCGCGAGGAGCGGCGCGGCCGCCGTTACGAGGCCGTGATCCTCGACCCTCCGAGCTTCGGCCGGGGCGCCGCCGGGGAGATCTACAAGATCGAGCGCGACCTCATCCGGAGCCTGGACCTCTGCCGCGCCGTGCTCTCGCCCGAGCCGCTGTTCGTGCTTCTGAGCGGCCACACGCCGGGTTTCTCCCCGGTGATCCTGGCCAACGTGCTCGGGCAGACGATGCGCGACGCCGGGGGTCGCATCGAGCAGGGCGAGATGCTCCTCACCGGCGCCCCGGGCGTGGCCCCGCTGCCGAACGGCACCTGGGCGCGGTGGGCTTCGGCGACCGTCTCCCGCTGACGCGCCGGGCGATCGCCCGCCTTCGTTTCTCGCGACCTGCAATAACCCGGGGTCCCGGTCCGTTATCCGCTCAGAACCGAGCCCCGGCGGGTCCGGGGCGACCAGGAGACCGAAGTACAATGAAGACCCCATGGATCGTTCTGGCGGCGGCGCTGGTGGCCGTCGCGACGGCGCGGGCGGCCGATGAGGGCGCCGGTGCCGGCGGGCCGGGCGGCGGCCCCCTCCGGGAGCACCTGCGACAGATGTTCGATGCCAACGGCGACGGCCAGCTGACGGGCGACGAGATCGAGAAGGCGAAGGCCGCGGCGGAGAAGATGAAGCAGCGAGCCGACACCAATGGCGACGGCCAGGTCAGCGAGGAGGAGAAGCAGGCTGCGATGGAGAAGGCCCGCGGTTTCCGCGACGAACTCGTGAAGAAGTTCGACGCGGACGGCGACGGGAAGCTCAACGACGCCGAGCGCGAGGCTGCCAAGAAGGCCGCCCGCGAGCACATCGAGAACGGCGATCGGCCCGGCGGACCGGGCGGCGACGCGCCGAAGGGCGACCGGCCGGAGCCCCCGTCCCGCGAGGAGATGCTCAAGAAGTTCGACAAGGACGGCGATGGGAAACTGAGCGACGAGGAGCGCACGGCCCTCCGCGAGGAGATGATGAAGCGCCGCGACGGACAGCCCGGTCCGGGAGCGGGCACCCCTCCCGAGCGCCCCTCGCGCGAGGAGATCCTGAAGAAGTTCGACAAGGATGGCGACGGCAAGCTCAGCGACGAAGAGCGCAAGGCCGCCCGCGAGGCGTGGGAGCAGAACCGTCCCGGCGACGGCCACCCGCAGGGGGAGTTCCTCAAGCGCTTCGACAAGGATGGCGACGGCAAGCTCAGCGACGAGGAGCGCAAGGCCGCCCGCGAGGCGTGGGAGCAGAACCGTCCCGGCGACGGCCGCCCGCAAGGGGAGTTCCTCAAGCGCTTCGACAAGGATGGTGACGGCAAGCTCAGCGACGAGGAGCGCACGGCCGCCCGCGAGGCGATGGAGAAGCATCGCGAGGGAGGCGGCGACCGTCCCCGCCGGGGCGATGGCGAAGGCCGCCGTCCGAGGGCGCCCGGCGGAACGATCTGAGTCCGGACCTTTCGAGTGATGCGCCCGGCCGGGCCCCCCGGCCGGGCGCGTTCGTCAGGGCGCCTCCTCGTACCGGTACCGGAAGCGTCCGTTGGGGGCGGTGTCGCCCTGGTCGATGAAGTCCATCGGGTCCCCGCGTGCGGGGAGGTTGTCGCACCACTTGAAGTCGAGGCGGACGCGTCCGCCGCTTTGCCCGGGGAGGACAAGATCGCGCGGCACCGCCAGGTGCAGGTCGCGGCCCAGGACGGCGATCCGGCCCGTGCCCGCCGGCTTCCACGACCATCCGCCCGCGTTGCGCTCGATGCTCGTTCCGCCCGCTGCGTCGCGGGACCGGTTGATGGCGACGTCGTATCCACACCATCCGGTCCGCGGGTCGCAGTCGGTGTTGAGAAGCAGGACCATCCAGTTCGTTCCCTCCGGGGCGGTCAGGGAGGTCCGCGCCCGCGCGTGGAAATAGAGGTGGGTGCCGTCGCGGGCGACGTGCATCGTGTCGAGGTCGTTCCGTCCCGAGCGGTTGACGTGGTGTTCCCCGCCCCAGCCGGCGTGGTCGCGCGGCGATGTGTCGCCGATATCGTCGAGGTAGACGGGGCGGACGTCGTCCCACGGCGAGAAGTCTGCGTCGATGCGGATCGTCTTCGCGGGGGAGGCGGCCGGCCGCGGGCGGACGCCCTTGTAGAGGCGGATGCCGGAGACCATCTGGTGGTAGAAGTTGTCCGCATGGCCCCCGCGCATCGGCTCAATGTCGCGGCTGAACTCCTGGTTGTACGCATCGACGAAGAACGTCCCGCCGGGAGGGAGCTTGCGGCCCAGGAAGGTCTGCCCGCCCTTGTCGCTGACGAAGCGCTGCGCGACCCATTCGTTCCAGCCGGTGAGGAAAAGGAACTCGGGGCCGACCTCGATCGCGCGCTTGAGTTGTTCGATGAAGCACAGCCCGCGGCCCGTGTCCGTCGCCCCGGGCGGCGGCTGGGCGCCGGCGTGGAACGAGCGGCCGATGTTCGAGACCGGGTGCTGCGCGACGCAGGCGACGACCTGTTCGGGTCTGGACGGGTCGTCGTGCCAGCCGGGCGTCTGCGGGTGGTGGTCGAGCCAGGGCCAGCGGTCGCGCCCGTCGCCGAACCACTTCTGCTTCTGCGTCCATGCCCACGATTCGCGGATCGTGAAGAACGCGCCCACCGCCGGATCCTGTCCGTCGAGGTCGGCCAGCAGGAGGGGCCGGCCCTTCCACGAAAACCAGAACGGTTCGTGGAGCCGCGGCGTGTAGACGCGGTCGAGCAGGCGTTTCGAAACCTCCGGGCTGCGCAAATGGGTGAGGAAGAAGAACCGGGGCGGTGGCCGGCCGCCCTCGCGGACGATGCCCGCAAACGTCGTGCCGACGGCGTCGACCACGTTGTCGTAGGTGTAGGCGTTGGTGACATCGAAGGCGAGGGCGTCCACGCCGGCGTCGGAGAGCATCTGCGCGTGCTTCCGGATCACCCAGGGGTCGTCGCTGCGGTAGTGCCCGAAATGCGGCTCGCCCCACCAGTGGAACGCGCCGCGCGGTCCGAAGGCCGGGGCGTCCGGCTTGGCGGCGAGCATCCGCGAGATGTCGAAGAGGTTGGTTCCGTGGGTGCCCAGCCAGAGGAAGTAGAAGATCCCGACGGTGCGGCCGGGTTTCGGCGGGCCGCATTGCTCGTAGCCGGGGACCTCGCGTCCGAGAGCGTCGGTGGCGAGCCAAGTGTCGCTCATGAGGTCGCGCGGCCCGTCGGCCCGGGCGGACAGGGCGGCCAGGGCGGCGGCGGCAAGGACCGGGAAATGTCGCATGGGCCGAAGGTAGCCGCCGCCGCGGATCGCCGCAACGCGCTTCGGGGGATCCGCCCGCTTCGCCGACCGTGCGGCTTCTGGTACAAACGCCCCGGATGAGGACGGGCGCATGAGCGGGGAGAACGGAGCGGGCTGCGGGCGGGTGGTCGCGCTGCTGGACATCGATGGCACGCTGCTGCACGTGCGCGGCGCGGGGCGGGCGTCGTTCATCCGCGCGCTCGCCGCGGTGTTCGGGTGGGACGACGCTATTCCCTACATCGACTTCGCCGGCGCGACGGACCTGGATGTGCTCGATCGGATCCTGCGCCATCACGGGCGGACGGCGACGGCGGCGGAGGTCGACCGGTTCTTCGACCGCCTCGCCGTCGAGTTGCGCGAGACGATCCGCCACGTGGTGCCCACGGTCCTTCCCGGTGTGCGGGAGCTGCTGGAGAGGCTGTCCGCCGATCCGCGGGCGGTCGTCGGGCTGGTGACCGGGAACACGGGGCGGTGCGCGCGGATCAAGCTGGAGGCGGCCGGCCTGCACGGGCATTTCGTCCTCGGCGCCTACGGCCACGAGCACGGGGACCGGAAGGCGATCGCGGCGCTCGCCCTCGAGCGGGCACGGCGGCACGTGCCCGGGGGCGGGATCGGATCCGTGTGGGTCGTCGGCGACACGCCGGCCGACGTGGCGGCGGCGCATGCGATCGGGGCGCGGTGCCTGGCCGTCGCGACGGGCGGACATTCCATGGATGCTCTCACGGAAGCCGGTGCCGACAAGACGGTTGCGGATCTGTCGGACCTCGATGGCGTCCTCCGGATCCTGGACCTTTGACACGCGGGGAGTAATCTGACCGGTTCTGAATGGAATCCAAACAGTCGTGGCGTACATTGACCGCATGAAAACGCCAACCGTCAACGGACGAGGGATCTTCGTGGATGACGGGCATCCGGAATCCGACGACTACTCCAGCAACTACGTCGCGTACGATCCGATGGACGCCGCGGACTACGCCCGGGCGGTCGCGGAGGCCCGGCGGCGTTTCTGCCAGACCACGGGCGCATGCCCGAACCCGAAGTGCCCCGGCCGTTCCGGCGGTCCGTGCGACGGTGCGGGCAGTGGGGCGCGCTCCGAGGGCGGGTCCGGCGCCCCTTAGGCGCCGAGGGAGAGCATGGGTTCGAGGTCGTGCCTGGAGTAGGCCTTGAACGCGATCAGGCTCTTGGTCTTCCGGAGTCCGTCGAGCTTCAGCATCTTCTCCCTGACCATTGCGGCGCGGGCGTCGCTGTCCGTCACGCGGACGATGGTCACAGGGTCTTGCACGCCGGCGACCGAGCAGACCCCGGTGACGCCGGGGATTTCCAGGTGCGAGGAAGCGATCTTGTTCACCCCCGCGCCGCTCGGTCTGGATCAGGACGATCGCGCGGATCCTGGCGCCGTCTCCCGTGCCTGGTTCGACGCGAGGACAGCCGGCGCGAACCCGGGGGGTCGCGGCTGCGGTCAACGTCCGCCGGAGGGGCGGTGCGGGACGAAGACGGCCTTGCCGGAGTCCTCGGCGGACTTGGCGGCGCGGCGGGCGGCGTCGTAGAGGGCCTCCTGGCTGCGCAGGCGTTTCGCGCGCGGAACGGGCTTGACGCTCTCGTAGGTGCCGTCGGGCCGCAGGCGGCGGGCCTTGACGTTGTCGGCGAGGCAGGTGTCGAGGATGCGCCCGAGGAACCGGCGCGCCGCCGGGTCGACGACCTCCACGAGCAGTTCGATGCGCTTGTCGAGGTTGCGCGGCATCCAGTCGGCGCTGGAGAGGAGGAGGGCGGGATCGCCGTCCTGGTGGAAGTAGAGGATCCGCGCGTGCTCGAGGAACCGGTCGACGACGCTGAACACGCGGATGGTCTCGCTGAGCTTCTTCACGCCCGGGCGCAGGCAGCAGATGCCGCGGACGAGGCAGTCGACCGTCACGCCGGCCTGCGAGGCGCGGTACAGCGCCTCGATCAGCTCGGGATCGGCCAGCGAGTTGACCTTCACGACGATCCTCGCGGGGCGGCCCTGGCGGCAGCGCTGGATCTCGCCCTCGACGAGGTCGAGCAGGCGGCGGCGCAGGCCGAGCGGGGCGGCCTCGATGCGGCGGTAGGGGCCGGGTTGCGTGATGCCGGTGATCGTGTTGAAGAAGGCGGAGGCGTCGGCGCCGTAGTCGTCGGCCGCGGTCATCAGGCTGACGTCGGCGTAGACGCGGGCGGTCATCTCGTTGTAGTTGCCGGTGCCGTAGTGGACGTAGCGCCGGATGCCCTGCGGTTCGCGGCGGACGACGAGGCAGACCTTGGCGTGGGTCTTGAGTCCGCGGATGCCGTAGATGACCTGCACGCCGGCGCGCTCGAGCGCGCGCGCCCAGTCGATGTTGCGGGCCTCGTCGAACCGCGCCTTGAGCTCGACGAGCGCGGTCACCTGCTTGCCGTCGGCCGCGGCGCGGGCGAGCGCGGCGACGATCGGGCTGTTCTTGCTGGTGCGGTAGAGAATCTGCTTGATCGCCAGCACGTTCGGGTCGGCGGCGGCCTCCTCGACGAAGCGGACGACCGGGTCGTAGCTCTCGAACGGTGCGTAGAGGATCACGTCGCGGCGGTCGAGCACGTCGAAGAGCGGTTCCCCCTTCGGCACGAGCGGGGACGGCTGCGGGGGCCACGGCTCGGACTTCAGCGCGTCGAAGCCCTGGAGGTCGCCGAAGCCGAACCAGGCGGAGAGGGCCAGGGGGCCGGGCACGCGGTAGACCTGGGCCTCGTCGGCCTCGAGCTGCCGGCGGAGCCAGCCGGCGAGGCGCGGGTCGGTTCCGGCCTCGATCTCGAGCCGCACGCAGTCGCTCTCGCGGCGGGCGACGAGCACATCCTGCATGCGCGCGAGCAGGTCGGCCGCGAGGTCCTCGACGACGCTCATGTCGGCGTTGCGCGTGACGCGGAAGACCGCGGTGTCGAGGATCTCGCACCCCGGGAAGAGGCGGGCGAGGTGGCCGCGGACGATGTCCTCGACGAGCACGTAGTGGTAGGCGTCCTCGGCGGGCACCGTGTAGAAGCGCGAGAGGGTCCGGGGGATCGCGACGACGGCCCATCCCTCGCCGGCGGGTGCGCCCGCCGCCGGGGCTGCGCGCTTCAGGCGCACGGCGAGGTGCAGGGTGAGCCCCGCGACCATCGGGAACTCCTGCTCGGGGTCGATTGCGCGCGGCGTCAGCAGCGGGAGGATCTCCTGCTCGAAGATGCGGGCCAAGTGCCCGGCCTGTTCCCCGGTCGTCCGCTCCCACGCGATGCGTCGGATCGCGGCGCGTTCGAGCCGGGGCTCCAGTTCCCGGGCGAGGCAGGCGTGCTGGGCGTCGACCATGCGGTGGACGCGCCGCGAGATCTCGGCGAGTTGCTCGCGCACGGTCATGCCGGAGATGTCGCGGCGGCTGGCGCCGCGCGCGGCCAGCATGCGGAGGCCGCCGACGCGGACCATGAAGAACTCGTCGAGGTTCGAGGCGGTGATGGCGAGGAAGCGCACGCGCTCCAGCAGCGGCACGGAGGGGTCGCACGCCTCCTCGAGGACGCGCTCGTTGAACTCCAGCCAGGACAGCTCCCGGTTGATGAACCGCGACGGGTCGGACTTCCTAGACATTGCCTTCCGGTCCTTTCATCGCGTGGCCGCGGTCGAGGTCGATCGTGACACCGTAGATGTCCTCGAAGAGTCCGCCCTTCTCGCGGATGGCCATGCGCTCGATCGTGAGGTCCTCGACGTCGCCGATGGTGACCGTCAGGCGGCCGTCGGTCCGCTCCACGGTGAAGTCGCGGACGCGCTGCAGGTGGCTGCGCTCGAGCGCGTCGGCGACGCGGAGGATCGCCGCGAGCTTCTGCACGACGAGCCGCTGCTCCCGGGGCAGGGTGCCGTAGTAGGGGTGCTCGGGCAGCGGCGCGGACCGGCGGTGGTAGCGGGCGATCAGGGCGATCAGCAGCAGGTCCTCGCGGGTGACGCCGAACAGGTCGCTGTTCAGGATCAGGTACATCGAGTGCTTGTGGTGGCTCCGGTTGTTGACGAAGAGCCCCACCTCGTGCAGCCGGGCGGCGATCTCGAGCAGGAACCCGTGGCGCGGGCCGAGCCCGTGCAGCGGCTGCAGGGCGCGGAAGAGGCGGAGGCTGATGTCGGCCACCTGGTCCGCATGCCGGACATCCACATGGTACCGCGCGGCGAGCGCGGCGGCGGAGTGGCGGACCTGGTCGCGGAACTCCCCGGCCCATTCCGGCCGGGCCGTCATCTCGAGTTCCAGGGCGGTCCGCAGGTTGACCTTGGGCACGAGGATCCGCCGCACGCCGAAGGCGCGGGCGATCTCGCCGTAGGAGAGAAGCGCGGGGCCGAGGGTCTCGGCCTCGAGCGGCGTCATCCGGTGCCGCCGCACGAGGGCGTCGGCGTCGAGGCCGAGGAGGGGCTCGACGAACCGGGCGAGGTCGCGCGGCGGGAGGACGCCGAGCCGCGCGGATTCCCAGCCCGGCACGAGGCGCGACGCCGCGAGGCGGACGTCGCCGGAGATGGCGATCATCGTGGGGATGCGGCGGACGGGGATCGAGTGGACCATCTGCTCGACCGTGCGGTGGATGTCCTCCGCGAGCGTGCGCCGCTGCTGGTCGGCCGGCGCGCGCCCGCTCTCGAGGGTCTCCCGCATGCGCAGCGCGCCGAGGCGGTACGTCTCGGAGAACGTCACGTGGCCGCCCTGCATCAGCAGGACCTCGGTGCTGCCGCCGCCGACCTCGACGACCAGCGCGTCGCGCGCCCGCGCGCCGCCCTCGCGGGCGAGCAGGTCGCGGATCGCGAGGTAGGTGAGGCGGCTGAGCTCGATGTCCTCGACGCAGTCGACCTGGATCTGCGTGGCGATGAAGACGCGGTCGAGGAACCGGTCGCGGTTGGCGGCCTCCTGCACGGCGCTCGTCGCGATCGCGCGGATCGCGGACGGGTCGCGGATGCCGTACTCGTCCATCACCTTCCGGAACCGGCGCAGGATGCGGACGCACTCCTCGATGGTCTCGCGGCGGATCGAACCGGAGGTGAAGGTGTCCTTGCCGAGGCCCGCGGGCTGCGACAGCGACTCGAGCGTCTTCGGCGTGCCGCCGGGGCCGAGCTGGGCGATCTCCATGCGGATCGCGGTGGCGCCGATGTCGATCGCCGCGACGAGGCGCGGGGGCGCGGCCGGGGCCGGGGCGGGGGCGGCGCGGGGGCGCGCGCGGGACGGGGACGGGGGTCTCTTCATCGGGGGGCTCCGGGGTCAGGCCTCGTCCGCCGCCCGGGCGGCCAGCGCGGCGGCGCCCGTGATCGCGGCGTTGTCGCCGAGTTCCGCGGCGACGAGCTTGAACGTCCGGCGGAAGGCGTCCATCACCTGGTCGTCCGCGGCGAGGCGGACCTCCTCGAGGAACAGCTTCGGCATCGCCTCGATCAGGCCGCCGCCGAGGATGACCATGTCGGGCGCGAGCAGGTTGACGGTGTTGGCGACGGCCAGGCCGATGAACGAGGCGGCGCGGCGGACGATGTTCTCGACGACGCGGTCGCCGCCCTTGATGGCGTCGGCGAGGGAACGGCTGCGGATCTTCGCCAGGTCGGTGCCCGCGAGCTTCGCCAGCACCGGCGCCTCGCCGCGGTAGACGGCCATCGCCGCCTCGGCCGAGATCGCGAGCCGGCTCGCGACGGTCTCGAGGCATCCGCGCTTCCCGCAGCCGCACAGGCGCCCGCGCGGAACCACCTTCATGTGGCCGATCTCCATGCAGGACTGCGTCCGCCCGCGCACCAGCCCGCCCTCGTAGACGAACCCGCCGCCGATGCCAGTGCCGGGGAAGACGCCGAGCACGCTGCGCGCGCCCCGGGCGGCGCCGCCGACGTACTCGCCGTAGGTTCCCGCATCGACGTCGTTGGCCACCGCGACGGCGCAGCCGAACTCGGCCTGCAGACGCTTGCGGAGGGGAACGTTCTTCCACCCCAGGTTGGGCGCGAAGAGAAGAACGCCCTTCTCGAGGTCGAGGGGACCCGGGGTTCCGATGCCGATGCCGCCGAGCTGGCGCGGGGTGACCTTGGCCGCCGCCAGGGCCTCGTGGATGAGGCCGATCATGCGGTCGACGCCCGACCGGGCGCCTTCGTCCGTGCGCGTGCGCTTGCGCTCCGCCGCGACGAGGCGGAGGCGGGAGTTGAACACGCCCGCGAGCATCTTGGTGCCGCCGAGGTCGAAGCCGATCCAGAAACGGTTCTTGTTCGATTTCATGCCGGAAGTCCCATCGGATGGACACAGTAACACGTGCCTCCGTGCGCGGCCAGCGGCGGTTTGTCAGGAATGCCGCCGCTCTCCGCCGTCGCCCCCCGCGTTTCCGTGCGCTTCCGCGCTTGAAACCGCCCCGCGGTCCGCCCAGACTCGCCGCGAGGGAGGAGGCGATCCGATGCAGCGTTCCGGGTGGATGGCGGTGGCCGGCGCCGTGCTGCTTGCGGGGTGCGGCCGGCAGGGGATGCTGGAGGTCCATGCGCCGGCGGATGCGGCGGCCAGCCTCGCGGCGGTGCACGTCGAGCGGCCGGACGGCACGGCGCGGATGACCGTGGCGAGCAACGGCGCGGCGGTCGCCATCGCCGCGATGGCCCCCGGCGCGCGCCGGATCGTCCTCGGCTTCGCAAACTCCAACCACCAGCCGCCGACCGAGGTCGCCGTCGACGAGGTCGCGATCGCCGCGGAGGCACACAAGATCGTGCGGCTCGGCGCGCTGGCCTTCGAGGTCGCGGAGGGCCTGCCGGACCTGAACCTCGCCGGCATCCTCGTCCGGCGAACCGGCGGCGGATGGCCGTTCGAACTGGAGCTGAAGGACACCGGCAACACCTACTACTTCTTCAAGCCGAAGCCGCTGCCGGAGGGGGTCTACGAGGTGGCGATCCGCTACGCGCGTTCGACCGCTCCGTCGGTCGTCGCGACGGGCGTCCGCGTGAGCGCGGCGGACACGACGACGGTCCGCCTGGACAGCGGGTTCGTCGTGAGGAAGCCCGCCGGGCCGCGCGTCGAGGGATGGAAGGTCACGCGGCAGGGGGAGACCGCCCCGTGGCTCGAGGTTGCGCGCCGGAGCGACAACGACGAGCCCCTCTGGCGGCGCGTGATCGCGCCGCCCGGGACGTACGACCTCGTTCTCCGCCGGACCGCGCCGGCCGGGGAATCGGCGCCCGAGTCGCTGGTCGTGGCTCCCGGCGGCCTTGCGACCCACGCCCCGGCCGCTCCGGCGCCGTCTCCCTGAAATCCTCCGTCGCCCGTCTCGCCGGTTTTGCTGGCCTCGGAGGGGGGTGCCCCGGTATCTTCCCCGGCTCGCGCCCGGCCTGTCCGGTCGCGTGTTCATCATGCAAGAACGGAAGCTGTTGAGCGGAAACGAGGCGGTCGCGCTGGCGGCCCTGCACGTCGGGCTGACGCGCGGCGCGGGCTATCCCGGCACGCCGTCGACGGAGATCCTCGAGAACGCCGCGCGGCTCGGCGTGCCGTGCCAGTGGTCGCCGAACGAGAAGGTCGCGCTCGAGGTCGCGCTGGGCGTCGCCTTCGCCGGCGGGCGGGCGCTGATGACGACGAAGCACGTCGGCGTCAACGTCGCCGCCGACCCGCTCTTCACCGCCACCTACACGGGCGTCTCGGGCGCGCTGGTGATCGTCGCGTGCGACGATCCGGGGCTGGCCTCGTCGCAGAACGAGCAGGACAGCCGTCGCTACGCCGAGGCCGCGGGCGCGCCGATGCTCGAGCCCTGCGACTCGCAGCAGGCCTACGACTATGCGCGCCTGGCCTTCCAGGTGTCGGAGCGGTGGGGGCTTCCGGTGATCCTCCGCATGACGACCCGCGTCTGCCACTCCAAGACGATCGTCCGGTCGCGTGCGCCGGAGGTCCCGCGCGCCCCGTCGTACGTGCAGGACATCCCCGCGCGCGTGATGATCCCGGGCTATGCGAGGACCGCGCACCGCCGCCTGCGGGCGAAGCTCGCGGAGATCGCCGCGTGGAACGAGGCCGAGGGGCCGGTGACGGTTCACGCGCGCGGCGCGGACCTGGGGATCGTCGCCGACGGCATCTGCGTGTGCCACGCGCTCGAGGCGGCGCCGGGGGCGACCGTGATGGCGGTCGGCATGATCTACCCGCTGCCGGTGGAGAGGATCCGCGCGTTCGCGTCGCGGTTCCCGCGGTGCGCCGTCGTGGAGGAGGGCGACCCGGTCCTGAGCCGGGCCCTGCTCGCGGCGGGGGTCCGCATCGAGCCGCGGCCGGAGCCGTACCGGTTCGGCGAGCTGGACGTCGACCGCGTGCGCCGCCTGCTCGCGGGCGAGACCGCCGAGCCGCCGCCTCCGCCGCCGGGCAAGCCGCCGCAACTCTGCCCGGGCTGCCCTCACCGGACGTCGTTCGACATCCTCAAGCGGCTCGGGTGCATCGTCGCCGGCGACATCGGCTGCTACACGCTGGGCGTGATGCCGCCGTTCCAGACGATGGACACGTGCGTCTGCATGGGCGCGAGCATCGGCGTCGGCCTCGGCCTCCGCCACGCGCTGCCGCCGGAGCAGGCGCGCCGCGTCGTCAGCGTCATCGGCGACAGCACGTTCATCCACAGCGGGCTGACCGGCGTCGCGGACATGGTTTACAACCGCCCGCCGACCGGCCACGTCGTGCTGATCCTCGACAACGCGACCACCGCGATGACGGGCCTCCAGGAGCACCCGGGCACGGGGCGCCTGCTCGACCACCGTCCGGCGGCGAAGACGCTGTCGATCGAGGAAACCTGCCGGGCGATGGGCGTCGACCGCGTGACGATCGTCGATCCGACGCGCGACGCGGCCGGGCTCGAGAAGGCGCTGGCGGATTCCATGGCGTCCGACGACCTGACCGTGATCGTCGCGCGGCGGCCGTGCATCCTCGCGGTTTCGCGCGAGGCGAAGGCCGCGAAGGCCGCCAAGGGCTGACGCGAGGAGACCCCGATGGACGGCGTGACCAATGTGAAGTTCGCGGGACTGGGCGGGCAGGGGATCATCACGGCGACGGACATCCTCGCCGGCGTCGCGTTCGCGGCCGGGCTCGACGTCAAGAAGGCCGAGGTCCACGGCATGAGCCAGCGCGGCGGCGCGGTGACGAGCGACGTCCGCTTCGGCCCCTGCGTCCTCTCCCCGCTGACGCCGGAGGGCGCGAGCGACATCCTCGTGGTCGTCGCCGAGGACCAGGTCGAGATCAACCGTCGCCACCTGAAGCCCGGCGGGGTGCTGATCGCGCCCTCGGCGGTTGATGCGGCGAAGCTGCAGAACCGGAAGAGCCTCAACGTCGCCCTGCTCGGCATCCTGAGCCGGCACCTGCCGTTCCCCGAGTCGCTGTGGATCGAGTCGCTCCACGCCCACCTCGCCCCGGCCCTGCACGCCGCGAACGACCAGGCCTTCGCCCTGGGCCGCGCCGGGTGACCCGCTGCGGGTTGCGCGGGGCCTCCCGGTCGGCTACGTTTCCGCATTCATCAGGGGAGATCATCATGCGTACGATTCGTTTGGCGGCGGCGGTCACGGTCCTTGCGGCGGGGGCGGCCCTCGCGCAGCAGCAGCAGCAGCCCCCGGGCTTTGACGCGGCCCAGTTCCAGAAGCAGATGGAGGCGATGCAGAAGGCCCTGCAGGCCAACGCGCAGTCCGCCCAGCCGGTGGTCGACTTCCGCCAGTTGAAGACCTTCCTCCCCGAGGCGCTCGGCGACCTGAAGCGGACGAGCGCCAAGGGCGAGAAGAGCGGCGCGATGGGCATGACCGTCGCCAAGGCCGAGGGCGTGTACGAGGGCGCCAACGAGGCGGGCATGACGGTCGAGATCACGGACACCGCCGGCGTCGGCGGGCTCGGCGCGATCGCGCAGATGGGGCTCGCGGCGACCGAGATCGACAACGAGAGCGACGACGGCTACGAGCGGACGACGAAGATCGGCGATTACAAGGGGATCGAGAAGTACAACACGCCGTCGAAGTCCGGGAGCCTGACGGTGATGGTGGGACGCTTCACGGTCCAGATCGAGGGCCGCAACATCCCGGCCGCCGCCCTGAAGACCGCCGCCGCGGCGATCGACCTGAAGGGCCTGTCGGCGCTCAAGCCGGCCGCCGCGAAGTAGCGACCGTCTGCGGTGTGGCGCCCGCGGGCCCGTCCCGCTAGAGTCTGCCGCACCGGCGATGAACGCGACGACGGAGAGCCACGGCGTGTCCGCGGCCGGGCTGCTGCATGCGGCCCGGGGCTTCGTCCTGTGCTTCTGGGGCGCTGCGATCGGCCTCCTGATGCTCTCCGGCGCCCTGCGGCTCCGCGCGATGGAGGATCTCCCGGTCCCCCCGCACCTTCCCGGCTGCGTCCTCGTCGCCGCCGGCGTCGCCTGGCTCCGGCGCCCCGACACGGGGCCGCTCCGCGCGCCCGCGATGCTCTGGGTGCCGGCCGGACTCGCCCTCTACTTCGCCCCGTTCGTGCTCTGGTGGCGCGACGCCCCGTACTCCGGCCACCTGTTGGTGAACGCGATGGCTGCCGCCGCCTCGGCGCTGTGGCTGCTGGCCTCGATCTGCCGGGAGGCGGGGCGGACCGGCCTCGTTCTGGGCGCGGCCGCGTTCGCGCGCGAGGCGCGATGGGCGGCCGCCGGGTGCGGGGTGCTGGCCGGCGCGGTCCTGGCCGGCCTGGCCGCGTGGACCGCGATTCGCGCGGGGATCGAGGGCACCGGCCTCTACGCCGCGTGGTTCAAGGTTCTCTTTCACCTGCCCGAAGGGACCGCCGTGGTCGCGGTGCTCCCCTTCACGATCGCGATGGCCTGCGCGTGGCGCGCGAGGGCGCTCTGCCTGGCGGAGATCCGGGCGGGGCGGGCCGCGGCTACACCAGCCGCCTGAGCTCGTCGCGCAGCGCCGCCGCGCGCTCGTAGTCCTCGGCCGCGATCGCCTCGGCCATCTCGGCGCGCATCTTCTCGGCCGGGCTGACCGGCCGCCGCGCCAGGATGCGGGCGCGGAACTCCTCGAGCGTGTGCAGTTCGCCCATGCGCGCGGGTTCGGTCGGAAGCCCGTGCTCGCGGGCGAAGGTGCGGATCTCCTCGATCGACGAGGTCACCAGCCGTTCCGCCTCCTCCGGGCTCCCGTCGTCGAGCATCTTCTGCGCGCGGGCCTGCGCGTTCATCATCCGGACGTACGGGAAGAACTGGACGAACTGCCACGACACGGTCTCGTCCGGCGCGAGCCGCTGGATGAGCCGGATGATCTCGAGGTTGTGCTCGGTGTCGCGCAGGAGGCCGTCGGTGTGCTCGAGCGCCGCGAAGGCGAGGTAGCGGTAGTAGTACTGCACCGCCTCCTGCTGCAACTCGCCGCACTCGGCGGCCGACAGGCGCACGCGGGGCGCGTTCGTGCTGGTGCGCTCGATGCGCCGGTGGAAGTCGAGGAGCGACTCGTAGCCGTGCGGCCGGCGGCCGTCCGGCCGGCCGTCGAGCTCCATCTGCAGGACGCCGAGGTCGACGCGGAGCTGCACGCGGCGGACGCCGTCGCCGCCGGTCACCCACCGCGCGATGACCCGCCCGGGCTGGTAATCCCACCCCTGCGTGATCGACTGGAGGTCCAGGCTCATCGTTGGGAAAAGTATAGGCTCCGCCGCGCCCGATTCAACCCTCGCGGGCCGCGCTCAGGGAGCCTTCGGGTCCAGCGGCAGGATCTCGACCTTCCGGAACTCGACCGGGTGGCTCTCGGCCTGCAGCGAGATCGAACCGCCCCCGATCTGCACGGCGCCGTCCTTGATCAGGTCCTTCGCGTCGCCGTCCTTCGGATCGTACTGCGGCTTCGAGTACTCGAGCACCTTCTCGCCGTTGATGAGGTGCACGATGCGATCGTTGCCGCGCACCTCGAGTTCCAGCGTCACCCACACGTCGCCGTGGAAGGTCTTCGACGTCGAGTTGATGCAGTGGCGCGTCTCGAGCTTCCCGTTCATCTCGACGTGCGTGCCCGGGGAGCAGAGGTTGCCGGTGGACCGCTCGCCCTTGCCTCCGCCGCCGAGGAGCTGGACCTCGATGGAGACCGGGAAGTTCTGCCCCTTCTTCATCGTCTCGGGCGGCTGGCCGTGGATCATCACGCCGCTGTTTCGCAGCGCCCAGCCCGGGCCCCCGGGGCACTGCTCGCCTACGAAGCGGTACTCGACGCGCAGGCGGTAGTGCGAGTAGGGCGTCTTGTAGAAGAGGTGGCCGAACTTGCCGTCGAACTTCTCGTAGCGGTCGTAGCGCACCTTCAGCACGCCGTCCTCGACGCGGAACGTGTCGAGCGCATTCTCGCCGAGATCGAAGCCGGTGATCTTCGGCGTCCATCCGTCGAGGTTCTTCCCGTTGAACATCGGGATCCACCCGTCCGCCGCGACCGCCGCCCCGCATGCCGCCAGCAGCGCCGCCGCGATCCCCGCCCGCACCGTCGATCCGTTCATCCGCGGTCTCCTTCCGTTGTCGCGGGCACTATAGCGCAGCGGCGGCCGCAACGCACACCGGACGCATCCCCGCGCTGGCGGAGGGCGCGGCGGGATGGCATGCTGCCGGAGGATGCTCCCCGATCCTCCAACGGTCGCGCAGGGTGCGGCGTTCGCGGGCCTCGGTGCCGTCGCGGGGCTGCTGAGCGCCTTCTTCGGCATCGGCGGCGGATGGATCGTGACGCCGGTCCTGATGCTGGCCGGGCTCGGGGCGCCGGAGGCGGTGGGGACCGGCATGGCCTTCCTGGCCGTCACCGCGCTGGCGGGCGTTGCGCGCCACGCGCGGCACGGGGGCGTCGATCTCCGCCTCGGCGCCGCGCTCGGCGTCGCGCTGGTCGGCGGGGTCGAGGCCGGCCGCCGGATCCTGCTGCGCCTGGACGGGGCGGGGTGGGGCGAGGCCGCCGTGCAATGGACCCTGCTCGCGTGGATGGCCGGCCTCGGCGCCGCCGCGTTCCGGCCGGCCGCCGCCCGCGGACCCGGCGGCGGGATGCGGATCGCATGGCCGCCGCGCCTCGTCGTCCGCAGCGCCGCCGAACCGGTCTCGGTGTGGGTGATCGCGGGCGCCGGGCTCCTGGCCGGCGCGATGGGCGGGCTTCTCGGCCTGGGCGGGGGCATGGTCCTCGTCCCCGCGATGATCGGCCTGATGGGCGTCGGGCATCGCGCCGCCGTCGCCACGAGCCTCGTCGGCGTTTCGGCGGCGGGGCTCTGGGGCGCGACCGGCTACGGCCTCGGCGGCCACGTCGCGTTCCCGGTCGCCGCGTGCCTCGTCGCGGGATCGCTGGCCGGCGTCCCGCTGGGCGTCCGCGCGTGCCGGGCCGCCGGGGTCGCCGGCTTCCGCCGCCTCTTCGGCGCGATGATGATCCTCGCCGCCGCCTCGCTCGGCCTCGCGCGCGCCGGGTGGCCCGCCGCGAGCCTCGCCGGCATGCTGCTCTCGGCGGGGGCGCTCGCGGCCGCGATCCTGCCGCGCGCCCTCTCTCGCCGGCCGCGGGGGGACGCGATGTGAAGGTGACCGACCGCATCCGCGAGCGGCTCGCGCAGCTCCCCGACAAGCCCGGGGTCTACGTGATGCGCGACCGCGCGGGCGCCGTGATCTACGTCGGCAAGGCGCGCTCGCTGCGGCGGCGCGTGCAGTCCTACTTCCGCGCCGGCACCCTGCGCCGCGGCGATCCCAAGCTGCTGAGCCTCGTGCACTCGGTCCACGATCTCGAGGTGATGCCGCTGCGCACCGAGGCCGAGGCGACGATCGTCGAGGGACAGTTCATCAAGGACTTCCGCCCGCGCTACAACGTCGCCTTCAAGGACGACAAGCGCTTCCTGCTCCTGCGCGTCGATCCCGCCGAGCCGTTCCCGCGTTTCGCGCTCTGCCGCCTGCGCCGCGACGACGGCGCCCGGTGGTTCGGCCCCTACGCCTCCGCCGCCGTCGCGCGCGCCGCCCACGAGTTCCTCGACAAGCACTTCGGCCTGCGACGCTGCCGGCCGCGCGTGCCGGGGGCGAAGGACCACCGCCACTGCATCGACGACGTCGTCCGCTTCTGCAGCGCGCCCTGCATCCTGCGCGTCACCGCGGAGCAGTACCGCGCGCGGGTCGACGCCGCCTGCGCCTTCCTCCGGGGCGAGAGCCCGGAGGTGCTCAAGGACCTGCGCGGGGAGATGCTGCGCGCCTCGGCCGAGCTGAACTTCGAGCGCGCCGCCGCGCTGCGCGACTGGCTCGGCCTGCTCCACCCCCCCGTCCGCCAGCGCGCGATCGCCGCCCGCTCGCTCGACACCCGCGCCGCCGCGTCGCGGACCGGCGTCGAGGCCCTCGGGGCCGCCCTCGGCCTCCCGGCGCCGCCGCGCGTCATCGAGTGCTACGACATCTCCAACATCGGCGGGACGCTCGCCGTCGGCAGCCTCGTCTGCGCCGTCGACGGCGTCCCGCGCCGCGCCCGCTACCGCCTCTTCCGCATCCGCACCGTCGAGGGCAGCGACGACCCCGCCATGATGGCCGAGGTGCTCCGGCGCCGCTTCGGGCGCGCCGGGGAGGCGGGGTGGGGGCCGCCGGACATGGTCCTCGTCGACGGCGGCCTTCCGCAGCTCCGCGCCGCCCGCGCCGTGCTGCGGGAGCTCGGCCTCGCCGCACTGCCGACCGCCGGCCTCGCCAAGACGTTCGAGGAGATCCACTGGGGGCCGGAGGACGCCGAGCGCGTGCTCTCGCTGCCGCTCGACTCCCCCGCGCTGACCGTGCTGCGCGCGCTGCGCGACGAGGCCCACCGCTTCGCCGTCACCTACCACCGCCGCCTGCGGGCCCGCCGCATCCGGGAGTCCGCCCTCGACGAGATCGAGGGCGTCGGTCCGAGCCGCAAGGCCGCGCTGCTCCGCCGCTTCGGCTCCGTCCTTCGCCTGCGCCGCGCCCCGGTCGACGCGATCGCCGCCGTCCCGGGCGTCGGCCCCGCGCTCGCCGCCCGCATCGCCGCCGCCCTGGCCGCGGGCGCCGACGACGAACCTTCACCGCCCGCCGCCCGGAACGCGGAACCCGGAACGGCGACCCCGGGAACCCGGGCGCCTCCGGAACCCGGGCGCGCAGGGTTGAAACCGCGGCCCGGGACGGGGATAGTGTCCCGACGTGAAAATGGAGTGACTCGATGAAGGCAACTGCAATCACAACGGCCGCGGCCCTGGCCGCCGCGGCGATCGTCTCCGCGTGCGCCGCGGGGACAGGGAGGCCGGGCATGGACTTCAAACCGGGCGACATCGAGATCTTCTCGGTCGAATCGAACGCGGTGGTGAAGCTTCCGCGCGTGATCAAGACCGACGAGGAATGGAAGTTCCAGCTCACGCCGGAGCAGTTCACCGTCACGCGCGAGGGCGGCACCGAGTGCGCGTTCACCGGCCAGTTCCACAAGTCGAAGGGCGAGGGACTCTACCGCTGCGTCTGCTGCGGCACCGGCCTGTTCCGCGCGAAGGACAAGTTCGAGTCGGGCACCGGCTGGCCGAGCTTCTTCCAGCCCGTTCACAAGCTCAACCTGCGCGAGCTGGCCGACCGCAGCCACGGCATGGTCCGCGTCGAGATCCGCTGCGCCCGCTGCGACGCCCACATGGGGCACGTCTTCCCCGACGGTCCGAAGCCGACCGGCATGCGCTACTGCATCAACTCCGCCGCGCTGAAGTTCGAGCCGGATCCGGCCGGGACGAAGAAGTAGAGCCGGCCGCCGCCCGCCCATGCCGAACACGCTGGTCCACCTCGGCGTCCAGGGGCTCGCAACCCGGGCCGCATGGCGCGGCGCCGACCCCGCGTGGATCTACGCCGGCTGCGTGATCCCCGACCTGCCGTGGATCCTCCGGCGCACCGTGCCGGCCGTCGCGCCGTCGGTGAACCTGCTCGACTGGCACCTCCACACCGCCGTCCAGGCCTCGTTCCTCTTCTGCCTCGTCCTCGCGGGGGCGGTCGCGCTCCTCGCGCGCGATTCGCGCCGCGTCTTCCTCCTGCTGGGCGTCACGTGCCTCGCCCACCTGCTGCTCGATACCGTCGAGATCAAGTGGGGCAACTGCGTCCACCTCCTCGCGCCCCTCTCCTGGCGGCCCCTGTCGCTCGGCTGGGTGTGGCCGGAGAGCGCGTGGATCCACGGCCTCACCGCGGCGAGCCTCGCCGCGGTGCTGATCCAGTGGCGCTCCGCCGCGCGCGGGCCGCCGCTCCTGCGCCGCCCGACGCCCGCGCGCGTCGCCGCCGCCGCCGTGCTGGCCGCGGCATGGATGGCGCTGCCGGCGGCGTGGACCGGGGCGCTGGAGGCGTCGGGGATGCAGGACGCCGCGACGCTCCGCAACCGGGACGGACGCGTCGGACGGACGATCGTCCTCGACCGCGTGCCGCTCCTCCACGGCGCGACGGAGGATGCCGCCGTCGCGATCGACGGCAGCCGTCTCGTGCTCGAGGGATTCCGCGGCGATCGCGACGGCCTCGTCTCCGTGCGCGGCACGTTCACCGCGCCCGACCGCGTCCGCGTCGGCGAGGTCCGTGTCCATCCGGCCGGCCAGCGCGACCTGCAGACCGTCGCCGGGCTCGCACTGGCGGCTGTGGTCGTCCTCCTGCGCCTCGTCCGCCGCCCGGACCCGGGGGAGCCCGCCCGTGCCGCCTGAGCCGTCGCCCGCGTTCGCCTGCACCGGCTGCGGCGATTGCTGCCGCTGGCCCGGCCACGTGCTGCTGACGGAATCCGACATCGCGCGCCTCGCCGCGGCGCTCGGGCTCGACGAACCGACCTTCATCGACCGCCACGCGCGCCTCGCCTCGAACCGCTCGCAGTTGAGCCTGGTCGAGAGGGCGGACGGCGCCTGCGAGTTCCTCGACGCCGACCGCTGCCGCGTCTACGACGCCCGCCCGCGCCAGTGTCGCGAGTTTCCCCACGGCTGGCGGGTCGAGGGGTGCCCGGCCCTGGGAACATCGAACACCCGACATTGAACGTCGAACGACGGACCCAAGATCCAACACCGAACACCGAACACCCGGAGAGGGGAGTCGGGAACCGGGAGCCGGACTTCCGGTCCCGGCCTCCGTCGCGGAAGGCTGCGAGGAAGGCGGCAACATTCAACAGCCACCGGGTCGAATCCGTGTCAATCCGTGACGATCCGTGGTTGAGATCGGGCCGGGAGGGAAGCACGAAACCGCCCGGCGCCCCGCCTCCACCCCCGCCTATTTTCCGTCCGGGTCCTGGGGCTTCGTGCCCACGCGCTGGAGCATGCGCCGCACGCTGGCGGTCTTGATGTCGCCGGGGACGAGATCGAAGCGCATCTCCTTGGAAAGCCGGCGGTCGAGGTCGGGCGAGGCGTAGAGGGCGACCTCGTAACGGCCGGGCTCGAGTTCGAAGATCATCTGCCCCGTGCGCTCGAAGACGGTCCGGAAGACGACGTCGTAGCGCGAGCCGCGGACCTCGGATGCCCCCCGCTTCTCCGTGTAGTCCTCGCGCCGCCCGAAGGCGATCCACCGCGCGCCCTCCGAAGGCAGCAGCGGATGCGAGTAGACGAGGTAGGCCTTCGCCTTGTCGGCCCCGATCGCGTCGCTGGCGATCGCCCGAACCGGTCCCGCCCTGGCGGGTGGCACCGGTGCGGCGGCCGGGGGTGCGACCGCCCCGGCGGGGGCGGGGGAACTTGCGACGCCGTCCGCCGCCCATCCCGCCGCGGTCGCCGCGAGGAAGGCCGCGATCCCCAGCGCCCGCCGCTGCCACGGTGCGATCACGGCGTCAGGGTCCGCCGCCGTACGGGCCCTGTCAAGCCCCCGCCCTCCGCGCCCCGGACCTGAAACCCGGAACTTGGCGCTTGAAACTGAACCTTGGTTCAGTATCCTGATCCCGGCGGAGGATACGGCCATGGCGAAGCGGTTGGCGTGGGACGAGAAGATCCGGCGGCTGCGGGATTTCTGCCGGCGGGAGGGACGGATGCCCGGGTACGCGGAGATGCTCGCGATGCTCGGCTTCCGCTCGAAGAACGCGGCGTTCGGGCTGCTCGCGCGGCTGTCGCGCGAGGGCTATGTCCGCAAGGGCCCCGGCGGCAAGGCGGCGCCGACGCGGCGGCTGACGGGCGCCGTCCGCCTCCTCGGCGCCGTCGCGGCGGGCTTCCCGTCGCCGGCGGAGGAGGAACTGGCGGACATCCTGAGCCTCGACGAATTCCTGATCCGGCGGCCGGAGGCGACGTTCCTGCTGACGGTCAGCGGCGACTCGATGATCGACGCCGGCATCCACCCCGGCGACCTCGTCCTCGTCGAACGCGGCCGGCCGCCGCGGAACAACGACATCGTCGTCGCGCAGGTCGACGACGAGTGGACGCTGAAGTACTTCGTCCGCGACGCCGACGGCGTCCGCCTCGATCCCGCGAACCCGAAGTACAAGCCCATCCGCCCCGCGCGGTCGATGACGGTGGGCGGGATCGTCAAGGCGGTGATACGGAAGTACGGGTAGGGGTGTCGGGGAAAATGGCCGGCATGTCCGCCTCGTCCGGCTGGCCCTTCCTGACACCTGAAACCTCTTCACCTTGAGACTTTGAACGTGGAACCTGCAACTCCCTTCTCGCGCCTGGACGACTTCCCGCGGGCCATCGTGCACTTCGACGGGGACGCGTTCTTCGCGTCCGTCGAGCAGGCCCTCGACCCGTCGCTGAAGGGGCGGCCGCTGGTGACGGGGAAGGAGCGCGGGATCATCGCCTGCGCGTCCTACGAGGCCAAGAAGCGCGGCATCAAGCGCGGCGTCGCCCTCTGGGAGGCGCAGCGGATGTGCCCGGACCTCGTGGTGCTGCCGAGCGACTACGAAACCTACAGCCTCTATTCGAAGCGGATGTTCGACATCGTCCGCCGCTTCACGCCGATGGTGGAGGAATACTCGATCGACGAGGGCTTCGCCGACCTCACGGGCCTCCGCCGCCTGCACCAGGGGTCCTATGCGCAGATCGCGCGGGCGATCCAGGCCGCGGTGCGCGACGAACTCGACCTCGGCATCTCGGTCGGCCTGAGCCTCTCGAAGAGCCTCGCCAAGCTCGCCTCGAAGTTCCGCAAGCCCGCCGGCTTCACGCCCGTCGCCGGGCGGCACATCCATCTCTTCCTGCAGCGGCGCGCCCTCGCCGACGTCTGGGGTTTCGGCCCGAACACCGTTGCGCTGCTGCAGAAGCACGGCATGACGACGCCGTACGATTTCGTGGTCCGCCCGCAGGCGTGGGCGGACCGGTGGATGGGCAAGATCGGCCGCGAACTGTGGAGCGAGCTGCGCGGCGACGCGGTCTACCCGGTCACGACGGAGGAGAAGTCGTCCTTCGCGAGCGTCAGCAAGTGCAAGACCTTCACCGCGCCGGAGACGAACCCGGACTACGTCTACGCGAAGCTCGTCCGCAACGTCGAATCGGCCTTCATCAAGCTCCGCCGCCACAAGCTGCGCGCGCGGGTGATGGCGATCGCCCTGCGGCGGCAGGATTTCGACCAGCAGGCGCTCGGGGCGCGCCTGAGCCGCCCCACCTCCGCCACGCACGAGGTGCTGCCGCTGCTGCGCCCGCTCTTCGACGCGATCGCCGAACCCGGCGCCGAGTACCGCGGCACCATGGTGCTGCTCGAGAGGCTCGAGGCCGACGCGGGCGAGCAGCTCGATCTCTTCGAGGACCGCCTGAGCATCGACGCGATGCAGCGCGCCTCGCGCGCGATCGACGCCGTCAACGCCCTCTTCGGCAAGCACCGCGTCGCCCTCGGCACCTCGCTCTTCCTGTCACACCACCGCCGCACCGCCCGCGACGAGGCCCCGCGCCGGAAGACCGACCTTCTGCCGGGGGAAACCGCGCGCCGGCGCCTGCATCTTCCCAAGATGCTCGTGCGGGTCTGACGGGTCCCGGGACGGGGCGGACTTCGGCGAGCGCCGCCGAGCCGCGGCCCGCGGCTTCCAAGCCTTGGAAACATCCCCCGTCCGCCCGTCCAATCATTGGATGTCGGCCGTTGGCCGTCGGCTGTCGGCTATTGGCTGTTGAAGTTCGATGTTCGTTGTTCGATGTTCGGCGTTCGATGTTCATCGTTCATTCCCTCTTGCCCTCCGCCCGTCCGTGTCTCTACGGTGTCGACAAGACCGGATGAGCCTTGCGGCCGCCGGGAGGAGATGGGCCATGACGGATCGGATGTCGTCCGGAGTCTTGCCGCGCCTGGCGGCGATGATGTTCCTGCAGTTCTTCGTGTGGGGCTGCTGGTTCGCCACGGTCGGGAACTTCATGACCAGGGCCGGCATGGGGTCCGCGATCTTCTGGGCCTACACGGTCGGCCCGATCGCGGCGTTCGTCGCGCCATTCTTCCTCGGGATGATCGCGGACCGCTTCTTCCCGACCCAGGCCGTCCTCGCGACGCTTCATTTCGCCGGGGCCGCGGCGATCCTTCTTGCGCCGATGGCCGTGCCGGCGGAGCCGGGCGGGTCGCCGCTGGCCTTCATCCTGCTGCTGCAGCTTCACAATCTCTGCTACATGCCGACGATCGGGCTCGCGAACACGCTGGCCTTCCGCAACCTGACGAACCAGGAGAAGCAGTTCCCGGTCATCCGCACGTTCGGGACGTTCGGCTGGATCGCCGCCGGCGTGCTCGTCAGCAAGGTGCTGAAGGCCGACGAGACCGACCTGCCGATGAAGGTCGCCGCCGCAGCGGGGCTGCTGATGGGCCTCTACAGTCTCTCCCTGCCGCACACGCCGCCGCCGGCGAAGGGCAAGGCCTTCGCGTGGCGCGATGCGATGGGGGCCGACGCGCTTCAGTTGCTCCGCAATCCGTCCTTCGCGGTGTTCCTCGTCGCCTCGCTGCTGATCTGCATCCCGCTGTCGGCCTACTTCGCCTACGCGCCGGTCTACTTGGCGGCGACGGGCTTCGAGAACCCGGGGTTCAGCCTCACGTACGGCCAGATGTCGGAGGTCTTCTTCCTGCTGGCGATGCCGCTGATCTTCGCGCGCCTGGGCGTGAAGAAGATGATCCTCGTCGGCGTGCTGGCGTGGGCGGTGCGCTACGGGCTCTTCGCGGCCGGCGCGACGGCCTCCGTCGCGTGGATGATCCTCGGCGGGATCCTGCTGCACGGCATCTGCTACGACTTCTTCTTCGTGACGGGCTACATCTACACCGACAAGGTCGCCCCCGAGGGAATCCGCGCGCAGGCGCAGGGGCTCGTCGTGCTCGCGACGCTGGGGCTGGGCATGCTGATCGGCGCGCAGGTCGCGGGCGCCCTGTTCAACGGGATCGTGAAGGCCGCCGCGGGCACGCCGGAGCAGCTCGCGCAGTGGCGGACGTTCTGGATCATCCCCGCCGTGCTGGCCGCGGTCGTGATGGTCCTCTTCGGCCTCTTCTTCCGCGAGGAACCCGCGAAGGCGTGAGGATCTCCCGCCGGGCGCCCGGACGGGCTCCCGGGACGGAGGGAGGGCGGGGGAGCCGGGACGGCGGACCGGGCTTGCGGTTCCGCGCCTGTTCTGTCACGTTGCCGCCATGAAGGCGGTCTTGCGGGCCGGTTGTCGCGGGCTCATGTCCGCACGGCCCGACGAGGGTTGGCAGGCCGCCGGGAGGGCTCCATGAGCGTTGGATCGAACGTCTACGTCCCGTTGAGCGTGGTCATGTTCCTCGAGTTCGCAATCTGGGGCGCATGGGCGCCCGTGCTGGCCGCCCGCCTGCTGGGGCCGCTGAAGATGACCGGGAAGCAGACCGGCTGGATCTACGCGACGCTGCCGCTGGCCTGCATGTTCGCGCCGTTCCTCTCGGGCTGGCTCGCGGACAAATGGTTCGACGCGAAGTGGATCCTGGCCGTGGCCCACCTGGCGGGCGCGGTCCTCCTGTTCGTGGCGGGGCGCACCGGGGCGTTCCGTCCCCTGTTCCTCGTGATGCTGGCCTACTCCACCGCGTTCGCGGCCACGCTGCCGCTGGTGAACGCCGTTCTCTTCGCCCACGTGAGCGACATGCCCACGCAGAGCCTCGTGTTCATCTGGGCGCCCACCTCGTGGGCGCTGGTCGGCTACTTCCTGAGCGGATGGCGGATGCTGCGCAAGGGCGAGGGCGACGGAAGCGACTGCCTGAAGCTGGCCGCGCTGCTGTCGCTGCTCATGGCCATCGGCTGCCTCATGCTGCCGGCGACGCCGCCCGCCCAGACCGGCGGCTCGCCGCTCGTCAACGCGCTGGGCAAGCTCGGCCAGGTCGATTTCCTCGTCTTCTTCATCACCTCCGTCTTCGTCTCGGGGACGATGCAGTTCTACTTCCTCGGTTCGGCGCAGTTCATGATGAACATGGGGATTTCCGGCAAGGCGGTGCCCGCCTCCATGGCCGGTGCGCAGGTGGCGCAGGCCGTTGCGACGTACTTCGCCCTGGGCTTCCTCCTGGCCAAGTTCGGATTCCAGTGGACGCTGACGATCGGCGCGGGATGCTGGCTCCTGCTGTATGCGGCCTACGTATTGGGCAAGCCCCGGGGGTTGATCCTCGCCGTCCAGCCCCTCCACGGGCTGGCCTACGTCATGTTCATCATCGTCGGACAGATCTTCGCGGGCGCCATCGGCGCCGATGCGCCGAGCTCGATGCAGGCCCTGATCTTCGCGGCCACCGTCGGGTTCGGCATGTTCCTCGGCACCCGGATGGCGGGGGTCGTCATGGACAAGTTCTCCGTCGAGGGCCGGTTCCTCTGGAAGAAGATCTGGATGATCCCCCTGATCGTCGTACTCGCCGGAACGGTCGTCATGGCGGTGCTCTTCAAGGGGCATGTGCCCGAGGCGAAGAAGGCGGCGCCGTCCGTCCCCGAGGCCGTGAAGGATCCCGCATGAGGCATCCGTCCGTCGTGATCGGGATGGCCGCGGCGCTGCTCGCCGTGGTCGTCGCGTCGTGCTCCTCGCCGGAGACGAAGGCCAAGGAGGCGGCGGCCGTTGCAGCCGCCGAGGCGTGGCTGAAGATGACCGACGCGGGGGATGCCGCCGGAAGCTGGCAGGCCTCGGCGGAGTTCTTCCGCAAGGCCGTCACGCAGGAGCAGTGGACGAAGAGCCTGTCGGCTGCGCGCGCGCCGCTCGGCGGCCTCCTGAACCGGACGGTGAAGGCAAGGAAGTACGCGACGCGCCTTCCCGGCGCCCCGGACGGCGAGTACGTGGTGATCCTCTTCCGGTCCTCGTTTGCGAACAAGAAGTCGGCCGTCGAGACGGTCACGCCGATGCTCGACCCCGACGGCGCCTGGCGCGTCTCCGGCTACTTCATCCGCTGACCGCCGGCCCGGACGACGATCGCGGAGGCGGCCAGCGTCGGCGCCTCGCGGACGTTGATCCGGTGGCAGATTGCCTGGCACAGACCGCAGCCGCCCCAACGGTCCGCGATCACCGACGGGGCCAGCCGGCCCGTGTCCTCGACCGGCGCGCCGGAGGCGTCCATCTCGACGCCGGTCAGGATGAACTCGATCGCGTCGTAGCCGGCCGCCTTGCACGCGTCGACACAGAGCCGGCAGTCCTGCTTTCCCGCGTGAGGCAGACACGTTTCGATGTCGACCGCCGCGAGGCCGACGCGCACGCGGCGCTTCTCCTCCAGGGGCAGCGGGGCAATGGCGCCGGTCGGGCAGGCCTGTCCGCAGATGGCGCAGTCGGGCGCGCAGCCCGCGCGGTCGGCGTCGAAGCGCGGCGTCCACAGCGAGTGGAATCCATGACCCGGGGCGGTGGGGACGAGCACGCCCGTCGGACACCCCTTGATGCACGAGGCGCACCGGACGCACGCCGCGAGGAAGGCGGGTTCCGGGAGGCTTCCGGGTGGGCGGAGGGGCGGCTCGACCGCGCCCGCCGCTCCGGGGGCCGCGGCGCGCGACGCGCCCAGGCCGCCCAGGAGACCGGTGGCGGCGCCGACGAGCAGTGCGCGCCGCGAAAGGCCCTCGGCGGCCGGGGGCGACGGGGCCGGGGCGGCGCCGGCGCCGATGACGAAATCGATCGCGCCGGCCGGACACGCCCCGCCGCACTGCTGGCAGGTGGTGCACTCCGTATCCCGCGTGGTGTGGTCGTCCCGGATCGCGCCGAAGGTGCAGACGGACTCGCACTCGCCGCAATGCGTGCAGCGCTCCGTGGTGCGACGCCGCAGGAATCCGGCCCGGCCGGCCAGAGAGAGCAGTGCGCCGGTGGGGCACAGAACCCGGCACCAGAAGCGCGGGCCGAGCACCGTCGCGGCCAGCGTGAAGGCCAGGATCGCGGCGCCCGCGGCCGTGCCGGCGAACGCGGCGTTGCCGGCGTCCGCCCCGTTCATCAACCGCGATTGGAGCGGACCGAGGACGAAGGCGAGTCCGCGCGTCAGGACCGGGATCGGCGCGGCGAACCCGGCCAGCATCGTGCCCGCCGCCGCGGCCGCGGCGATCGCGACCAGCACGGCGTACCTGATCCGCGTCCAGCCGCCCCACGCCGGAAGATGGAATCGCCGCAGGTGGCGGCCGGCCGCCCAGTCCGCGAGATCGATCAGCGTGCCGAGAGGGCAGAGATATCCGCAGAAGAGACGCGGCACGACGAGGCATGCGGCCAGGACCGCCGCCGCCCAGGCCAGGGACACGTGCCAGGCGCGGGAGGCGAGGACCGCCGTCGTTCCGACGAGCGGATCGAGCAGCAGGAAGGCCTCCGCCTCGACGATCTCGCGCCGTTCGAAGGCCGCCGCCGCGTCGCGCGCCTCGGGCCGGAGGACGTGGAACACCAGCGCGCCGAACGCGAGCAGGCAGAGCGTCTGGGTCGCCTTGCGCCACGGCGACGTGGCCCAGCCGGCGCCGAGCGCCGGCACGCGGTGGCGCAACGACCGGCGTCGGGGGGGCGGCGGCCGGTACCAGTTCCAGCGCATGCGCGGGGGCGGTCCTAGTTCATGCCCGACCGCAGGGCCTGGGCGGCGGCGTTGAGGATGGCCTCGCCGGTCACCGTCGCGCCGGTGACCGTGTCGACGCCCTTGACGGTGTTGGCCTTCACGATGCGGTCGGGAAGCTCGGGAACCGTGAGATGGAAGAAGTACTCGTCCTCCCGGTGCCGCGAGACGCGCGCCTCCGCGATCCGTCCGGCCGCGACCCTCACCTGCACCTCGACGGGGCCGCGGTAGCCGGCGCAGGACCCCTGGTGGGTTCCATCGCGCACGCGCGACACGTCGAGCTTGTCGTAGAGCTCCATCGCCTGGAGCGCGTCGCGGGCGCGCTGCTGGTACTGCGCGAGCCGGCGACCGCCGTGCTTCACCGCGAGCGCCTTCTCGTAGTAGCCGGCGGCGCGGGCGAGGTCCCCGGCGAGCCGGCACACGTTGCCGGCGTACACGTGGCCCGCCTCGGGCGTGGATTGCGCCATCTGCTCGGCGATGCGGATGGCGCCGTCGGTGTCGCCCATCTCGGCCAGCAGTTTCACCGCCGCGCCGCAGACGCTTCCGTGCTTGCGGAGGGTCTCGGCCGCCATCGTCGCGCTGCCGAGCCGGAAGAAGCACTCGGCGAGTCCGGCGGCCGGCTCCGGCGGCGGCGACCATCCCATCTGGATCGCGCGCGTCCACCAGTGGGCGGCGCGGGCGTGGTCCTTCTCGTAGCGGAGATAGGCGTCGGCCAGGCTGCTCATGCACTGAAGGAGGGCGTCCTTGTCCTTCTGCCGGACCTCCATCGCCTGCGTGTGCAGCTTGATGCCCTCGCGCCAGCGGCCGGGATTCGGGCTGATGATGGACCAGAAGTAGGCGCCGTAGGCCTTCTGCGGCTCCCACGCCTTGGGCCGGTAGGTTCCGGTCAGGTCGAGCGTCGAGGGCGTCCGCATCTGCACCGTGGCCCACCAGGCGGGCGTCGTCGGGCCGACGCGGGCGATCTCGGCCAGGATGTCGGTCGGCGAGCGCCCCGCCGGTTTCGCCGCCGTCTCGGCCCGGGGTCGGGCGAGGAGGTAGTCCTGGTCCGCCGCGCTCAGGGAGCCGATGGCGATGCCGAGCTGGCGGCCGTCGGGCGTCCGCAGGGTCACGGTGGTGCCCTGCATGCCGACGAACTCGGCCTCGACGGTCTTGCCCGTGGAACTGGTCCACGTACGGGCGTGCGCCGGGAGGATGGCCGCCACCGCGAGGCACACCGCTGGAATGCGTGCGATCATGCGCAACCGCGGCGCCAGCTATAGCAGCCCCCGGCGGCATCCGCAACCGCGGTGCGGCCGGCGGGCCGGGCCCGGACGAACGGAAGGCCCGTACGGGCATCCTCGCCATCCCGGCACCGGGCCGAGATGCGCCCGCCGGGCTCCGGAGCCGATTTGTGTGGGCATGGCGGGGCGCGGCCGTATAATTCGCGAGTCGCCGGCCGGGCCGGCGGCATGGGCATGACCAACGAGCCGCCAGTCGCATCGCCGTTCGCGCTGCGGGTCCCGTTCCGGGATCCGTTTCGCCAGAAGCTCTTCGGCATGATGCGCCGGTCGCTCGAGCGGTTCTTCCTGCTCGACCAGCTCGACCAGGTGTACCGGGGCGCGGTGGCGCAGGGGAAGGACGCGGAGTTCGGCCAGGCGGTGATGAAGACGCTCGGGCTGAGGGCGGAGGTCTCGCCGGAGGACGTCGGGCGCATCCCGAAGACCGGCCCGGTCCTGGTGGTCGCCAACCATCCGTTCGGCGGGGCGGACGGCATCGTGCTGCTGGCCCTCCTGCGGAAGGTCCGGCCCGACGTGAAGCTCGTGGGCAACCACCTGATGCGCCGGATCCCGGAGATGCACGATTTCTCGATCTTCGTGGACCCCTACGGCGGCGACGACGCGGCGCACTCGAACCTCCGGCCGATGAAGGAGAGCGTCCGCTGGCTCCGGGCCGGGCACGTGCTGCTGGTGTTCCCCTCGGGCGACGTGTCGCGGCTGCAGCTGATGGACAAGCAGGTGTCGGACCCGCGGTGGAGCGCGACGATCGCGGGCATGATCCGGATGGCGGCCTGCCCCGTCCTGCCGGTCTTCGTCGAGGGCCGGAACAGCGCGATGTTCCAGATCCTCGGCATGCTCCACCCCCGGTTCCGCACCGCGATGCTCCCGCGGGAGTTCATGCAGAAGCGCGGCGGCTCGATCTCGATGCGGATCGGAAGCCTCATCCCGTTCTCGCGCGTGAAGGAGATGGGCGACGCGGAGATGATCGATTACCTCCGCCTGCGGACCTACATCCTGCGCAGCCGGGCGGCGTCCCCGTCCGTGCCGGGCAAGCCCGCGCCCCAGCTGCCGGTCGCGGCGCCGCTGCATGCGGAATCGATCGCGCAGGACGTGTGGATGCTCCCGCCCGAGGCCTGCCTGATGGAGGCGGACGACTTCGCCGTGTACTTCGCGCCCGCGGCGCAGATCCCGCGGCTCCTGCACGAGATCGGCCGGCTCCGCGAGGTCACGTTCCGCGCGGCGGGCGAGGGGACGGGGCGCGAGATCGATCTCGACCGCTTCGATCACCACTACCACCACCTCTTCGTCTGGAACCGGAAGGCGGGCCAGCTCGTCGGCGCCTACCGGATCGGGCGGACGGACGAGATCCTCGCGCGCCACGGGAAGAAGGGCCTCTACACGAGCACGCTGTTCCGCTACTCGCGGAAGCTGCTCGACACCCTCGGGCCGTCGCTGGAGCTCGGGCGTTCGTTCGTGCGCCCCGAGTACCAGCGCTCCTACTCGCCGCTGCTGCTCCTCTGGAAGGGGATCGGCCGCGTGATCCTCCGCGAGCCGCGCTACCGGCACATGATCGGGCCGGTGAGCATCAACAACGAGTACCAGAGCCTCTCGCGGCAGATGATGGTGCAGTTCCTCCGGGCGAACAACTTCGACATCCGCTGGGCGCGGTTCGTGAAGCCCCGGAATCCGCCGGCCCGGGACAAGGGCGGCGAGCGGTGGAAGGCCGACGTGTTCCGCCGCGTGGTCAAGGACCCCGACGACGTGTCCGAACTGATCGCGGAGATCGAGAAGGACCGCAAGGGCGTGCCCATCCTGCTCCGGCAGTACCTCCGCCTGGGGGGCAAGCTCCTCGGGTTCAACGTGGACCCCGAGTTCAGCGACGTGCTGGACGGGCTGATCTGGGTCGACCTGCTCGAGATCAACGAGAGGATCCTCGGCCGGTTCCTCGGCCGCAAGGAGGCCGCCTCGTTCCGTGCCTTCCACGGCCGGGCGCCGCAATCCGCCTGATCCGCCGGGGACGGACCGCGGCCGCGATCAGCGCGACCACCGCACGATCCGGACCGTTCCGTCCGAGTCCCGCTTCGCCAGCGCCTCGATGCGAAGCCGCCCGCGCGTCCCGGCCGCGACGGTCTCGATCCGGAACCACTCGCTCTTCAGGTCGAGCCACGGGAGGAGACGCGTCATCCGGATCGGATCGGCGAGCGCGGCGAGCCCGTCGGCCGACCGCAGCGGATCGGCCTCGCGGAGGGTGAGGACGGCGCGGGCGAGGTACTCCTGTCCGCGGCCGAACAGGACGGTCAGCAGCGCCTCGGGGGCCGTGTTGAGGTTGATCGGAACGGTCCGGGCGTGGCGTCCCGGGATCACGCAGACGAGGTCGTCGGGGCGGGGCAGGGAGTTGGACTCGGCATCGCCGAACGAGGGGTCGTCGAACCACGCGGCCGGGAAGCCCTCGACGTGCAGCCACTCGGCGCGGGTCGACAGCGGCTGGTTGGGCGGTGTCGAGGGCGGTTTCCGCTCGAGGTAGCGGGCCGTCTCGAAGCGGCCGTCGTTGTCGGCGTCGACCCAGTCCCGGAGGGCCTCGATCCGCTCGCCGGGGGCCGGGTCGCCGCAGACCAGGAAAAGGTCGTGGAGGATGTCCTCCGGGGGGCGCCTTCGCTCGACGCCGGCGTCGAGGGCGAGGTTGTTGATGTCGAGCCGGCGGCCCTCGTCGACGATGCGGGTGCGGACGGTGATGCCGGTGGGATCGGTGAGCGCCTCGTCCCGGGCCCACGGCTCGCCGGGATGGTCGACCAGCAGGTCCTCGTCGTCCGCGAGCCGTTGCGCGGCGCGGCGGATGGCGTCCGTCCCGGCGGCGGCGAGCCGCTCGCGTTCCAGCACGGCGGCGGAGAGCGCGGCGGCGGCGCGGGATTCCGCCAGGAGATGGGCGAGGAGCGTGACGAGGACGCCCAGCATCACGAGCACGAAGACGAGCGCGCCGCCCCGCCGGGACGGCCGGCGGCCGGGGCTGGGCTTCGAAGGCATGCGATCGCTCCTCCGTGATGATCGGTCGCGGTCCCGGGCGGGGGTTCCGCGCCTAGCGCGAGCCCCATCGGATGCGGTCGGAGAGGAACAACTGGTCGAGGTTGTTCAGGGGGAACCCCTGCGTCAGCGGGAAGTCGTTCGGAATGCGGCCCTCGAGGATCGGGAACCACGACTTGTAGGGGCCGGTGCGCAGGCCCCGGGCGTAGGGCTGGTCGCGGGTCAGCGTCGTGAAGTAGAGCCCCTTGACGGCCTTGTAGTAGTCGTTGATTTCGTAGAACTCGTCGAGCGAGGGGGGCAGGTAGATGGACACGCGGTCGCCGTACCAGGCCGTGGCCCAGGGCATGTCGGTGCACATGACCTCGTTGGGTTCGAGCATCCCGCTGACGGAGGTGATGAAGAGGGGGATGTAGGGCGGGTAGGGGATGCCCGGGCGGGGCGGGAGTAAGGCGGCGGCGAACGGGAATGCCGACGAGAGCATGACGATGCCGGTCACCGCGATCCGGGCGAGCCGGAGCTGGAACTGCAGCCGGTCGAGCAGGATCGAGAAGAACGAGTAGCCGTAGGCGATGGCGAACGGCCAGAAGAGGTGCAGCAGGCGGAAGGCGCCGTCGAACAGGCAGGCGGTGAGGAAGAGAAGGATCATGGACAGGGCGATGCCCCACCGGAACAGGTGCACCTCCCGCCGGGCGAACCGGAAGAAGAACGTGGCGAAGAAGAAGGGCAGCAGGAGCCCCTCGCCGAGCGTGTCGAGATCCTCCCGCACGAGGCGGGACGCGCGCGACACGAACTTCGACTGGAGCTTGCGCACGACACCGCCGGCCTTGAGTTCCGTCTTGAGCGTGCGGTCGATCATGTCGCCGTCGGAGAGCCCGCTGTTGTGCAGCGCCGTGCGGGGGGCCGCGCCCCAGAACGCGCCGGAGACCTTGCGGTTCCGGAGGAGCCACGGGGTCAGCATGACCGCGACGATCACGAGGAACAGCGGCAGCCAGACCGTCGCGCGGCGGCGCAGGGCGAAGCCGAGGTAGAGCAGGATGCCGGGGATGACCGCCAGCGCCGCGTACCGGGTCAGGACGGCCATGCCGGCGAAGCCCGCGGAGAAGAGGAACGAGACGATCCACCGTCCCACGGGCATCCCCGAGCCCGCCGCGTCGGCCACGCGCAGCGCGAAGTAGAAGGACCCGATGCAGAAGAAGGCGACCACCGGAATCCCGAGGCCCGAGATGCTGTCGTCCCATACGAGGCGGCTCAGGAAGAACGAGATCGTGGTCAGGACGGAAATGCGAAGGCTGAAGAGCCGGCGGGAGGCCAGGAAGACGAACACCCCGGTCGCCAGCACGAAGAGATGGTTGAGGGGGATCACGATCCACTGCTCGGGCGTGAAGATGCCGCCCCGCTTCTCCGGCGAAAAGGCGTTCGGAAACGCCGCGAAGCCCGCCGCCAGCAGGGCCGGATAGACCGGCGGGTGGAGGATGTCCGGATGGCGTTCGACGGAGGCGTTCCGGAGCGGGCCCTGCTGGAGGATCCGCATCGTCGAGGGCCTCACGCACTGCGTCACGAAGCTCTTCTGGGCCGACAGGTTCTTTCCGAGCTGGGCCAGCTCCATCGCCTCGCCGTCCTTGAGGCCGCGGAACTGGATGGCCGTGAACATCAGGAGGAGGCCCAGGATGATCAGCGAGACCACGCCGATCTGGACGAGGCGCAGCCCGATGCCCACGTCGATGTTGTAGACGAGGTCCTGTACCCGCGATTCAAAAGGTTTCTTGACCATGAAATCCTCGCGTCCAACGTACCCGAGCCGGAGATGCATGGCAAGCTCCCGGGGCCGCCGGGGTTGCTTCCGCGGCCGGTCCGCCGTATCAAGAGGATCATGAACGCCGTGCAACGGATGGTGATGGCTGCGGGGATCGCCGCGTCGGCCTCGGCCGCGCCGTTTCCCGGGACGCAGACCCAGTGGTTCGGCTGGCCGCGGTGGGACTTCGAGCACGACGGCCGCCGGTGCATCGTCGTCGCGCCGACGAACGAGGCGCCGGGCCGCCCGTGGATCTGGCGCGCGCGGTTCTGGGGCCACGAGCCCCAGGCCGACCTCGCCCTGCTGCGACTCGGCTACCACGTCGCCCACATGGACGTCGCCGAGATGTTCGGCTCGCCGCGCGCCGTCGCGCACTGGGACCGGTTCCACGAACTGCTCGTGAAGGAGCACGGGTTCGCGCCCAGGGCCGCGCTGGAGGGCATGAGCCGGGGCGGCCTCTACATCTACAACTGGGCCGCCGCCAACCCCGGCAAGGTGACCTGCATCTACGCCGACGCGCCCGTGCTCGATATCCGCAGCTGGCCCGGCGGGAAGGGCAGGGGGCCGGGCCACTCCCCGACGTGGGCGGCCTGCCTGAAGGAGTTCGGGCTCACGGAGGAGACGGCGAAGGACTTCCGCGGCAACCCGCTCGATCGCCTCGAACCGCTGGCGCGGGCCGGGATCCCGCTGCTGCACGTCTGCGGCGAGGCCGACACCGTCGTGCCGATCGAGGAGAACACGCTCCTCCTGGCGCAGCGCTACCGCGAGTTGGGCGGAAAGATCACGGTCATCGCGAAGCCGAACGGCGAACATCACCCGCACAGCCTGAAGGACCCCGCCCGGATCGTGAACTTCATCCTCGAGAACACGCCGCGCATGGAGGGGTTCCGGCAGCCGGATCCGCCGGTGCCGTACGGGGCGGACTACTTCACCCTGCGCGGCGGGCTGTCCGGATTCCCCGCCGGCCCGGCGCGCGTCGTCTTCCTCGGCGGTTCCATCACCGCCGGCGGCGGCTGGCGCGACCACGTGGGCGAATCGCTCCGGCGGCGGTTCCCGTCGACGCAGTTCGAGTTCGTCAACGCGGGCATCCCTTCGCTCGGGTCGACCCCGCACGCGTTCCGGCTCGTGCGCGATGCGCTGTCGAAGGGCCGCATCGACCTGATGTTCGTCGAGGCCGCCGTCAACGACGAGACCAACGGCATGACGCCGGAGGAGATGCTGCGCGGCATGGAGGGCGTCGTCCGCCATGCCCGCGCGCACCAGCCGGACATGGACATCGTCCTGCTCCACTTCGCCGACCCCGGCAAGACGAAGACCCTCGCCTCCGGCGCGACGCCCGTGGTCGTCGCGCAGCACGAACGCGTCGCCGGGCACTACGGCACGCCGTCGATCGACCTCGCCCGCGAGGTGTTCGAGCGGATGCACGCCGGGGAGTTCACGTGGGAGAAGGACTTCCGCGACCTCCACCCGTCGCCGTTCGGCCACCGGCTCTACGCGGCGTCCATCGACCGCCTCTTCGACGCGTCGGGCTTCGCCGCGCCGCGCCGGGCCCGGCCGATGCCCGCGCCGCTGGACCCCCTGAGCTACGACGGCGGATGCCTCGCACCCCCGGAGAGCGCCCGGGGTTCCAAGGGTTGGACGCTCGATCCGGCCTGGGGTCCAACGGATGGAAAGGGCACGCGCCCCGGCTACGTCCGTGTGCCCATGATGGTCGCCTCCGAGGCCGGCGCCGAACTCGAGTTCGACTTCACCGGTCGCGGGATCGGGCTGATGATCGCCTCGGGCCCCGACGCCGGGATCGTCGAGTGGTCCGTCGACGGCGCCCCGGCGCAGCGCCGCGACCTCTTCACGCAGTGGAGTCCGCAACTCCACCTGCCCTGGGCCGTGATGCTCGACCCCGCCCTGAAGCCCGGCCCCCACACGCTGCGCCTGCGGATGACCGCGGAGAAGAACCCGAAGTCCGCGGGCACAGCCTGCCGGATCGTCCACTTTCTGGTTAACGTTTCAGGTTGACATCCGGGGGCTGGGTTCATTATTTTGTGAACAGAATGAACTCGCCACCGGTCAGCGGCGACGGGACCGTGCGTCAGATCGAGCACGAGGTGGTGGAGTTGTTTGTCCACCTTGCATCGTTGATCGGCCTTCCCCGTTCCGTGGGCGAGCTTTATGGCTATCTCTTCGTCTCCCGCGACCCGCTTCCGATGGACGTCCTCATGGAGCGCCTCGGCCTCAGCAAGGGTGCGACGAGCCAGGGGCTGCGCCTGCTGAAGTCTTTCGGCGCGGCCCGCACCGTCTATGTCCCCGGCGACCGCCGCGACCACTTCACGGCCGAACGCGAACTTCGGAAACTCGTCAGCGGGTTTCTGAAGGAAGAGGTCATTCCCCACCTCGAGAGCGGTGAGGAACGGCTGGCCGGCATCCGGAAGCTCCTCGACGGCGTCGAGGGGACGGAGAAGGCGGCCCTGAAGGAGCGGGTGGATCGTCTGGCCAGCTGGCACAGCCGGTCCGACCGCCTGCTCCCGATGGTGCTGCAGTTGATTCAAACGTGAACCGCCGCTTGTGCGCGCGACGCCCGGGTCATGGAGCCCCCGCGGGATCCTCGACCAAGGGCGGAAGCCTGCCCGGCTGGAGCGGGGTCTGCGGGACCGTGGGATTCGACAGCTTCCTCCCGGACCTGGAGGGCGCCGCTCCGTCGGCGCCAGCATGGCGCACCATCCCGGGGCACGACGGAGCGTGCCCCTCCATGTTCGTATCTGACCCCTGACTACCATGAATGTTCCCCTTCTTGACCTGAAGGCCCAGTACGCCCCGATCCGCGACGAGATCGAGCCGGTCATCCGCGACGTGATCGAGTCGCAGTACTTCATCAACGGCCCGCAGGTCGCCGCCTGCGAGCGCGACGTGGCCGCCTACTGCGGCGTCGCCCACGCGGTCGGCGTCTCGTCGGGCACCGACGCGCTCCTGATCGCCCTCATGAACGAGGGGATCGGCCCCGGCGACGAGGTCGTCACGACGCCCTACACCTTCTTCGCCACCGCCGGCTCCATCGCCCGCGTCGGCGCCCGGCCGGTCTTCGTCGACATCGATCCCGTGACCTTCAACATCGATCCGTCCCGCATCGAGGCCGCCGTCACGCCCCGCACCAAGGCCATCATGCCGGTCCACCTCTACGGCCAGCTCGCCGACATGGACCGGGTCTGCGCCATCGCCGCCCGCCGCGGGCTCGTCGTGATCGAGGACGCCGCCCAGGCGATCGGCTCCGCCCACGGCGGCCGCCGCGCCGGCGCGATCGGCGCCTACGGCTGTTTCTCCTTCTTCCCGTCGAAGAACCTCGGGTGCTTCGGCGACGGCGGCATGGTGACGACCAACGACCCCGCGCGGGCCGGGAAACTCGCCGTCATGCGCATGCACGGCATGAGTCCGAAGTACATCCACAAGCTCATCGGCGGCAACTTCCGGTTCGACACCCTCCAGGCCGCGGTCGTCCAGGTGAAGCTGCGCCACCTCGATGCGTGGACGGAGGGCCGCCGCCGCAACGCCGCCCGCTACGGCCGCCTCTTCCGGGAGGCCGGTCTCCTCGACCGCGGCCTCGTCCGCACCCCGGCCATCACCACCGACCGCCACATTTTCAACCAGTACGTGGTCCGCGTCCCGCGGCGCGACGCCCTGATCGAGCACCTGAAGAAGGCCCAGGTCGGCTGCGAGGTCTACTACCCCGTCCCGCTCCACCTCCAGGAGTGCTTCGCCTGCCTCGGCCACAAGGCCGGCGACTTCCCCGAGAGCGAGCGGGCCGCCGCCGAAACCCTCGCCCTGCCGGTCTATCCCGAACTGACCGACGACCAGGCCGCCTATGTCGTCGATACGATCCGCGGGTTCTACGGTTGAACGTCCCCGAGCGCCCGCACGCGGAACCACCGATCCAATGAGGACGGCGGGAGGGCCGCGCTCCGCGCGGCCGAACGCAGGACCACGGATGACATGGATTCAATGAGGTCCAGGGCTCATGGAGGGCGCCGCTCTGTCGGCGCCGGGGCGCGGTTCTGGAACGCGGCGACGGGGCACGACGGAGCGTGCCCCTCCAGGGCTTGGAACGACGCCGGGCGCCGCTCCACCTTGCCGCGCCGCAGCGAAGCGAAGGCGGGTCGGCGCTGCCGGCCCGGCCGGACACAGGAAGGGACCCCGACATGAAAGGCATCGTACTCGCCGGCGGCTCGGGCACGCGCATGTACCCGATCACGCGCGGCGTCAGCAAGCAGATGCTCCCGGTGTACGACAAGCCGATGATCTACTACCCGATCTCGGTCCTCATGTTCGCCGGCATCCGCGACATCCTCATCATCTCCACCCCGCAGGACCTTCCGCGATTCGAAGATCTGCTCGGCGACGGGGCGCCGTTCGGCCTCCGCCTCCGCTACGCCGTCCAGCCCCGCCCGGAGGGGCTGCCGCAGGCGTTCGTCATCGGCCGCGAGTTCCTCGGCGGCGACGCTGCGGCGCTGATCCTCGGCGACAACATCTTCTACGGTCACGGCCTCGCCGACGTCTTCGCGCGGGCCGGCCGGCTGACCTCCGGCGGCATCGTCTTCGGCTAGCCCGTCCAGGACCCCGAGCGCTACGGCGTCTACGAGTTCGACGCCGCCGGCCGGGTGGTGGGCATCGAGGAGAAGCCCGCGAAGCCGAAGTCGAACTACGCCATCCCCGGCCTCTACTTCTTCGACCGCGACGTCACGGACATCGCCGCCTCGTTGCGGCCCTCGGCCCGCGGCGAACTCGAGATCACCGACGTCATCCGCGCCTATCTCGCGCGCGGCAACCTCCATGTCGAGCGCCTCGGTCGCGGCTGCGCGTGGCTCGACACCGGCACCCACGACTCGCTCCTCCAGGCCGCCAATTTCGTCCAGGCCATCCAGGACCGCCAGGGCCTCAAGATCGCCTGCCTCGAGGAGATCGCCTACACCCGCGGCTACATCACCCGCGACGACCTCCGCCGCCTCGCCGAGCCGCTCGCCAAGAACGACTACGGCCGCTACCTCCTCCGCCTTGCCGAGGAACCGCGGGGGTAGGGCGGCCCTGCCACGGATTCGACGCGAACAGCCGGGAGGGCCGCGCTCCGCGCGGCCGGACACAGAACCACGGATCGCACGGATGCCACGGATTCAATGAGGACGGCGGGACGGCCGCGCTCCGCGCGGCCGCACGCAGGACCACCTGAGACCCCATGAACGCTGAAACGACATCGCTCGAAGGCATCCTCCTCCTGACCCCGCGCGTCTTCCCGGACCCGCGCGGCTACTTCGAGGAGACCTTCCAGCTCGCCCACTACGAGGCCGCGGGCATCCCGCGCCGCTTCGTGCAGGACAACCACTCCCGCTCCGTCCGCGGCGTCCTGCGCGGCCTGCACTACCAGGTCCGGAATCCCCAGGCCAAGCTGCTGGACGTCGTCCACGGCGCCATCCTCGACGTCGTCGTCGATCTCCGCGCCGGCTCCCCGACCTTCGGCCGTCACGAGACCCACGAACTGAACGATACGAACCA
>VGWF01000023.1 GCA_016873715.1 Lentisphaerota bacterium | reverse complement strand
AGAAGGATGACGCCTGCCTGGTGAAAGGCTGCTCCGTAGCAAGCTGCGAAGGGTTCTGGACACCACCCCCTATGCAGGGACAAGCCGGAAGACGATGTTGTCCGGCACCTCGGACTCGACATCGCCGACCACGGAGGCGCCCTCCGGGACCGCCCCGGAGAGAATCTGCGAGGCGAGCGCATCGGACACCCTGCGCTGCACCGCGCGCTTCAGCGGGCGCGCGCCGAAGGCCGGATCGTATCCGTCGCGCGCCAGGAGGTCCTTGGCCGCGTCGGTGAGCCGCAGCGTGATCCGCTTCTTCTCCAGGAAGCCCGCGACGCGCGCGACCTGGATGTCGACGATCCGGCGGATCTCCTCACGCCGCAGGCTGTGGAACAGCACGATCTCGTCGACGCGGTTCAGGAACTCCGGCCGGAACCGGGCGCGAAGCAATTCGTTGACCTTCGTCCGGAGCCGCTCGTAGCCGTCGTCGCCCGGCGACAGGTCGGGGTGCTTCTGCAGTGTCTCGTGGATCAGCGCGCCGCCGAGGTTGGAGGTCATGATGACCAGCACGTTCCGGAAGTCGACCGTCCTCCCCTGCCCGTCGGTCAGCCGCCCCTCGTCGAGGATCTGCAGCATCACGTTGAAGACATCCGGGTGGGCCTTCTCGATCTCGTCGAAGAGAACGACCGTGTACGGCTTGCGCCGGACGTGCTCGGTGAGTTGGCCGCCCTCCTCGTAGCCGACGTAGCCCGGAGGCGCGCCGATGAGCCGGCTGACGGCGTGCTTCTCCATGTACTCCGACATGTCGATGCGCACCATCGCGGTCTCGTCGTCGAACAGGAACTCCGCCAGGGCCCTCGCCAGCTCCGTCTTGCCGACGCCGGTCGGGCCCATGAAGATGAAGGAGCCGATCGGACGGTTGGGATCCTGAAGGCCGGACCGGGCCCGGCGGACGGCGTTCGAGACCGCGCCGATCGCCTCGTCCTGGCCGATCACCCTCTTGCGGAGCAACGCCTCCATCTGGAGCAGCTTCTCCCGCTCGCTGCCGAGCAACTTCGCGACCGGGATGTGCGTCCACGAGGCGACGACCGAGGCGATGTCCTCGGGATCGACCTCCTCCTTCAGCATCTTCACGTCCTTCTGAACCTCGGCGAGCTTGGCCTGCGCCTCCGCGATCTGCCGCTCGATCCTCGGGATCCTGCCGTAGCGCAGTTCCGCGGCCTTCTCGAGATCGTTGGCGCGCTGCGCCTGCTCCTCCTCGACCTTGAGCAGGTCGATGGACCGCGTCAGCGTCCGGAGGTCGGAGATCAGGTCCTTCTCCTTCTGCCAGTGCAGCTTCATCCGCGCGCTCTCTTCGCGCAGGCGCGCAAGCTCGGCCAGCAACCGGTCGAGGCGGGCGCGGGAATCGGCGTCCTTCTCCTTCAGCAACGCCTGGCGCTCGATCTCGAGCTGCAGGATGCGGCGCTCCACCTCGTCGATCTCGACCGGCAGGCTGTCGATCTCCATGCGGAGCCGGCTGGCCGCCTCGTCGACGAGGTCGATCGCCTTGTCGGGCAGGAATCGGTCGGCGATGTAACGGTGCGAGAGCGTCGCGGCCTGCACGAGCGCGGCATCCTGGATGCGCACGCCGTGGTGGACCTCGTAGCGCTCCTTGAGGCCGCGCAGGATGGCGATGGTGTCCTCGACGGACGGCTCGCCGACGCGGACGGGCTGGAAGCGCCGCTCCAGCGCGGGGTCCTTCTCGACGTGCTTGCGGTACTCGTCGATCGTCGTCGCCCCGACGCAGCGCAGTTCGCCACGCGCCAGCGGCGGCTTGATCATGTTCGAGGCGTCCACCGCACCCTCGGCGCCGCCCGCACCGACCAGCGTGTGAAGTTCGTCGATGAAGAGGATGACCTGGCCCTCGGACGCAAGCACCTCCTTGAGAAACGCCTTGAAGCGATCCTCGAACTCGCCGCGGTACTTCGCGCCGGCGACCATCGCGCCCAGGTCGAGCGCCACGACCCGGCGGTTGCGGAGCCCCTCGGGTACGTCGCCTGCGATGATCCGCTGCGCGAGGCCCTCGACGATCGCCGTCTTGCCGACGCCCGGCTCGCCGATCAGCACGGGGTTGTTCTTCGTGCGACGCGAGAGCACCTGGACGACGCGGCGGATCTCGGTATCGCGTCCGATGACCGGGTCGAGCTTCTTCTGGCGCGCCATGTCGGTGAGATCGCGGCCGTACTTCTTGAGCGCCTCGTACTTGTCCTCGGGATTCTGGTCCGTCACGCGGTGCGATCCCCGAACCGACTGGAGCGCCTGCAGCACGCTCTCCGGCGCCAGCCCGGCCTTGGCCAGGATCGACGCGAGCGCCGTGTCCTTCGACTCGACGACGGCGAGGAAGAGATGCTCGACGCTGACGTACTCATCGCGAAGACGGCCGGCGACCGCGAAGGCACCCTCCAGCACCTGCCGGAGTGATTGAGACAGGCCACGCTCGCCGGTCTGTCCCTGGACGACCGGCATCGCATCGAGTCGGGCCTCGACGCTGGCGCGAAGCCGTCCGGCGTCCACGCCGAGCTTCTGCAGCAACGGCGGCACCACTCCCTCGGCCTGGTCGAGCAACGCCAGCAGCAGGTGCTCGACGCCGATCTCCGGGTTCCGCCGCTCCCCGGCCACGCGCTGCGCCGCCTGAAGCGCTTCCTGGGACTTGATCGTCAGTTTGTCGATTTGCATCGCGTCACCTCGCGCCACAGCGAAGCACTGACGGTGCCAACGGGTGCACGATCAGCATTCACCTTTCGATGAAGTAGATACGAATCACTGAGAGAAATCAGCGATGCGCCATCCTGGCGCACTCGAAATCCATAGCGTCAGAATGGCGCGTAACAGCAGTGCCGTCTGAAGTGGAAGCGGTCTAGCTGGGGCGGCCGGGGCGGAGTCGGTCGAAAACGCGAAAGCGACGGCCGACGCCCAGGGCGGACTGGAGTTCGCTGAGCATCCGCGCCTCGTCGGGCGGGCTGATCCGGCTTGAAGGCCTGGGCTCCGTCCCGGCATCGGGCGCTTCGACCCCAGGCTCTTCCTTTGTGTCCTTGACGGCCGAGAAGTGATCCGCGCCAGCATCGGCGGGGATGGGGATCTCCTCTTCGGCGATCGCGGGACCGGGGACAGACACCGCCGGAGGCGATACCGACGGACTCACGGCAGCGGCCGGCGACTCCGCCGGAACGATGTCGGTGGGCGGGGCGGAAACCACCGGCTCGGGGAGTGACGATTCCCGCGCAACGGCCTCCGTCACCGGAACGGGAGCGGCCTCCACCGGCCGGTCCGCATCGTGCCCCGTCGCAGGAGGCGGTGCCTGAGGCTCGGGGGCGACCGGGGCGGCCGGCGGCTCGGGCGCCGGTGCCGGCTCCGGCTCGGGCTGCGGCCCAGGCAACCCCCCGTCGGCCACGTCGCCCAGCCTTCGGAAGTCGGTGTCGTCCCGGCGGCGGACCTTCAGATCGGGACCGATCGTCCCCTCCCGAAGCATGTCCAGGAACGCCGAGAGAGGAACCGGACCGAAGAGGTCGCCGCCCGGGAGTTCCAGCAGCCAGTCCATGCCGAGGTCCGGCACGTTGCAGGCCCGGCGCCACGGGCCGTCACCTTCGCTGACCTCGTCGTCCGGCGCGATGCGCCCATCGCACGCCCATGCGCGGAGCGTGGACAGAGCGACCGGACCGAAGATCCGGTCCGACGTCTTCCGCATCCGCCACGTTTCGTGTTCGCTCATCGGCTCCACGTTCCGCACGCGAAAGGACACAGCCTGCGATCCGGTCTCCCCCCCGACCCTGCCCGCGCATTCACCTGCGTTCCCGGTCCGTACACGGTCAATCTACAATCTCGCCCGGACGAAATCACGCGTTGAATCACGCTCGGTTTCGTCGTCTTTTCATGTTCATCCGGGATCGCCCGGTGATGAACGGGGCATCGGCGGCGGCAGGATGCGCGGCTCCCCCCATACAGCCCAATCGCAGTCGTACGCGCCGTCCGAATCGGTCGTCAGCGAGAGCACGATCTCCCGCCCCGCCCACCGGCCGAGGTCGGTCTCGACCGGCGCCCAGGCGCCCGGCAGCATCCGCCGTCGCACGGACTCCGTCCCGTTCACGGCAACGATGAAAACCACGCCGTCCGACGTCGACCCGTCGGCGATCCCGGCGTGAACCGCGAAGCGCGACGGCGTCGCCGGAAGCCGCAGGGGAACATGGACCGTCGTCGAACCGCGGTTCGGAGGATGGGCCAGGATCCCGCGCCTCTCCACGCCCCCGACGGTGCAGGTCGCGGGCTGGGCGCCGGCGAACCGGCAGACGGCCGGCGCGCCGTCGACAACCACCTCCACCTCGCGGGGCGCAGTGACCAGATCCAGCGGAAGCGTGGTCTCCCCGGGCTGCTTCGACAGGAGGAAGACCGTGCCCGCCGGCGCGCCATCGACGACGCCGGCGCCGCCATCCAACGGCAGACGGCCGTCCGGGCCGAGGAGGCACGCCCATCGTTGCGTTCCGCCCACCGCCAGCCGGCCGCGAGCATCCGTTCCGGCATCGACGTGCGGGTCCACCCATACCGCCCAGTCGAACGACGGATTCCCCGCCGGCCCTGGATGGACCGCGATCTCGAGGTCGACGGTCCGCCCCGCGAACGACGCCAGATCGAGCTCCAGTGGCGTCGCGGTGTCCGTCGCCACGTGAACGGCGTTGGACATCGCGCGCCCCTGCCCGGTCGCCGACACGCGGAAGGTCACGCCGTCCGAGCGACCGGGGCCGACCGCCCCCTTGCGCAGCGCCACGCCCGACGCGAACCGCGGCTGCCCTGCGACGGGGACCTGAACGCGGAAGCGCACGAAGGCCTCGCCACCCGCCGCTCCGCCGCGGTACGGCGGATGGGCCGTGAGCCCGCCCCCGTCCGCGGCGAAACTGGCACCGTTGCCCGACTCCAGCGGTCCCTTCGACTCCGTCGCGGCGCCGTCCCGCATCCGCCATCCGCTGATGGCCCCGGACAGCAGGCGCGCGGGATCGGCCACTCGCTTTCGGATCTCGCGCGTCCGCACGACGGCGAGATCCCGCCCCGCGAAGGCGGACTCGAGCACCAGTCCCCCGGGCAGTTCGCGCACGTGGAAGCCGTGGGTGTCCGGCGCGCCGGGGAGCAGCGCGTACCGGCGCGCCGGGTCGAGGCCGAACATCCTCCCGCCGCCGTGCCCGGCCCAGCCCGGCATATGGAGGCCCGGCGCCTCGATGCCGTTCAGGCCATGCACCGTGCGGCTGATGACGCGACCGCCGGAGAGGAGGCGCCCGTCCACCGTGCGCACGGCGAGACCCCCGCCGACGCCCCGGAACGGGAACGCAACGTCCGCCGGCCACGCACCCTCCGTGTCCGGGTCGAGACGCTCACGCTGCCAGAACCGGACCTCGTCCAGGAACTGCCTCAGGAACGCGCCCGCGCCCCGCGAGCCTGGCGACCGCGCAGCCGCGAGTGACGCGGCCGAGGGCCGCAGCGTCGGGATCACGCCGAAATGCTCGTAGGCCTCGTTCCACGCCGCATAGAGCTGCGCCTGCTCGGGCGCCACCATGCCGAGGTAGCCGTACACCGTCGTGAAGGGCGCGAAGAGGTAGGACGAGACCGGGTGCGCGCAGCGAAGCATCGCCTCGTCCCACGTGCCCTCCGAATGGTGCAGGCCCCACGCGTGGCGCTGCGCGAAGGCCTCGCGGCGGCAGGTGATCTCATTGAGTCCCTCGCCGCTGAGCGCCACCCGCGGGAGCGCGGCGCACAGCTCCTCGTGCAGCGCATCGTTGCCGCGGATCATGTTCAGGCCGTCGATGCGCCCGTTGTGATCGTTGAAGATGCAGAGCGTCTGGTCCAGGTGCAGGGCGTCGACGGGAAACCGCCGGCACAGGTCCGTCATCGCGCCGACGAAATGCCTCCGCCACGCCGCGGACGCCGGATTGATGTAGGCGAACTTGATCGGCGGATCGCAGCGATCCCACGTCCACCACTCGGGGTCGTGCGCGCCCCACGGGCTGCGCACATGGTGACGCCGGAACTCACGGTAGAGCGGGTTCAGCGGATCGACGCCGAAGTAGTTCACGTGGAGCATCACGCGGAATCCGAGCGCGTGTGCGCGGTCGAGGAACGGACCGAGTTCCGGAAGAGGTGCCGCGTAGTCGGGATAGTCCCGGTCGTAGCCGGCCGCACGCCACGACGGGACATAGAGCAGGGTCTGCGGCGGATCGAAGTGGCGCGCCAGTTCGTCGAGCAGCGGCAGCGACATCCCCGTGATGACGCATCCGCGGATGTCACGCGCCCACTCCGGGGACTTGGCCGACAGCGGCACGGGCTTGAGATTCGCCCGCATCCAGTCGCGGTAGCGGCGCGCCGGCACGCGCCAGTCGCCCTCGTAGGTGTTGAGCCGCCACGCGACCGACTCGCACCCGGTGAGGGCATCGAACGGCGCGTCGTTGATCGTCGTGAAGTCCAGCCGCCACCCGTCGCCGGCCCGCGTCACCGTCAGACGCTTGAACCGGCCCGCGGCATCGTCCGCGAAGACGAAGAACCCGCGGCCCGCGCCCTCGACGATGACCAGCTGTGCCTCCCACCCCATCGGGTAATCGAAGACGTGGCGGTCGCCGGGCGTCTCCGCATCCAACCGCACGCCGGAACGGCCGGGAACGATGATCGCGTATCCGGGCGGAATGGCGCCGGCCGACCACGTCACCCCCCACACGCCGGGCGGACACCGCTCGACGCGCTGCGTGAGGACCAGGTCGCCCGATGCGGCGTCGAGCGCGTGGCCGCAGGCCAGCCGCCCGCCTCCGGGCAGGGGCAAGGCGGTTCCGTCGCCGCCGTCCGTCGCCCGCGCCACGAGGCCCGTCCCGATGCACTCCACGCGCGCCGCGGCGGATGCGGCCGCCGGCTGCACGAGGACCGTTCCGCGCGCGTCGGTCAACGAGACGACGGATCCTTGCACGACCTCCACCGCGTATGCCGCCGTTCGCACGACGGTTCCCTCGCCCCTGACCGCGGTCGCCGCCGCGCAGGCCGCCAGGATCCATGCGACCGCCCGCCTCACGGGCGTGACTCCGGGGCGGCGAGGGTTCGCAGTGGCCGGTCCACGGGCCACTTCCACTCCCATTCGCCGGACCATTCCTTGCGGAACGATCCGTCCGGCAGCTTCGTGGCGGTCACACCCTTCTTCACGCGCATGACGGCGCGGAGGCGGTCGTCGGTGATGCGGATCAGGAAGAAGCCCTTCTCGGTCTGGCCGTCGTTGATGCAATCCCACCGCGCAGGCTCCCCCTCGGGCGCCCACGACAGCACACCCGTTCCCGAATGGCCGTACAGGAAGAGCGCGATGCGGTAGGGCCGCATGGCCTCGTAGAGATCGCGCCAGTCGTCCTTCGTCCACCAGTCCGTGTCGAATCCGCAATGGCTGAGAAGCACGACCGGTCGTCCGCTGGAACCGACCTTCGCGGCGAGGTCGGACTTCAGGAACGAGAGCGAGCCCTGCGGGTCATGCCAGACCGGCGAGTAGCGGAGTCCCTCGCGCTGGCGGTCGGCCGGATAGAGATTGAGCATGACGAACCGGACGTCGTCCCACGTCCACGCGTAGTGCAGGCCGTTGCTCGACACGGAGTCGATCAGCCCCCGCTGGAGGCGGATGCGGTTCCGCTTCTTCAGTTCCCCCTGCAGGCTGAAGCCGTGCTTCTCCCGCCCCTCGGGCGGGCCGTCGTGGTTCCCCCACCCCTCGAACACGGGGAGACGGATGCGGCCGTCGGCGCCGTCGAGTCCGAAATCGGCGACGAAGAGTTCGAACTGCTCGCGCGCGATCACGCGCCCGCCGGGGCCGGCCATGTCGCCGTCATCGATCAGGTCGCCGGGAACAACCACACCCCGGATGCGGCCGACCGGGCCTCCGCCGGGGGCGGCGGGCCACTCCGCGTCGGACATGCGGTTGATCTCGTCCACCGTCGCGCGGTTGAGATCGTTGTGGTGTCCCAGCCGGTGGTCGGGCTGGCGATAGTGCGTGTCGGACGTGGCGATGAAGGTCACGTCGCGCGCCGGGGCCGCCGCGACGAGCGCGAGAAGACCGAGGCCGAATGACAGGATTCGCCGGATGTTCATCGTCCCTCCATGCCCCGCGCCTTCGGCGCGCCGGCGATCGGCTTCCGCGCGGTCATGCCCCACGAGCCGTCGAGGCGGCGCTCCGCCACCGTAAGTTCATCGTCGGTGACGCGGAAGACGAAGAAGCCGTGCGACACCGTCCCCGTGGCCTTGGGCTCACTCTGACGGAAATGCGGGGGATTGTAGACGTCGATCCCCTCCCACCGATAGATCAGCGGGTGATGCGCATGCCCGTGCAGGATCGCGACGACGTTGCGGCCGGCCAGCGCCCTGCGCAGGTCCGCGCGCCACGCCTCCGGCCACCATCGCAGGCTGTGGCCCTCGTCGAAGCCGAAATGGTGGAGCAGGACGATGGGGGATCCCGCGGGGTCCGGGCGGGCCAGTTCCCCGGCGAGGAATGCAAGGCTCTCCTCGGGGTCGTACGTTGTCGCCCGCGTTCCGGGCGAGATGCCGCAGCCGATGAAGCGGATGCCCTCCCAGGTCCAGGCGCAGTGGATGCCGTTCGACGAGATGGCCGTCACCTCGCGCCGCCGCGGGTTGCGCTCACGGATGGCGGTGCGCACCGGCCGGTTCGACCCGCCGTCGTGGTTTCCGAAGGTCTCGTAGACCGGCCACGCCAGCCGCCCGTCTCCGCCGAGCAGGCCGAAGTCGCGCACGAAGGCGGCCCACGGCTCCGCGGAGCCGTCGTTCGTCATGTCCCCGGTATGGATGACGCCCCGCGGCCGGGCGACCACGCCGCCGAGGTTCGTCGGGTAGGCCGTGCCCGGAAGCGCGTTCATCGCGTCGACGAGCGCCGTCATGGCGAGGTCGCCGGGCTCGCTCAGGCCGTAGTGGGTGTCCGAGACATGGAAGAAGGTCAGGTCGCGCGCCGCACCGGGCGCCGACCGCGCGGACACGAGCACCACCGCCAGCAGCACACCGCGCAGGCCTGCCGGGAGGTGCTTCACGCGTTGAACTTCATCGAGAACAGGTCGGCGGCCTCAAGGATGAAACGGATGCGCACGGGGCGGCCGGCGAGCCGCGCGAGGTCCGGGCGGCCCTTCCACTCCACGGTGTGCGCGATCGCGTCGCCGGCGAACGGGACGCAATCCTCGGCGGCGAAGCCGGGCACGACGCGGCCCGCTTCATCCTGCAGTTCGACCGCCACCCGCCCGGCGGGCGCGGTCTTCACGTTCAGTTCCAGCGACCGCCCCTCGAATCGAAGCGGCCGGGTGCGCAGCTCGCCGCGTCCCGCGGCGGCGACCGACACGAAACCGTCCGTCCGGAAGGTGAAGCGGCGGACGCGGCCCGCGGGTCCCTTGTAGTACGCCTCGGTCGCGAAGACCGACATCTCGCCCGGCCGGCCCGGCAGTTCGAGCAGGCCCCACGCCAGGTAGTTGCTGCGGTTTCCGTCCCGGTCCTTCGGGGCCGTGATCGGGATCAGTTCCCCACCCCACCGGCGGAAGAGGACGCCGTCGCGGCTCGACATGAAGACCGGCTCCACCTGCTGAGTCTTCGGCTGGTACCGCGTCGGGAAACCGATGAAGAGGTGCGGGGCGCGCGCGTAGGGCATGACGGCGTTGGTGTAGAGATGTTCCGCGGGCGAATCCTCGTACCGGAGGTCCGCCTGGCGCTCCCAGCGCAGGAAGTCCCGCGAGACCGCGGTGCGGATCGCGCGCACGCCCTTGTCGAAGAAGCGCCAGTAGGCGCGGTACTCGCCGCGGTGCGCGTCCCAGAACGCGAGGTTCTGCGAGTCGAAGGCACCGTCGGTGATCACGGCATGCGCCGTGACCGACCAGCGGACGCCGTCGGCGGACGCCAGGGCGTCGAGGCACGGTTTCCTCTTCCCGCCGGCGGACACGGTGCCTCCGGCGAACGCCTTGTACCGCGCGTCGGGACGGCACGCCGGGTTGGCGTCGAGGAACGGCGTGAAATTGTGCGAGCCCTCGCCGGTCCAGACGATGCTGTTGCCCCGCGATCCTGCGAACTCGCAGACGCCCAGGTCGGGCTTCGTCCACGCACGGCCGTCCCGGCTTTCGGCCATCGCGGTGACCTCGGGATGCGCGCCCTTCTTCGCCGTCTCGTCGAAATGCGAGCCGCGGTAGTAGGCGCGGAAGCGGTCGCCGTCGCGGAGGATCGCGAAGTAGGCCGACGTGTTGCCCTCCCACGGCGCATCGCAGACGAGGGCAACCTCCGCGGGCTCCGGCGTGTGGAGCCGGAGCACGGCATCCTCCATCCGCTCCACCAGGAAGCCGTCGACGAACAGTTCGCGACGGGAGCCGAGGTCGACCGGAGCCCCGGTGTCCGCGCCGCGTGCGAACCGCGGCAGCGCGGCCGCCAGGACGGGCGCCGCGCCGAGGAATCTCCGTCGCGACCAGGACCACTCCGGCTTCATTGCGCCATTTCAGCAGACCCCGCGCCGATTGCACGCGCGAAATGCGTCCACACGGCAAGGGCCCCGTCGGGACGATCCCGGATTGCCCCTCCGCCGATTCATGCGCCCGAAGAACTGCCGGAGGTCCGGCCGTGGGCTTCCAACCCTTGGATGCACGGCGGGCACAGCCTTCCAAGCCCTGGAAGTCCGGCCCCCGCCGCTGCGTGGATCACTTTCCTGCCAGCGTCTCCGCCAGCACCTTCCGCGCGTAGGTCGCGTAGAAGCCGCGAGGGTCGGCCGCGTAGGCCTTCAGCACGGCGGCGCCGCGGCCGTCCTTGTCGCCGCAGCGGACCAGGGCCGCGGCGAGGTTGACCTCGCGAGCGGTGTCGCTCTTCTCCGCCTGGCTGTAGCTGCTCCGGCTCGTGTAGCCGGGCACGGGCGGGATCTCCGCGCCGTAGGCGATCGCATGGCCGCCCACGCCGGGCATCGCGAGCAGGCCCGCGAGCATGTCCGCCAGCCCCGGATCGCGCAACGCCATCGACGCGATCCAGAGGGCGCGGAGGCGCGAGCCGGACGGCGCCTGGCCCGCGCCCGCCAGCGCGAGGCCCTTCGCCGCGATCGCGGGCACGGCCTTCCGCGACCCGGCGCGCGCGAGGGCGATGATGTAGCTCTCCATGCGGTTGAGCCCGGAGCCCATCGACTCGGGCCACGGCTCCGTCCAGTCGCGGGCCTTCACCCACTCGATCAGCTCGTCCTCGCCGACGGGGTCGCCCAGCATCGCCAGGAGATGCGCGTAGACCAGGCTGACCTCCGCCCGCCGCCCGCTGCTGTGCGTCGACAGTTCGCGGTACTTGTCGGCGAGCAGGGGCCGCGCACGGTCCGGGGCGGCGAACAGGAAGGCGACGCTGCCGTAGCCGAACATCGCGTCGTGCGTCGCGATCCGCAGCATCATGTCGGACACCGGGTGCGAGTCCTGCTCCCCGAGGACCGTCGCGGGGACGATCCCCTTCTCCACCAGGTGCCGCTGCAGTTCCTTCACCGGGATGGCCCGCAGCTCGCAGCCGCTCTTCAGGGCCAGCCGCACGGCGTAGGCGGCCGCGTACCCCTGGTTCTGGAGATCGGCCTGCATGCGCAGGATGGCCATCGCGTCGCGCGTGGCGCTCATGCCGAGTCCGACCACGAGGAGCCCATCGGTCGTCTTCGGCAGCAGCGCGCGGTACGGCGCATTCGCGTCGAGGGTCACGTGGTTGGCGGTCCGGATGTTCTTCGTGTGGAAGAAATCGCCGCTCGGGTTGCCGTGTAGGTCGAAGCGGCTGCGGTGCTGGACGATCGTGTCGGGCCACGTCCGTCCGGTCAGGTAGTCGAGCGCGGTCATGCGGACGACGCCCACCAACCGCCGTCGCTCGCGCGAGTTGACGATGGGCGAAAGATCCCAGCCGCCCTCCGTCATGCCCCGGGCGCGCAACGCGAAGAAGCTGAGGTCCGACGCATCGGTGTCGTCGACCATCGCGTAGTCGTTGTTGTGCGAGGAACTGCCGAGGCGGACGACGGCCTGTCCGACGCCCTGTCCGATCAGCTCGCCCGGCTCGAGGAACTCCGTCGGCTCGCCGGCGGCGGCGGCGATGTCCGCGTTGCCGGAGGCGTCGATGACCGCCTGCGCGAGCACCACGCCGCGCCGCCCGTCGGGCGTGACGACGACGATGCCGCGCAGCTTCGCACCCTCGAGCACCGCCCCGACCGCCATGCTGCCGAACCAGGTCTCCCCGCCGCCGCGCCGGACCGCCGCGCGGTACCACTCGGCCTTCGCCTGCGCCTTGACGCGGCCCGTCGCGGCCACGCCCTCGTCGATCGTCTTCGTGAAGCCGCGCACGTTGCCGTAGTAGTAGCCGCAGATGAGTCCGGCGGTCTGCACGCCGCCGAGCTCGTGGATCTGCTCGATCAGGATCGTCTTGAGACCGTTCTGCACGGCGCCGATCGCCGCCGGCGCCCCGGTCGTGCCGCCGCCGACCACGACGACGTCGGCCTCGGCCAGCACGGGCAGCGCGCTGGCGCCGCAGGCGATCTCCCCGGATGCGGCCACGTAGGGCTGCGTCAGCACGCCCCGCACCTCGCGGATGTCCGCCGGCTTCGCCGCCGCGTCCGCGACCGCGCGCAGCCGCACCCCCTCGACGGCGCCGCGCCGCTTCGCGTCCTCCGCGACCTGCCGCCCCACCCGCGTCCCGAGCAGGATGGCGTTGGCCGGACGGACGCACTCCTCCGCCGCCTCGCGCGGAACATCGGCCATCGCACCCAGGACGTACAGAGCCTCGACGCCCGCCGGGCGCAGCGCACCGAGATCGATCCGCTCGGCACCCGGCCACGCGCCCTGCAGCGGCGCGGCGGCCTTCACGCGGTCCGGCGCGATGAAGTGGAGCAGGTCGGCGCCATCGAGTTGCTTCTCAACAAACGTCCGGTCGCGTGCGACCTGCGCGGCCTCGGCGAACGAGCGCGCCGAGCCGTCGGGCAGGACGACCTCGAAGGCGCACTCGTACATCCGCGGGGTCAGCGAATTCGTCGACTTGATCTGCACCAGGTCCGGCCCGGGACGCCAGCCTTCGTGGCGGGTCACGCGCACGCCCCGGGGTTCCTCGCCGGCGATCACAACGCGCGAGACCGTGCAGGTTCCGGCCGGGAACGGCGTGAACGCCGCGCCCGCGCACCGGGCGATGTGGCCGCGGTCGGTGGCGTCGATCACGACCTTCGCGCGGATCGCCTGGCTGCCGCTACGGTCGGAGATCACCACGCCCGCGGGCCTCCCCTGCGCGTCCTCCAGCACATCCCGGGCATAGGCACCCGTCAGGAACCGCACGCCGGCCTTCAGGAGCGCGTCGTCGAGCGCCTTCTTGGCCTGCAGCGGCGTCGTGTAGACGCGACCGCCGTTGGCGGCTGCGTCCGCCGGGAAGATGGCGCGCATCAGGTCCGACGACGCCGCCTCCTCCGGCTCCGCCCACACGCGCAGCGTGCCGGCGAGGTCGTCGCCCAGCGCGAGGCCCGCGGTGACGAGGAACACCGTCGCCCCGTCGCGCGCGGCGGCCCCGGCCGCCGCCACGGCGCCGCAGGATCCGCCGACAACCACGACATCGACGTCCTGGATGAGCGGGAGGGAGTGGGCGGGCTCGACGAGGGCCGCCGCGAACGAGTCGAGCGTCATCGCGACCGCGAGCCACAGCCCTGCGACTGCCGGCAGGATGTGTCGGTGCCCCGTCATGGACTGCCTCCTTCCGAGGCCTGCCGGCCACGGGGTTCCCGCCGGACCGCCTATTTCACGGCCTCGCGCGCCTTCTTCTTCGCGGCGTCGGGGGCGGTGGACTTCTCCAGACGCTCGGCGATCGAGGCGGCCATCCTGCGGTCGGTCTTCGCGCAGGCCTCGGCCAGCGCGGCCAGTGCAAAGGCGGCCTCGCGGGACAACTTGCGATCCTCCAGCAGGGGTTCCAAGGCCGCCAGCGAACGGGGGTGCGGGATCGACCCCAGCGCCGGAAGCAGCAACTTGCGCTCGTCGTCGCCGGGGGCGAGCCGCATGGCTTCCGTCGCCGCCGTGATGCGCTGGTCCACCGTGGCCCCGAGGCCCGACGTCACGAGCCGGGCGATGCCCCGGACCGCGAGGGTCTTCTCCGACAGCGAACTGGCCGGGGCCGCGGCGATCGCCTGGAGGGGACGCACGGCCTCGAACTCGATCCATTCGGCAAGCGCGCGGACCGCGGCGGCGCGGAGGGCGGCGTCGGCGGATGCGGCGAACTCCGCGGTCATGTCGAGCGCGGGCAGGCCGCCGACGGCCGCCAGGGACTCGAGCAGCGCCGCCCGCCCCGGGGCGTCCGCCGCCCGGATCGCGTTCACCAACGTCTGCGAGACCCCGCGCCGGTCGCGCGTACGGGCCGCCATCGCCTTGAGCGCCGCGCGGGCGTCGGCCTTCCCCTGCGCGGCCACCTTGGCGACCGCCGGGATCTCCGCGTCGCCACCGGCCTGGCGGAGGGCCACCAGCGCGGCCCGGGCCACGCCCGGATCCGGATCCGTCGCCGATGCGACCAGTGTCGCCATGGAGGCGGGCTCGCGGCGCATCGCCAGCACGGCGATGGCCGCGGCGCGCCGCTTGTACTCGCCCTCCGCGGCCGCCTTCTGCAGCGCCGTCGCCACGCCGTCCCCCTTCAGCAATGCCAGACCCTGTTCCGCGGCCGAGCGGACGGGCCGGTCCGATGCCGCCGCTCCAAGGAGCGCGGGGATCCCGTCGGCGCCGCCGAGACGGACAAGCAAACGCACGCCGGCCTCCGCCACGTCGGGGTCCGCGCCGCCGAGCGCATCCACCGCGAGCTGGCGTCCGCCCGCATCCATGAGGTCCAGGGCCAGCGCCCGGCCGCCGGGGCCGAGCTTCTCCCACGATCCGGCCAGCGACGCGGTCAGGCCCGGCCCGGCGTGGGCGGCACCCGCGCGCGACGCGGCGCAGCGGATCCGCGCATCCGGATCGGCCAGACCCGCGGCGATCCACCGCGGGGCCTCGGCCGGGGCCGAGCGGCCGATCATCGCGGCGACCGAGCCCGCGCGCAGCGACGGCGGGTTCCCCTGGGGAATGAGACGCGCGAGAATCGCGCGTCCGCCCTCGCCCTGCCGCAGGGCGGCATCCAGCAGGGCCGCGCCAACCGGGACGGACTTTCCGTCGTAGGCGGCCAGCAGGGCCTCCGTCGCGGCGGGCGTGGCCATGCGGGCGAGGGCGTTCACCGCGGCGGGACCGACGTCGGCGTCGCCCAGCAGAGGGACGAGCATCTCGACGGACGCGGCATCGGCGCGACGTCCGATCGAATGAACGAGGCCGATCCGCCACGCGACGTCGCCGCCGGACTTGAGCGCGTTCCGGAGCGAGAGCGCCGCGGCGCTCGCCGGGTTGACCTCGAGCGCGCGCCGCGCCGTCTCGCGGAGTTCGGGATCCGCGTCCGCCAGCAGCCGGGTCAGCACCGGCACGGACCCCGCGCCGCCGATCGTCTCGAGTTGGCGCACCATCCACACGCGGGCCGGTTGCGACACCTTGTCGTCGGCGATCCGCGCGACCATCGCCTGCTCCAACTCGATGCGCGCGGCCTCGGCCCCGGGCTTCGACGCCTCCGCGGCCATCGACTGGAGCTTCATCCTCGGCTCGTGGCGCAGCTCGGCATTCGCATCGCCCAGCGCCGGGATGATCCCGTTCACCTGCGCCTGCACGGCCGTGATCTCCGCCCTCGCCGCCGCACCCGCGCAGGCCGCCACGGCCACCGCGATCCAGAATCGTCTCATGAAAGTCCGCTCCCCGTTAGCATCGCCCGTCGCCCGTTCCCGGCCTACAGCATCACGTACGGCGCCCGTCGCGGCCGGTCCAGCCAGCGCGAGGCGGCCGGATCGTCCACGATGTCCTCCTTCGCCGGGTCCCACCGGAGGGGGCGGCCCAGGCGCTCGGCGATTCCCGAGAGGCAGCAGATCGTCGCCGTGCGATGGCCGATCTCCGGTCCGCAGATCGGGTCGCGGCGGGTGCGGATGCACTGGATCCAGTCTTCCTCGTGGTTCCGCGACTCGTAGAGCCGGATGTCCCCCGGTCCCGGCGAGCGGTCCTTCAGGTCCGCGGGGACGGTGTCCAGCCGGTCGCCGCGGCTGACGCACACCTCGCCCTCCGTGCCGATGAACTGGATCATGTGTCCGTCGCGCGTCGGATGGTCGCGCAGCACCTTGGTCCCGTCCGCGTAGACGTGGGTCTGGTGCTCCGCGCCGTCGAATCCCTTCGGGATGAACTGCACGGGGCCCGACGCGTCCATGCCCAGCGCCCACTGGACGATGTCGAAGTGGTGGGCGCCCCAGTCGCCGTTCTTGCGCGACCCGTACTCCCAGAAGCGGCGCCAGCCTCCGCCGTAGTTGCCCTTCACGCGTTCCTCGTTGTACGGGAACCACGGCGTCGGCCCGAGCCAGCGGTCGTAGTCGAACCCCTCGGGAACCGGCTGCTCCGGCAGCGAGGCGGGCGGTGAAAACTCGCCGAGGCGGGCGTAGATCTTGTGCACCCGGCCGATCCACCCGTTGCGGACGATCTCGCAGGCGCGCCGGAAGGCCCGTTCCGACCGCTGCTGCGAACCGACCTGCACGATGGCGCCCGTCGCGCGGGCCAGGTCGCTCAGCACGCGGCCCTCGCGCATGGTCAGCGTCATCGGCTTCTGCACGTAGACGTCCTTGCCGGCGCGGATCGCGGCGCAGGTGATCGGCGCGTGCCAGTGGTCGGGCGTGCAGATCAGGACGGCATCGAGGTCGGCCCGGCCGACCACGCGCTCGAACTCGTGCGCCGCCTCGCACCCCTTCCACGTGCCCGAGGCCTTCGCCTCGGCGTAGGCCGATTCCACCGCCCCTCGCGCGCGGTCGCGCCGGCCGCGATCGACGTCGCAGACCGCCAGCACCTGGACGTCGGGCCGTCCGCACATGCCCCGGAGGTGCCCGCCCATCATCAGGCCCATGCCGATCAGGCCCATGGTGATCCGGTTGGACGGCGCGTTCTGGCCGAGCACCGACGCCGGCACGATCGCCGGGAACGCGGCCGCGGCAGCGCCCCGCGCGGCGGCACCCAGAAACGCACGTCGATTCCATCGTTGGGTGTTCATCGCATCCTCCGAATCCGGCCGGGACCCCGCGGGCCCGCGGCGCTGTCGTCCCTCGCGGTCATTTCGGGATCCGCGCGGGGAAGTACTTCCGCTTCACGACCTCCGGGGTCATGATTTCCTTGGATTCCCTGGGGTGATGACGGTCCACGTGACCGTCGCAAAAGGCAACGTTGCAGAACCCCTCCGCGATGTCCCCGCCCGGCGGCTCGTGGAACGAGCCCAGCGCCTCCAGGATGTCGCCGGCATCGCTCGCGGGGTTCGCGTAGCTGCCGACGCCCAGCGCCAGATCCTCCATGTACCGATTGTAGTACTTGGTCGACCCGGCGAACTCGCGGATGTTCTGCTCGGTGAAGAGCCCGAGCCTGGCCGGGAACAGCACCTGGCCCCGGCTGCCCTTGAATACGTCGCTGTCGTCGCCGGTCGTCCTCTTCCAGCCGCCCCAGGTGAAGTACTGGTTCATGACGTAGCTCGACGCGATGGTGACGGCTGTCTTGCGCCGCTCCCGGACCATCTTGGCGAACGCGTCGCACTGGTAGACCCGCGGTTCCTGCCCGAGGTACTTCCACATCGTGCCGTTCGTGAGGTTGCGGATGTCCTGCCAGCAGAACGGCATGTTGTTCGACCCCACCCACGCGTTCGCGCTCGGGAACTGGCCCTTGTTCTCCGACGCGTACACCATGGCGGCGGCGGAGATCGTCCCCAGGCTCTGCTTGCACCGCAGCATGACGGCCTTGTTCCGGACGGAGGCGAGCGTCGGCATCAGCATCGCCACGAGAACGCCGATGACGGCCACCACGACGAGCAGCTCGATCAGCGTGAATCCCCGGCGGAGACGGTCGCGGGCGGCGGCGGCGGACATCATCGTCGCAGTCATGGTCGGTTCCATCCCATCGTGGAGCCCGGCGATCCCCATCCGCGCCCGGACGGCGGCGGGCCACGCCGACCCGGAACCCCGCGGACGAACGGACACCGTGCCCATGAAGGGATGATGCACCAAACGCGGCCCGCGGAAAAGGAGGAATGCGCCCCGGGGGGCGACCGCCTAGACCTCGGGGTACTTCCAGGGCCCCCGGTACTCCCGGCGGAGCAGCCGGTTCGCGTCGGGGTCGTTGAGGATCTGGTCTTTCGCGCCGTCCCACGCGACGCTGCGCCCGAGCTTCATCGAGAGCATGCCCAGCAGGCTCAGGTTGGTCGCCCGGTGGATCTCCTCGATGTCGCACACCGGGCGGCGGCCCTCGCGGATCGCGCCGAGGAAGTCGGCCCACAGCTCGCGGATGTTCTGGTGGTCGGGCAGGTTGAGCTGCGCCTCGCACCGGACCTCGGGCTTCTTCGAGTCGGACGGATGGAACACCCACCCCTTCTGCCAGCCGACGTGGAGGGTGCCCTCGGTGCCGTAGAAGTAGCAGCCGACGTTCTCGCCCTTCTCCGCGTTGTTCCCGGCGAACCCCCGGTGCTCCCACTGTACGGTCATCCCGTCGAATTCGTAGGTCGCCACCTGGTGGTCCGGCGCGTCGGAGGTCTGCTCGTCCTTCGTCAGCACCGGCGGCCCCTTGATCGGCCGCCCGCCGGTCGAGAAGACCTTCCGCGGCCATTTCTCGCCCGTAATCCAGAGCACCTGGTCGAGCCAGTGGACGCCCCAGTCGCCGAGCGTGCCGTTGGCGTAGTCGAGGTACTGGCGGAACCCGCGCGGGTGGATTCCCCCGCCCCACGGGTTGTCCGGGCTGCCGTTGAACGGCCGCATCGGCGCGGGCCCGCACCAGAAGTCCCAGTCCACCTCCGCCGGCGGCTCGACGTTCTTCCGCGGCTTCTCGGGTCCGCCGCCGCCGTAGAGCACGAAGGTCCGCACCATGCCGATCTTCCCGAGCTTCCCCGTCTGGACGAACTCGCGCGCCGAGACGTTGTGCGGCGAGATGCGCCGGTGCGTGCCGACCTGGACGACGCGGTTGGCCGCGCGGGCCGCCTTCACCATGGCGGCGCCCTCGCCGATCGTGTGGCCGACCGGCTTCTCGACGTAGACGTGAGCGCCCGCCGCGACCGCGGCGATCGTCGGCAGCGCGTGCCAGTGGTCCGGCGTGCCCACGATCACGATCTCCGGGCTCTCCTTCGCCAGCAGGTCCCGGTAGTCCGCGTAGGTCTTCGGCTCGTCGCCGCAGTCCTTCTTCACCTTCTCCCGCGTCGAGGCCAGCGCCCGGCGGTCGACGTCGCACAGGCCGACGATCGTCGACGCGCCCGCCGCCATCGCCTCGCGCAGGATGTTGTTGCCCCACCAGCCGCACCCGACCAGCGCGGTCCGGTACTTCTTGGCGGGCGACTCCGCGCCGACGACGCGGAGCGTGCGGAACGCCGCAACGGAAAGGGCCGCGGAACGAAGGAACTCGCGTCGGCGAACGGTCATGGCTTTCCGGCAGTGAACCTGCCGCCCCCGGGGCTGCGCTTCATGGGCTCCCCATACCATGCCGTCCGGCGCGGCGGCAAGACGCGATCGCCGGGCCCGCATCATCGGCTGGGCCGGACCCGCGGGACGGGATCGAGCGCGCGGTGCGCATGGATACGGCCGCAACGGCGCGCGGCCCTCCGGACCGGATCCATGGAAACGCGAGAGTCAGGACGTGGAGGGCGCCGTTCCGTCGGCGCCGTGCGCAACGCCATCGACACCGCCGCCTGCGCCGATCCCCGAGGTCCGGCCGGGGACGTGGGGCCGGCCTCAGTAGGCCTTCGCGAAGACCACGCGGCCGCGGCTCGGGGCGCCGCAGACGATGCAGGCGCCCGGCCCCGAGTCCTCGTGGCCGGTCGGGATGCAGCGGATCGTCACGGAGAGCGCGTCGTTCACCTTCGCCTCGCACTCCGGCGAGCCGCACCAATGCGAAAGCGCGAAGCCGCCATGGATCTCCGGCTTCTCGCGGCTGGCGGGCGTGAAGAACGCCGTGAATTCGTCGTACGTGTCGACCGGCCGGGTGTTCGCGTCGCGGAAGGCGCGGGCCTTGGCCAGCAGGCCGGCCTGCATCTCCCCGAGCAGCGCGCCGATGCCGGCGACGAACTCCTCGCGCTTCTGGCCGTACTTCTCCCGCGGGCCGCGGTCGCGGCGGCCGACGAAGACGCTCCCGGAGGCCATGTCGCGCGGGCCGACCTCGACGCGAACCGGGATCCCCTTCTTGATCCAGCGCCAGCTCTTCTCGCCGGCGTTGTCGTCGCGCGTGTCGAAGACCACCTCGACGGGCCGCCCGTCGTAGGTCTGTGCGCGAAGCTCGGCGGCCAGGCTCTCGCAGTAGGCCAGGATCGCGGCGCGGTCGGCGTCGGCGCGGATGATCGGGAGGATCACCACGTGCGACGGCGCGATCCGCGGCGGCATCACCATGCCGTCGTCGTCCGCGTGCGCCATCACGAGCCCGCCGATCAGGCGCGTCGAGACGCCCCACGACGTCGTCCACGCGTGCTGCCGGCTCTGGTCCCGCGCCGTGAAGAGGATCTCCGAGGCCTTCGCGAAGTTCTGGCCCAGGAAGTGGCTCGTGCCGGCCTGGAGCGCCTTGCGATCCTGCATCATCGCCTCGATGCAGAAGGTCGTGTCCGCGCCGGGGAACCGCTCGGCGGCCGTCTTCTCGCCGGTCAGCACCGGGATCGCGAGGTAGTCCTCGGCGAACCGCCGGTAGATCTCGAGGATCTTCAGCGTCTCCGCCCACGCCTCGTCGCGCGTCTCGTGCGCGGTGTGCCCCTCCTGCCACAGGAACTCCGCCGTGCGCAGGAACAGGCGCGTGCGCAGCTCCCAGCGCACGACGTTCGCCCACTGGTTGACGAGGACCGGCAGGTCGCGGTAGCTCTCGATCCATTTCGCGAACATCGCGCCGATGATCGTCTCGGAGGTCGGACGGACCACCAGCGGCTCCTCCAGCTCGCCCGCGGGCACGAGCGCGCCATCCGGCCCGGCCTCGAGGCGGTGGTGCGTGACCACGGCGCACTCCTTCGCGAAGCCCTGGACGTGGTCCGCCTCCTTCTGCAGGAAGCTCAGCGGGATGAAGAGCGGGAAGTAGGCGTTGACGTGGCCCGTCTCCTTGAACATCCGGTCGAGGTGCGTCCGGATGTTCTCCCATGTCGCGCAGCCCCACGGCTTGATGACCATGCACCCGCGCACCGGGCTGTTCTCCGCGAGCTCCGCGGCCTTGATGACCTCCTGGTACCACTCCGGGTAGTCCTGGACGCGGGTCGGGTTGATCGCGGTCTTGTCGGGTTTCGCCATGGTCGTCGTGCTCCTGAATCGGCCGCGCAGGATAGGTCCGGCCTTTCGCCGGGTCAAGCAGGCCCCGCCCCACCCGCCGTTCCCGGGGAATCCAAGGAGGGCCCGGGCGTCACCGCGCGCGCGGGACGGACAGGGTGACGGGCTTCTTGTCGCGAACGAGGCCGGAGACGAGTTCGAAGCCGTTGCTCGTCGCCCGGTACTTGAAGGCGCCGTCGCCCCACGGATCGCGGGCGCGCGCGGCCGCCGCGGGCCCCTTCTGCATCACGTCGAGGGCCGTCCGGAGCATCCGCTCGCGCGCGCCGGCGGAATCGATCATGGCCCGCGCATGGCCGGCGAAGGGGAAGTACATCGCGGCGATCACGTTCCGGTTCGTCACCTCGCCGGCGATGGCGATGCCCCACGCGGCGGGATCGGTGACCCTGGGCCCCCCCCGCGCGGCGGTGGCGGCAAGGATGTCGGAGGCCTCCATCAACTGCTCGACCAGCCGGGTGGAGTTCGTGCCGACGCCCTCCATGACGGTCTTCGCATCCTTCTCGCCGAGCACGCGGACCAGCTCGTTGGTCATCAGGCTCAGGCGGATCGGCTCGACGCGTTTCTCCTGCAGGAAGACCAGCGCGGCCTGGCCGTCCTTGAGCAGGATCGCGTGCCCGCGCTGCATGTCCGCCGAGACCAGTTCGATGCCGCGCCGCCGCTGGCCGAGGGCGATCCAGAAGCTCTCCCCGCCGGCCTCCTCGAGCCCGATGGAGAAGCCGGACGGCCCCCCCTCGACCATCGCGCTCATGCGCAGGTTGGCCGCGAAGTTCGCGGCGGCGTCGGCCGATTTCTGCCCGCGCTCGACGTCGACCAGCCGGCGGATGAACCAGTCGATGCCGAACGCCTTCTCGGCCTCCATCGCGCGGTGGAAGTCGACGCAGGGCGGGATCGCGTCGAGCCGCGCGCGAAGGCCCGCGAGGAGGTCGGGCGGCAGCGCGGCGAGGTTCGTGCTCAGCGCATCGAGCGAGCGGTGGCGCATCGCCGCCTCGATCAGGCCCGAGACGAGCGGCCATCCGTCGCCGGCGTGCGCGGCGGAGCGGAGCGCGTCCTCGTGCCACGCGACGAACGCGGCGGGGTCGTCCTTCCGCGCCCGCTCGCCCTCCCACGCGGCGGCGCCCGCGAGCGTGTTGAGCGGCTGCAGGTGCGGCAGCATCGCCCGGAAGGTCATCGTCTGCTTTTCCATGCTGACGCCCCAGGAGCACTGCGGCATGCGCGCGGCCTCGCGGTAGAGGGCCAGCGCGGGCGCCAGCTTCTCGCTCAGCGCGGCGGCGTCCGCCGGCGAGGACTGCCCCTGCAGGAGCGTCTCCTCGTCCTTCGTCAGTTCGGGCATCGCGGCAAAGGCGCGGCGGTAGACGTCCGCCGCGTTCGTCGCCGACGACGCCGCGGCCGGCGCCTGTGCCCGCGCCGCGGCCCCGAGCAGGGCCGCGGCCACCATCACCGTCATCCCCGTGGCCTTCATGCTCCCACCCTCATCGTGGCAGGCCGCGGGCGGCCGCACGGGCCGGAACGCCGCGGCTCAGTACTCCCAGCCCGTCCGCGCCGGCGGATCGAGCAGCGCGTTCGCCTGCGCGTTGTCGAACCGGCCCGCCGCGGCGTCCCACGCGAGGCGGCCCGGCACCCGCTGCGCGATGCAGCCGACGAGCATGCTCTCGACCAGCGGGATCGAATGGTCGATGCCGGACGTCGTGCGCACGCGCCCGAAGCACGCATCGACGAACTCGCGGCGCTGGTTCTGGTCCGCCGCGCGCGGAAGCGAGACCGGGACGGCGACGCACGCGGCGTGCTTCGAGAGGGCCATCATCTTCGCCTCGCCCTTCAGCGCGAGGTAGCTGACCTGGCCGTAGTCGTCGGTGTTCACCAGCGCCCCCCGGTCGCCGACGATGTAGCACCCGGTGGTCGGAACCTGGCCGAGCGTGGCGAGGACCTGCGGCATGATCTCCGCGGCCGGCTTGCGGTAGCCGTCGTACCAGACGAGGTCCACCGGCGGGCGGGCGCCGCGCGCGGCGTAGGTCAGGCGCACCGTGCTGTACTGCGGGTAGGTGTCGTCGTAGCGCTCCGAGATCTCCACGGCCTCGGCCGAGAGGACCGTGCCCAGGTCGAGCCCGCGGAACGCGAGATTCATCGTGTGGCAGGCCATGTCGCCGAACGCGCCGGTGCCGAAGTCGTGGAACGCGCGCCAGGCGATCCGGTGGTAGGCGCCCTTCCGGAACGGCCGCGCGGGCGCCGTGCCGAGCCACAGGTCCCAGCTGAGCTCCGGCGGAACCGGGTCGGAGCCCTCGGGGCGCTTCAGGGGCTGCTTCCAGCCCCACGGATTGCCCGGCGAGATCTCGGGGCGGTTCGTCCATACGTGGACCTCGGTCACGTTGCCGAGGAGGCCCGAGCGGAGGATCTCGATGCCGCGGCGGGTGCCGTCCATCGCGCTGCCGTGGTTGCCCATCTGGGTGACGACCCCGGCCTCGCGCGCGACCCCGGCGAAGCGCCGCGCCTCGCCGATCGTCCGCACCAGCGGCTTCTCCACGTAGACGTGGCAGCCGCGCCGCATCGCCTGGATCGCGGCGCGGGCGTGGGTGTGATCCGGGGTGGAGACGACGACGGCGTCGAGGGTCGTCTCGGTCTCCAGCATCGCCCGGTAGTCGGCGTAGGTCGCGAAGTCGGCCTTGCGCCCCTTCTCCGCGTACCACGCCGCGGCGTCGGCGAGCGCGGTCGCGTCGACGTCGCACAGGGCGGCGATGCGCGTGCCGCCGCATTCCAGCATCGCGGTCCAGTTGGTGCGCCCCTGTCCGCCGACCCCGATCACGCCGAGGTTCAGCACCTCGCCGGCCTTGCGGAACCGCGCGGACGGCCCGGTCGACGCGCACCCGTACATGGCGAGCGCGCCCGCCGCCAGCGCGGAGCCCCGAAGAAACGTCCGACGCGAAACCGCCGACTGCCTTGTCATCGCCTTCTCCTCCCGGGACCGCCCGCGCGCCCGGAGCGGGCGCCCGAACCGGTGCGGCCGGCGCCTCCACCATAATGCCTGCCCGGCCGCAGTGCAAGCCGGCGCCGAGGTCCTCAGCGCGGACGGGGCGGACGGGCGGCGGGCAGGCCGGCCGATGGCGCATCCGGGTAGAGCACCGCGTCGAGGTTCCTCCGCCAGTTCCGCGCGTGGGCGCGATCGGCCAGTTCGCAGACCGCCGCCTGCATGTAGGGCATCATCGGGAACGCCTCGGGCTCGAGTCCCGCGCGGATGTTCGACCGCGTCCATTCCGCGCCGGCGTCGTTGTCGGGGATCTTCAGCGCACCGGGCCGCCCGCGAAGCGCGCCGGACAGGACCCGCTCGACGTAGGCGCGGTCCGGGTTGAGGCGCACGAACCGTGCGCCCGCGCGGCGGAAGCCCTCGACCTGCACGAGGATGTGCGGGTGGTCCGGCGCGACCTGGACGTGGTCGCGTTCGTTGGCGTAGACGATCACGGCGAGGTTCGTGCAGTTCCGAACCGCCGCGGGGATGCTCGACGCGGCATCGCGCCACCGCCAGCATTCGACGGCCTCGTCCACGGTCGGAATGTGGGGCGGCGCCGTCGCCCCGAACAGCTTCCGCGCGTGGGCCTCGCGCAGCAGCCTCGGCGTGTACCAGACCTTCATGCCGCCGCCGAGGTCGAAGGTGAAGGCGTTGAGCGAGAAGTCGGGCGGGTCGGCGAAGCGTCCGTCGCCGTTCATGTCGAAGAAGAGCGACCCGCGGAGGTCCTCCCCGGCGCCGCGCCACCGCTTGCCCGGCCCGGGCTGGAGGTCCGGCGACCAGGCGAGCTTCGAGAGGTCGAGCGAGCCGGCCGCCGGGTTGTAGGCCGGATTGACGCGGTCGTCGCGTCCGCCGAGCTCCACGTTCACGGCGCCCTCGCCGTAGGGCGATTCCATCGAAGCGTAGAAGGCGAGGTCCGGGAACTCGGCGCCGTGGACGGCCATCGCAAGCCCGCAGGCATTCCCGCCGTGGCTGGAACCCTCGAGGCCGACGAGGTTGGTCAGCACGGTCGTGCCGGGAACGAGGTCGCCGATCCGCCGGCCGCGCGTGTCGACGAGACGTCCGGAGGCGAAGCGGATCACGTCCGCCAGCGCGCGGATGCAGGCCGGGCCGCGGTGGTCGTAGGCACCGCCGCTGGTCCAGTCGCCGCGTCCGCCGCCCGGGAAAGCGAAGCGGATGTCGACGAAACCGCATCCGGCGTGTTCCGGGCGGCCGTCCGCGGCGCCGCGGTCGGCGCCGCCGGGAACGAAGATCGCAACCGGCGCGCCGTCGCGGTAGCGCGGCGTCTGCGGCGGCAGGATGCCGACCGCGAGGCCGCGCCCGCCGGCGGACGCCGACGGGATGAACGTCCGAACCCAGGGTGCGCCGATGCCCTCCCCGCCCGGAAACCGTCCCGGGGCGCGCCCCGGCGTCTGCTGGGCGACGGCGGCGCAGGCCGGGAGAAGCGCGGCGAGCAGCGCGACGGCGGCCCGGGCGGGCGTGAAGGGGCGGCGCCCCGCGAGGTGGAGAGACCGTGTTCTCATGGCGTGAGCATCGGACGGTCCGCCCGCAAACTCAAGCCGTCCGGCGGCCCGCGGATCGCGCGGGGCGCCGGGCCTCCGGATCCCGGCTCAGCTCATCCGGCGGATCAGCCAGAGGCCGCCCGCCTCGGCGGCGACGACCGGGATCCAGACGAAGAGATCCGGATGGAGAGCCGGGTTCCCGGCCATCGATTTCGCCACCATGACGAACAGGTAGAAGCAGAAGATCACCAGCAGGCTCATGAGCACGCCGATGGACGACTCGCGCCGCTTCGACCGCATGCCGAGCGGGATGCCGATCAGGGTCATGGCGAAGCACGAGAACGACATCGCCATGCGGCTGTTGATCTCGACCAGCGTCTTCATCCGGTCGTCGCGCACCGTCTCCGGCGGCAGTTCCAGCCCGAGGTACGGGGCGGCCGCGTTCCGGTAGGCCACCATGAGTTCCGGCAGCGTCATGTCCCGCGGCCGCTTGTTGAGCGTGGAGGCCTGCCGGCGCGCGGCGATGTCGATCCGCTGCGGATAGTACTCGGCGACCATGATCTGGGCCTTCGCCGGGTTGGCCGGGTCCTTGCGGTCGGGCTGCTCCATGCGCACGTCGACCATGTCCACCACCAGTTCCCGGCCGTCGGCGGAGACGCCGACCGTCCCGGCCCGCGCGCGGATGCTGGTCCGCATCGTGTTCTCGTCGTACTGGTAGATCACGATGTCCGAGAGGTTGGTCCCCTTCTTCGAGCCGATGTAGACCATCAGGTTCGGGACCCCGCGGATCCACCGCCCCTGCTCGACCAGCAGCAGCGGATCCTCCTTCGAGAACTCGTTGACCATCCGGCGCTGGGCGAAGCGGCTCTCCGGCGAGAGCCAGTTGCTGATGTAGAGCGACACCCCCGAGATCAGGGCCGCCGCCATGACGACGGGGGCGACGATCTGCCACAGGCTCATGCCGCACGCCTTCATCGCCGAGATCTCGCCGTCCATCGACAGCCGCGTGAAGAGGAGCAGCGTCGCGGTCATCACGCTCATCGGGATCGCGTACTGGAGGATGAACGGGAAGCTGAGGGCGAAGTAGCGGAGCAGCGCGGGCGCCGACACGCCGCGCGCGACCAGGTCGACCAGCTTGATCACGGAGCCGATGCCCATCACGAACGCGAACACCGCGACGGCCATCCCGAAGATCAGCAGGAAGCCGCCGGCGACGTATCGGTTGAGGATGGTCACGGTCCGCGCTCCGCGGCTCAGCGGCCGCCGCGCCGTCGCACGGCCGCCTCGACGGTGTTGTGCAGCAGCATGGCGATGGTCATGGGGCCGACGCCGCCGGGCACGGGCGTGATCGCGCCGGCCTTCGGCAGCAGGGCCTCGTAGTCGGCGTCGCCGACCAGGCGGAACCCCGATTTCCTCGTCGCGTCGGGCACGCGGTTCACGCCGACGTCGATCACGACGGCGCCCTCGCGGACCATGTCCGCCGTCAGCGTCGACGGCCGGCCGGCGGCGGCGACGACGATGTCCGCCGCGAGCGTGTGCCGGGCGGTGTCGCGCGTGCGCGTGTGACACATCGTGACGGTCGCGTTGCCCAGCTTGCTCTTCAGCGTCAGGAGGTTCGCGAGCGGCCGCCCGACGATGTTGCTGCGGCCGAGGATGCAGACGTGGGCGCCGTCGACCGCGATGCCCGAGCGGTGGAGGATCTGCAGCACGCCGTGCGGGGTGCACGGGAGGAAGGCCGGAAGCCCGAGCATCATGCGGCCGACGTTGACGGGGTGGAAGCCGTCGACGTCCTTGTCCGGCCGGATCGTCTCGATGACCTCCTGCTCGATCGTGGAGTCCGGAAGCGGGAGCTGGACGAGGATGCCGTCGATGCGGTTGTCCTCGTTCATCCGCCGGACGACGTCGAGGATCTGGTCGCGCGTCGCGGTCGCGGGCAGGTGGATCTCCTCCGAGAGCAGGCCGGTCTCGGCGCAGGCCCTCTCCTTGGCCGTCACGTACGAGCGCGACGCGGGGTTGTCGCCGACGAGCAGGACGCCGAGGCCCGGCTGGATGCCGCGCGCGGTCAGTCCGGCCACCGTCCCCTTCAACTCCGAGCGGACCTGTTCCGCGATGGCCTTGCCGTCGAGAATCCGTGCCGTCATGTCCCTTCCTCCTCCGTTGGAGCCCCGGCCGTCAGCCTGCGGGCCAGCCCGAGCGCGCGCGAGGTTCCCGAGTGGGCGTGGCACACGGCCAGCGCGAGCGCGTCGGTCTCGTCGTCGCCCGGGGTGCCGGTCAATCCGAGCATCGCGGTCACCATGCGGGCCACCTGGTCCTTCTCCGCGCCCCCCCGCCCGGTGACCGCCCGCTTCACATCCCGCGGGGCGTATTCATACACCGGGACGCCGGCCTCCGCACAGGCGATCAGCACGGCGCCGCGGGCGGCGCCGAGCGCGATCGAGGTGCGGACATTGCGGCAGTAGAAGATGCCCTCGAGGGCGACGGCGCCCGGGCGTACGCGCGCGAGGCACTCGGCGACGCCGCGGCGCAGGTGGACGAGGCAGTCCGCCATCGGGCGCGAGGCCGGGTTGGCGACCACCCCGCTCTCGAGGGCGCGGCAGGCGCCGCCCGCGCATTCGACCGCGCCGAGGCCCGTCACGCGGAGGGCCGCGTCGATGCCGAGGATCCGCACGGGCGCGCGCGGCACGGGGCGATGCCCCCCTACTCCAGGTCCTTGAGGATCGACTCGTCCACGTCCATGTTCGTGTGGACGTTCTGGACGTCGTCGAGGTCCTCGAGCGCCTCGACGAAGCGCATCACTTCCTTCGCGACATGCGGATCGGACACGCTCACCCAGAGGTCGGGCACGAGCGTGACCTCCGACTCCTCGGCCGGGATGTTCGCCTTCGCCAGCGCCTCGACGACCTTCGGGTAGGTCGGCGGATCGGTCGTGACGACGAACTGCGCGTCCTCGGGCTGCATGTCCTCGGCGCCGGCGTCGAGCGCGACCTCCATCAGCCGGTCCTCCGCGACCTTCGATGCGTCGACGCGGATCACGCCCTTGCGCTTGAAGCCGCGGCTGACGCTGCCCTGGGCGCCCAGGTTGACGTTGTTGCGCGTGAAGATGTGCCGGACCTCGGCGGCCGACCGGTTCTTGTTGTCGGTCAGGACCTGCACGATGACGCCGATGCCGCCGCCCGCGAACCCCTCGTAGACGATCTCCTCGAGCTGGACCCCGTCATCGAGTTCGCCGGTGCCCTTCTTGATCGCGCGGTCGATGTTGTCGGCCGGCATGTTCGCGGCCTTGCCCTTCTGGATCAGGGCCCGCAACGTGATGTTCGCCGACGGATCCCCGCCGCCCTGCTTGACGCAGATGGTGATCTCGCGGGCGATCTTGCTGAAGATCTTGCCGCGCTTGGCGTCGGTCGCCGCCTTCTTGTGCTTGATGGTTGCCCACTTGCTGTGCCCGCTCATGTCACTCCTTTCGCCGGGGGGAGGCGCCCCTGCGCCGTCCCGCCGGACCCACACCTTCCACGAGGCGCGTTGAGATTACTCTTCGTGCTCGTCCTGCTTGTTCTTCTGCGCCTCGGCGACGATCTTCTGCGCGATATTCGAGGGGACGACCTCCAGGCGGGAGAACTCCATCTCGAACGTGCCGCGGCCGCCGGTCATGCTGCGCAGTTGCGACGAATACTGGAACAGCTCCGCCTGCGGGATGTCCGCGGTGAGCACCTGCATGCCGTCCTCGGTGTCCATGCCCAGGATCCGGCCGCGACGGTGGTTCAGGTCGCCGGTGACGTCGCCCATGCACTGGTCGGGGATCATCACGCGCACCTTCATGATCGGCTCGAGCAGCACGGGCTTGCTCTTGAGCATGCCCTCCTTGAGCGCCCGGGCGCCGGCGATCTTGAACGCGATCTCCGACGAATCGACATCGTGGTAGGAGCCGTCGTAGACGACGACCTTCACGTTGACGACCGGCGAACCGGCCAGCGGGCCGCGCGTCATGCCCTCGACCAGGCCCTTCTGCACGGCGGGGATGAAGTTCCCGGGGATCGTGCCGCCGACCACCGCGTTGACGAACCAGTCCGGCTCGTCGGGCTGCTTCGGCTCGACGCGCAGGTAGACCTCGCCGTACTGGCCGCGGCCACCGGTCTGCTTCTTGTGCTTGTAGTGCCCCTCGCCGCGGCCCGTCACGGTCTCCTTGTAGGCGACCTTCGGCGTCGTGAGGTTCACCTCGACCTTGCTGTGCTTGCGCATCTTGTCGACGGCGACGTTGATCTCCGCGTCGCCCATGCCCGACAGGATCACCTCGTGGGTCTCGGCGTTGCGCTCGAGCCGGAGGGTCGGATCCTCCTCCGCCACGCGGTGCAGGCCGCCCATCATCTTGTCGTCGTCGCCCTGCGTCTTGGGCGTCACGGCGTAGGCCATGACCGGGTTCGGCAGCGCGACGGGCGGGAACGTCACCGTGGCCCCCGCGGCGCCGAGCGTGTCGTTGAAGCCCGTGCTCTTCAGCTTCGCCAGCGCGACGATGTCGCCGGCATGCGCCTCGGTCACGGTCTCCTGCTTCTTGCCGTTGAGGACGATCAGGCCGCCGATGCGCTCCTTGGCGCCCTTCGTGACGTTGTAGATCTCGCCCTCGCCCTTCATCGTCCCGCCGAAGACGCGGCAGAGGCTGAGCTGGCCGACGAACGGATCGGAGATCGTGCGCCAGACGTACCCCGCGAACGGGGCGGTCGGGGACGGATCGACCTCCGCGCCGTCGGCGGCGCGGACCTTGCGGTCGGCGGGCGACGGGAGGAGCCGGACGATCCCCTCCAGCAGTTCGGGCAGGCCGGCGTCGGTCTTCGCCGAGGCGGCGAACACGGGGACGAGCTTCGCCGCGCGCACGGACTCGCGCAGGCCGCCGGCGATCTCCTCCGCCGTCAGCGCCTCGCCCCCGAGGTACTTCTCCATCAGGGCGTCGTTGCTTTCCGCGGCGGCTTCGACGAGCTGCGTCTTGAGCTGCTCCACCGTCGCGGCGAGATCGCCCGGCACCGCGGCCGGCCCGAGCACGTCGACGACCGATGCGTTTCCCGGCACGGGCACGGTCACCGGAACGCACCGCGCGCCCCACACGGACTGGATCGCGGTCAGCACGCCGTCGAAGTCGGCATTGTCCTTGTCGATGCCGGAGATCACGATGCCGCGCGGTATCGAGGCCTTCTCGCACTGGCGCCACGCGCGGGTCGCGCCCACCTGGAGGCCGGAGGTCGCATCGACGAAGACCAGGCCGGCGTCGGCGACCGAGAGCGCGCAGAGCATCTGGCCGACGAAGTCCGCGTACCCGGGGGTGTCGGTGACCACCAGGCGGTGCCGGGCGCCGGAGGCAACCTTGAAGGCCAGGTCGAAGGGCTTGGCCCAGACGGAGATCTTGCGGTCCTTCTCCTCGTCGGTCCAGTCGGCCATGCTCGTGCCGTTCTCGGGCGACCCCTTCCGGTCGTTCAGGCCCGCCTTGAACAGGAGCGCATCCAGCAGGGCCGTCTTCCCGCTTCCCGTATGTCCCAAGAACGCAAGATTCCGAACATTGGCAACCGGCATGTCCTTCATTTGCACTCCTCAACAATCACGTCCGCACCGGCGATTCGCAACGGCCGTCCGCGGCTCGTCCGCGGCCGCAAAACGCACACCGTAGCGTCCCGGACGGACTCGCGCAATCCCTATTTCGAGGCCGGACGGGGCGCCCCGCCGGGGCCGCCGGGGCGCTCGACGAGGCAGGCCCAGTAGCGCGCGGGCATGGCGCGGCGCTGCGCCCGCGGGTTGGACCGGGTCCGGATGGCGATGGCGTCGAAGTACGTGCGCCAGAGCCCCTGGTAGTCGGTCTCGGACGCATCGAGCCCGCCCCGGAGTTCCGCCTCGACCGCGGCGGCATCGCAGGGCCGCACGGCGCCCCCCGGCTCCCCGGCCGCGCCGAAGCCGCGGACGGCGTCGTGGATCAGCCACCGCTCGGCGCCCAGCCGCCGGCCGAAATGGGGCGCCACCATGGCGACCACGTTGTGACGGGGCTCGACCGGCCCCCACAGGCGGCCGGAGGCGAGACGGCGGAAGCGCAGCAGACCCTTCAGCCGGTGAACCTCGCCGGCCACGCGACGATCGATGGCATTCGCCCGGCGGACGTCGGGGTTGGCGTGGAAACCCATGACCCCGGCCCCGCGCGCGAAGGCCAGCGCGAGGGCTCGGAAGGCCACGTCCTCCGCCCCGTCCTCCTCCGAACACAGCAGGCGCAAGATCCGCCGCACCCAGTCGCCGCCCAGGTCCCGGCCGATCCGTCCGAGCAGCGCGTCGGCCGCCGCCGGGTCGGCCGGCACCGGCTCCCCGTCCTCCGCAAAGAGCGAGCCCTCCGCGGCCGGGGCGACGGCGGCGGGGCGCCCCGACGCGATCGCGCGGGCGATGGCGGCCAGCATCGAGTCGGTCGATCCGTCGTGGAGGAACCGCTGGGGAACCGTGGCGCCCATGGGGGATGTCCGCCGCGAGGGCCTACGGGCAGCACCCGGCGGCGAAGAGCTCCGGCTGCCGGTCGTCGACGGCCACCGCGCGCGGGGGCGGCGGCAGGACGCGGCGTCCTCCGCAGGTGAGGAAGGCATGGGCGCGGCGCAGCACGATCCCCAGCGGGGCCAGGTCCTCGGCGCGAAGCGCGGCGAAGCGGCGCGTGGCGAGGATGCGCGCGGCGGACTTGAAGCCGATGCCGGGCACGCGGAGGAGCGTGTCGCGGTCCGCCCGGTTGACCTCGACCGGGAACCGCTCGGGATGGCGGAGCGCCCAGGCGGTCTTGGGGTCGACGGCGCGGTCGAGGTTCGGGCGGGCGTCGTCGACGATCTCGGCCGGCGCGAAGCCGTAGAGGCGGACGAGCCAGTCGGCCTGGTAGAGCCGGTGCTCGCGCAGGATGTCGGGCGGGCCCTCGGGCGGCGGCAGGAGCGGGTCCGGGTTCACGGGCACGTACGCGGAGTAGTAGACGCGCTTGAGGCCGAACTTCCGGTAGAGGCCGTGCGCGAGGTCGAGGATGCGGCGGTCGTCCTCGGGCGATGCGCCGACGATCAGCTGAGTGCTCTGGCCGGCGGGCGCATAGGCCGGCGCCGAGCGGTGGCGGCGGCGCTCCGCCCGGCTCTCGACGATGCCGCCCGCGATCGAGGCCATCGGGCGGAGGATGTCGTCCTTCGACTTCTCCGGCGCCAGCCGCCGGAGCGAGACCTCGGACGGCAGCTCGATGTTGACGCTGAGGCGGTCCACCGCCAGCCCCGCGCGGCGGACCAGGTCGGGGCTCGCGCCGGGGATCGCCTTCAGATGGATGTAGCCGTGGAACCGCTCGTCGACCCGCAGCCGTTCGACGACGCGGACGAGTTCCTCCATCGTGTGGTCCGGGCTGCGGACGACCCCCGAACTGAGGAAGAGCCCCTCGATGTAGTTGCGGCGGTAGAACTCCATCGTCAGGCGGACGACCTCGTCGACCGTGAAGCTCGCGCGCGGGACCGGGTTGCTCGCGCGGTTCGCGCAGTAGGCGCAGTCGTAGATGCAGTGATTCGAGAAGAGGATCTTGAGCAGCGAGATGCACCGGCCGTCGTCCGACCAGCTGTGGCAGATCCCGCCGACCGACGCGTTGCCGGTTCCCTCGCCGGCGCGGCGGCTCCCGCTCGACGCGCAGGAGACGTCGTACTTCGCGGCGCCCGCCAGCACCTCGATCTTGCGTTCGACATCCACGCCCGGAGTATACGCCGGATGCGCGCCCGGGTCACCGGCGGATCGGCGGCGGAACGGGTTGGCAACCCCGGACCGGGCCGCTAGCATCCCGGTGGCGCGGAGGAGACACGGCATGAACCGACGGACGTGGGCGGCGGCGCTGGCGATCGCAACCGGTGGTCTCGGGTCGGCGGCGGACGGCGCCGCGCCGCCGAACATCATCTGCATCCTCGCCGACGACCTCGGCTATGGCGACGTCGGGGCGCTCAACCCGGACGGGAAGATCCGCACGCCGAACCTCGACCGCCTCGCGGCGCAGGGGATGGCCTTCACCGACGCGCACTCCGGTTCGGCGGTCTGCACCCCAACGCGCTACGGGCTCCTCACCGGCCGCTACGCCTGGCGCACGCGCCTCGCCAGCGGGGTCCTCGGTGGCTACTCCCCCCCGCTGATCGCGCCGGGCCGGGCGACCGTCGCCTCGCTGCTCAAAGCGCGGGGCTATCACACGGCGTGCTTCGGCAAGTGGCACCTCGGCATGACCTGGGCCGTCCGCGACGGCGGCGACCCCGGCGATGCCATCGACTCCAAGGTCGACCCGCGATCGGTCGACTACTCCGCGCCGATCCGCAACGGCCCGAACGCCGCCGGCTTCGACCTCTACTACGGCATCAGCGCCTCGCTCGACATGCCGCCCTACGTGTTCATCGAGAACGACCGCCCCACCGCGCTGCCGACCGCGACGAAGAAGTGGATCCGCGCGGGCCCCGCCGCGCCGGACTTCGAGGCCGTCGACGTGCTGCCCGCCCTCACGACGCGCGCCGTGACCCACATCCGCGAGCGCGCCCGGGCCGGCGGCCCCTTCTTCCTCTACATGCCGCTCAACTCCCCGCACACGCCGATCGTGCCGACGCCGGATTGCGGGGGGAAGTCCGGCCTCGGTCCCTACGGCGATTTCACCGCGCAGACCGACGCGGCGGTCGGCGAGGTGCTGCGCGCGCTCGACGAGACCGGCCTCGCCGGCTCGACGCTGGTGCTCTTCACCAGCGACAACGGATGCTCCCCCTCCGCCGATTTCCCGGCCCTTCTCGCGAAGGGGCACAACCCGAGCCACGTCTTCCGCGGCACGAAGGCCGACATCTTCGAGGGCGGCCACCGCGTGCCCTTCCTCGTCCGCTGGCCCGGCACCGTCCGGCCCGGCAGCCGGTGCGATCGGACCGTCTGCCTGACCGACCTGCTCGCCACCGCCGCGGAGATCAGCGGCGCCGCGGTGCCGGACGGCGCGGGCGAGGACAGTTTCAGCCTCGTGCCCTGCCTGCGCGGCGACGACGCCGGCCACCGCCGTGATGCCACCGTCCATCACTCCATCAACGGGTCCTTCGCGATCCGCGAGGGGCGATGGAAGCTGGCCCTGTGCAGCGACTCCGGCGGCTGGTCGGCCCCGCGCCCCAACAGCCCCCAGGCGCGGGATCTCCCGCCGGCGCAGCTGTTCGACCTGCAGGCCGACATCGGCGAGACGCGCAACGTGTCCGCCGACAACCCCGAGATCGTCGCGCGGTTGACGAAGCGCCTCCAGGATCTTGTCGACCGCGGCCGCAGCACCCCGGGCGTCGCGGCGAAGAACGACCGGACGGTGGTCATCGAGCGCCCCGCCTCCCCGCCGGCCGCCGAGCGGAAGGCCATGGAGAAGAAGGCCGTGGAGAAGAAGGCCAAAGTGGAGTAGAGTCACCGCATCGAGGTGCCCGGAAGGTCGGGCAGGGCATGGATATCCGCTGGTTGGACGTACTGCAGAAGGCCGCCGCGTTGTTCGGGGGGCTGCGGGTGCTTGCGACGGCGATCTACGTTGCCGTCAGTCTCGCGGCCCTCGTCCTCGCCATCCGCAACGGACGCCGGGCGCTTCCGGGTCCGGTGCGCTGGTTGCCGGCGGTCACGGTTCTCCTCCTCCTCCTCGCGGGCCTGGCCGCGTCGGACGCTCACCGCACCGCGACGGCGGCGCGGATGCGCGCCGATCTGATCGCCGAGACGGAGGGCATTGCGCGCGCCCTGGCCCCCGAACTCGTGGGCGCGCTTTCCTTCAACGCCTCGGACGCCACGAATCCCGCCTGCGCCCGCATCGCCGGTCACCTGCGCGACTACGCCGGCGCCCGCGGGCACCGCGCCATCCACACGTTCGCGCTCCGGGGCGCCCGGCTCGTCGCCGGGCCGCACAGCCTCCCCGCGGACGCTCCCGCCGCCCTTCCGCCCGGCGCTCCGTTCGGGCGGCTGGCGGCTGCCGCCTGGCTCTCGGCCACCGGCGGGGTGTCCGCGGTCGTCGCCCCCGCCGACGCGGGGCAGCCTGCCATGATCTCCGCCATCGCCCCGGTGAGCGATCCCGCCTGCCGTGCCGCCCGGATGGCGCTGGCCATCGATGTCGACGCCACGCACTGGCGCAACCGTCTCGCGGCGGCGACGGTTCTTCCCCTCGTCGCCGCCCTGTTGGTGCTTTCGCTGCTCCTCGCCGGCCAGCGCGTGCTCCTGGACCAGGATCCGCTCCACGACCGGGGTCTCCTCCGGCACGCGGCGGCGCTCGTCACCGCGACCCTCGGCCTTCTGCTGACGACCATCCTCGTCTGGACGGCGCACGACATTGAAGCCCGCTCCCGGCACATCGCCTTCGCGCAGCTTGCCGACGCCCACGCGCGGAGCCTTGCGAATACCGTCCGCGACGTGGCCGGGTTCGGCGTCGCCGCCCTCGCGCGGTTCTTCGAGAGCAGCGAACTGGTCACCGCGGCGGAATTCCGGTCCTTCGCCTCCTCCCTCCCCGCGCCGGAGTGCCTGCGGTCCTACGAATGGGTGCCCCGCCTCGCGGGCGCCCGTCGCGCCGCACTGGCCGCCGAGGCCGCGAGGAACGGCGTCCGGGATTTCGCGCCCTGGCAGGCCGACGCACGCGGCAACCGGTCGCCGGTCCCGGACCGCCCGGTTCTCTGCCCCGTTCTCTACTCCGCCGCCGGTGCGGGCATGACGCCGACACCCGCCGGATTCGACCGGTCGGCCGACCCCGTCTTCGTCGCCGCCGCGCAGACGGCGATCCGCTCGGGGCTGCCCACCGCCACCCTTCCCCGCGGCAGCCGACCGGCGGGATCTCCGGACCCCATCCTCATCCTGCGCCCGGTCCGCACCGCCCAGCCCGGATCGGCCACCGCGCCCGACAATTCCGCGGCGGGGTTCGTCATCGCGAGCCTCCTCCCCGACCCCACCCTCCAGGCGCGCCGCGACGAGGCCGCTTCGGACGCCGCCCCCTCGGTCGACATCGAGTTCGCCGACCTGCACGGCACCATGGCCGCCGACTCCGGCAGCGACGGCCCGCCGATGGCCTTCGCCCCGTTTCAACGGCTGCGAACCACGCCGCCCGACGCCGTGTACCCCCTCTTCCTCGACGGCCGGACCCTGGCCATCCGCATCCGGCCCGCCCCGGCATTCCTCGCCGCCCGGCCCTTGCGCGACGGCCTCGGCATCGCCGTCGGGGGATCCACGATCTCCGTGATCCTCGCCTTCTTCGTCGGCGTCCTCGCCGGTCGCGAGCGCCGCCTCGGCGAGGAGGTCCGGCGCCGGACCCGGGAGCTTCGGCAAAGCCAGCGGCGCCTCGTCCGCGCGCAGCGCGCCGCCCGCATGGGCAGCTGGCATCACCATCCCGACGGGGCCGAACCCGAGTGGTCCCCGGAGATCCTCCACCTCTTCGACCTCGATCCCACGGGGCCGGTCACCCGCGCCGCCTTCCTCGACCGCATCCATCCCGACGACCGCGAGCGCGTGGCGGAAGCCTGGAGCGCCGCGGCCCGCGGCGGATCCCACGAGATCGAGTACCGGACCATCATCGGCGGCGCGACGCGATGGATGAGCGAGCGCACCGAGAGCGAGGGCGAGTCGCCTTCCGCCTTCATGGGCATCGTCCAGGACATCACCGACCGCCGGGCCCTGCAGGATCAGCTCTTCCAGGCCCAGCGCCTCGACACCGTCGGCCGGCTCGCCGGCGGCATCGCCCACGACTTCAACAACCTTCTCCAGGTCATCAGCGGCTTCTGCGACCTCCTGCACAGCCGCATCCGGCCCGGCGAGGAGGGATCGGAGGATCTCAAGGAGATAGAGACCGCCGCGCTCCGGGCCAGCGAGCTCACGCGCCAGCTGCTCGCCTTCAGCCGCCGCCAGGTCATGACCCCGCGCGTGCTCGATCTGAATGCCGTGATCGAGAAGAACCGGCGGATGCTGGCGCGGGTCCTCGGCGAGGATGTCCGCATCGACCTCCAGCCCGGCGCCGACCTCGACCGCGTCCGCATCGATCCCGGGCAGTTCGACCAGATCGTCATGAACCTCGCCGTCAACGCCCGCGACGCGATGTCCGCCGGCGGCACCCTCACCATCCGCACGGACAATCTCGATCTTTCCGCGGCCGACGCGCGCGCCATCCCGGACGCCGTTCCCGGCCGCTACGTCCGCGTCACCGTCAACGACACCGGCTGCGGCATGACGCCCGAGGTCCGCCGGCAGATCTTCGAGCCCTTCTTCACGACCAAGGGGCGGCAGGGCACCGGACTCGGCCTCTCCGTCGTCTACGGCATCGTCCGGCAGCAGGAGGGGTTCATCCGGGTCGAGAGCGAGCCGGGACGCGGCACCACCTTCCACGTGTGCTTCCCGGCGTGCAGCGTCGTCCGCGACCCCACCCCCCTGCAGGAACCGGAGGAGGATCTCTCCGCCTACCGCGGCAACGGGCAGACCCTGTTGATCATCGAGGACGAACCCGGGGTCCTCCGGTTCCTCGAACGCGTGCTGGGCGGCGCGGGATACTCGATCCACGGAGCCTCCTCGCACGCCGAGGCCGTCGCGCTCGCGACCCGGCTCGGATCCTCGATGGAGATCCTCGTGTCGGACGTCGTCCTCCCGGACGGCACGGGCCTCGACCTTGCGGATCAGTTCCGCGCCCGGCTCCCGCGCCTCCACGTGCTGCTCGTCAGCGGGCACACCGACGAGCGGCTCCGGATGGAGAACACGATCCGGCGCGGCATCCGGTTCCTCCCGAAGCCGCTCTCCGCCCGGACGATCCTCAAGACGCTCCACGAAATGCTCCATCCCTGACCGACCGGGGCCCGTCCCGCACGCCATCTGAATCCTCGGCCAAGAACGGTCGATCAGGAACGAACGATGCTACGGTGCCTCCCGAACGGCGCCGACGGAGCGGCGCCCTCCAGACTCCTCCATGGAACGGACCTGGAGGGCCGCGCCTTGCCTGCCACTCGACGCGAAGCGGCGCGTGGTCGCGGCCGTATCACCAGTCCCGTCCTCTCGCCTCTCCATGGAACGAACCCGGATCACGGCGCCGACGGAGCGGCGCCCTCCAGGCTCCTCCAGGAACAAACCTGGAGGGCCGCGCCTTGCCTGCCACTCGACGCGAAGCGGCGCGTGGTCGCGGCCGTATCGCCAGTCCCGTCCTCCCGCATTTCCGTGGAATGGACCTAGACCACGGCGCCGACGGAGCGGCGCCCTCCAGACTCCTCCAGTGAACGGACTTGGAGGGCCGCGCCTTGCCTGCCACTCGACGCGAAGCGGCGCGTGGTCGCGGCCGTATCGCCAGTCCCGTCCTCAGATACCGAGGGCGTAGCCGGGGATCCGGGACGCCAACTCCGCTGTTGCGCGCCGGCGGCCGGAGCGTAGAATCCGCCCATGCCCGTGCTTCAGACATCCGCCGGCCCCGGATCCCGCGGTCCCGCGCCCGCGCCCCGCCCCCGAACCCCCCGCGCCGCGCCGCCGTGGATCACGGGCATCGTGGCATCGCTCGTCGGCGTGGCCGCCGGCTACGCGCTCGGGCGCTGGAACGGGCACGGCCCGTCGAACGGAGGGGGCATCGGCGGGACGGCCGCCCCGGGAGCCGCGGGCGAAACCTGGGATGCGCCGACCTCCAAGGTCGTCACCCCCGCGGGCGACGGCAAGGCCGCCGCCGGATCCGACGGGCAGCCCCTCCGCTACACGCCCCGCACCGGGCGGTCCCGGTCCCAGGTCGACCAGTTCCTCGAGCAATTCGCGGACCCCGCGTCCGTCGACGGCGACCGCGCCGCCGAGACAGCCTCCGGCATGAACGCGGAGGAGGTGCGCGCCGCGCTCGACCGGATCCGCGAACTCGAGCCCGGCCCGGCCCGCGCCGGCGCGGAGGCGATCCTCACGCGCCGCTGGGCCCAGATGGAACCGCTCAAGGCGCTCGAGTGGATCGGCTCCGTCGCCGAACCGCTGCGTCGCCACGATTTGAAGCACGAGGCCATCCGCGGCTGGGCCGCGGCGGAGCCGATGCAGGCGCTCGTCTACGCCGAGATGAATCCCGACGGATTCCTCGGGGACTACCGGATCCGCGACGTCTTCGAAGGGGTGAAGTCCGCCGACACGGAAACCGCGATGGCCTTCCTCGACCAGCTCGACACGTCGAAGTACGGCGAGGCCGCCGCCGACATCGTGTGGACGCACTTCGGCCGCGACCGCGAGTCCGTCCTGGCCAAGATCGACAGCCTGCCCGACGGCGACCTGCGCCGCATGTCCGTCGACCGCGTCATCGACCACTGGGCTCGCTACGACCCCGTCGCCGCCAAGGCGTGGATGGAGACCCACACGATGCCCGACAACCGCCTGACCGCCCAGATCGAGCTGGGCGAGTCCTGGGCCCGCGTCGACCCCCGCGCCGCCGTGCAGTGGTACACGCAGCTGCCCTCCGACCAGCAGAGCGCGAAGATCCTCGACCGCATCGTCGGACGCTGGCTCCAGTACGAGCCGGAGACCGGCATCGACTGGCTCCGCTCGCAGCCCGTCAGCCCGGCGCTCGACAACCCCCGCACCGACCGCGCCCGGCGGCTCGCCGGCCGCGATCCCGTCGAGGCGATGCTCTGGGCCGGGACCATCAGCGACACCAAGCGCCGCGCCGCGACCGAGGAGCATGTCGCATGGGAATGGTACCGGCGCGACCGCACCGCCGCCGTCGACTACGTGCTGAACCAGAGCACCCTGTCCGAGTCCTCCCGCCGCCGCTTCGCCGAACGGGCGCAGCACGACGCCCGCGCCGCCCAGGCGAAGAAGTGACGCACCGGCCGCCGCCGTTTTCACAACGGCATTGACTTCGCCCGCGGATCGTCCAGTGTATGCGTCAGGAGTCCCGCGCATGAAGAAAGCTCTGCCGTACGCCGTTGCGATGATCGCCGCCGCCGCCCTGCCGGCCCTCGCGGCCAGTCCCGTCACCTCCGGAAGCCGCGACGCGCTCTTCGTCTCGGACGGAATCGAGAACTGGTCCATCGGCATCGACGGCGCCAGCATCCGCCGCGCCGTGAACATCGAGGGATTCCCCGACCGCCTCGAGGCGAGCTATTTCGGCGGCTTCGTCGGCTGGCGCGGGCTGCCGTGGCTGACGCTCTACGGCGTGCTCGGACAGGGCGACGCGGAGATCGGCATCGACAACCTCGACGACGGCTTCTACTGGGCCCTCGGCGCGAACGCGACGGTCTGGCAGTACGACATGACCGACCCCGAGTTCCTCACCGGCCGCTGGTCCGTGCGCGTCCACGGCGAGTTCGCCGCCGCGGACCTGACCTCCGGCGAGTGGCAGGATCTCTCGGGCTCCCTCCGGCTCCAGTACGAGATCTTCGCCGACACGGTCGAGGCCACGCAGAAGATGCCCTACAGCCTCGCGCTCTTCGCCGGCCCGATGGTGTCGGTGCTCGACGGCAAGGTCGAGCTTCTCGGGATCACCGACGACTTCGAATCGAACGACCAGCTCGGCGTCGTCGCCGGGCTCGAACTGAGCATCGCGCACAACGTCCTGCTGGGCCTGGGCGCCGAGATCCTCGATGACACCACGTGGGTCGGCTCGCTGCGCTACAAGTTCTGACCCCCGCCGCTACATCAGGGACCACGGCGCGCGGGGCGCGCGGCCCAGCAGCGCCGCCGCGGCCGAGTCGCCCACAACCTGCTCCGTATCCGGGTTCCACCGGATCTTCCGGCCCGTCAGCATCGCGATCTGGCAGAGGTGCCCGATGCTCGCCGACCGGTGCGCCACCTCGGCCGGCGTCACGGTCGTCCGCCGCGACTTCACGCTCTCGATGAAGTTCACCTGGTGGTGGCCGACGAATTCGAGACGATGCTCCTCCGCGCCGACCGTCTCGGTCAGGAGCGACTTCGGATCCGCATCGATGCCGCCCCGGTCGACCCAGATCCACCCCTTGTCGCCCACCCAGCGCGTGCCCATGCCCTTCGGCTGCTGGCCCGCGTCGGCGACGACCATCGCGACGCCGTTCGCGTAGCGGCACTGGATCCGGTAGCTCACCGGGGAGTCGAAGATCCCGCGCGGACGGAAGTCCCCCCGGCCCTCGAACTCCACCGGGCCCGTGAGGTCGCTTCCGAGCCCCCACTGCGCGATGTCGCCGTGATGGCCGATCCAGTCCATCATCTGCCCGCCGCCCCAGTCGAGCACCCAGCGCCAGTCCCAATCGAAGACGCCCTGGTACTCGCGGAACGGCGCGGGTCCCAGCCAGAGGTCCCAGTCGAGCTCCGGGGGCGGCGGCCGCGGGGTGAAGTCCTTCGCCCCGCCCCCGCCGCCGGGAAGACCGACCTCGACGAGGTGCACCCGTCCGAGCCGCCCGTTGCGAACCAGCGTCGCGGCCTTGTGGAAGTTGCCGACGGACCGCTGCCAGCTCCCGGTCTGCCAGACGCGGCCGTGCTGCGCCAGCGCCGTCACCAGCGCACGCCCCTCGCGCAGGTCGTGCGTGAAGGGCTTCTCGCCGTAGACGTCCAGCCCCGCCCGCGCGCACGCGATGCCGGCCGTCGCGTGCCAGTGGTCCGGCGTCGCGATCATCACGGCGTCGAGATCGCCGCGCGCGATCATCTCGCGGAAGTCGCGGTAGGCGGCGCAGTCGGCGTTCTTGTAGTGGGCATCCACGCTCGCCTTCGCCCCCTCGGCCTTCTTGGCGTTGACGTCGCACACGGCGCGGATGACGACATCCGGCATCCCGAGGAAACTGCCCATGTTGCCGCCGCCCATGCCGCCGACGCCGAGCATGCCCATAACGATCTTCCGGCTCGGCGCGTCCTGCCCCATCACGCGGCCGGGCACGATGTGGAATCCC
>VGWF01000022.1 GCA_016873715.1 Lentisphaerota bacterium | reverse complement strand
AGGCACAAGCACCCTCGGCCCCGTGGCCGCGAACACAGGTTCCGGAACGGCCTTGGACGGAAACGCTGCCGCCAACCGCATCGCTGGCGTTTCGTTTGCCCCCACGGTGACGTGGAACAACGGATCATCTCTGTGGATTCGCTTCCGCGAACTGAACGACACCGGCAATGATCACGGTCTCTCAGTTGACAACTTCCAACTTACGGTTGTCCCCGAGCCGGCGACGGTCGGACTGCTGGCCGGTCCGGGGCTGGGGATCCTGGTGGCGTGCATGCGGCGGCGGCGGGAGGACGAGGCGGGCGCCTGACCGGCCCCGTCGTCATCCTTTCTTAACTTGCAGCGCAACGCGCGAGCGGGTATAAGGCGAGCACTTTTGGGAAGGGTTGTTTCGGAATCACGGCCGTGAGGGTTAAGGAGAACGGAGCATGAAGAGAATCTTTGGAATCCTGGCCATCGGTCTTCTGTCATCCGCGATTGCACGCGCGGAGATCATCGCCGGCTGGGACATGACCGGGGAGACAGGAAGTCAGGCTTCGTCGAGTCCGGATTCCAACGCCGTCAACATCACCGCCGGATCTTTGACGCGCGGATCCGGGCTGACCGCCAGCGCGGCGGCTGACAGCATCAGCTCCTCCGGATGGACGATGGGTACCGGTATCGACGCCAACGACTACTACCAGTTCGGATTCACGGTCGCCGGCGGCTACGCGGTGGACCTGACTTCGGTCAATTTCAGCGAACGCCGATCCGCAACGGGCATTCGCACGTGGGAACTCCGCAGCAGCGTAGACAGCTACGCCGCGGCGATCACGACGGTGGGCGTTCCGGACGACACGAACACACGCCAGCAGTCGGTGACCCTGCCCACGGCGACGTTCTCGGACCTTGCCGGCGCCGTGACCTTCCGCGTGTACGGCTACAACTCCGAGGCTGGTACCGGCACGTGGCGCCTGGCGGACTACACGACAGACACCATGATCACGATTCGGGGTTCGGTTGTTCCCGAACCCGCCTCGGCCGGACTGCTGCTGGCCGCGGGTGTCGGCTTCGGTTTCCGGCGTCTCCGCAGGAAGGAACGCGAGTAACCGCGGTACCTGCAGAGCGCGAAGAACCCCGGGTTTCCCGGGGTTTTTCGTTTCCGGAGAGGATGAGGGATGAAACCTGAAACCTGAAAGAGGGAGGTTCACAGGTCCAAGGGTGGAGATCCGAGGTCCGACGTCCGAGCGTCGGGCGAAGAACCTCCCTCGTTCGGGCCGGTCCACCGAAGAGACGATCATCGAATCAAGGCAAAGGCGAAGCCCGGCCGCGAGAGGATTCGCGTGCCTTGGTGTTGCCACGCCGATCCGGCATCCGGCCCGCCCGGACTTCGGCGAGCTCAGCCGAGCCGCGGTCGGGCCCTACCACCGATTCGATGAGGCCGATGGGTAGGGCCGGGCGGCTCGCCCGGCCGAACGCGGAACCACGAATCGCACGATGGTCACGGATCCGGCGGGGACGGTCAGAGCGGAGAGCGGCGACCGAGGGCCGGGCGCCGGATCCCCATCGAATCCGTGCCGGCCGTGAGATCCGTGGTGGTCCGCTCTCCGCGGGCGGGGCCTACCCCGCTGCGGCGGTGGCGCGGATGATCCGCAGGGCCTTCCGGACCTGGCCGGCGGTGACAGTGAGCGGCGGGAGGAACCGGACGACGTTCTCGCCGGTGGCGATGGCGAGGAGTCCCCGCTCCCGGAGGGCCGCCTCGAAGGGCTTCGACGGCCGGTCGAGCACGAGGCCGACCATGAGGCCGATGCCGCGCACCGCGGTCATGAAGGGATGCCGTTTCGCGATCTTCTCCAGGCCTTCCTTGAACTGCGCGCCCCGGGCGGCGGCGTTCTCGAGGAGGTTCTCGGCGTCGATGGTCTCGATGACCGCCAGCGCGGCGGCGCAGGCGAGCGGCGTACCGCCGAAGGTCGAGCCGTGGTTGCCGGGCTGGAAGGTCGAGGCCAGCCCGGGCGCGGCGACGACGGCGCCGATCGGGTAGCCGCCGCCGAGGCCCTTCGCGAGGGAGAAGGCGTCGGGCTCGACGCCGTAGTTCTGCCACGCGAACCACCGGCCGGTCCGGCCGAGGCCCGTCTGGATCTCGTCCATCAGCATCAGGATGCCCTTCTCGTTGCAGAGCGTCCGCACGCCCCGGAGGAACTCGGGCGTCGCGGGGACCACGCCCCCCTCGCCCTGGACGGCCTCGACGAGGACGGCGGCGGTCCGGTCGGTGATCTTCGCCCGGACGGACTCCACGTCGTTGAAGGTGGCGTAGTCGAAGCCGTCGGGCAGGGGCTCGAAGCCCTTCTGCACCTTGGTCTGGCCGGTCGCGGTCAGCGTGGCGAGGGTCCGTCCGTGGAACGAGTTCAGCATGGTGACGACCCGCCACCGGCCGCCGTTCTGAGAGCCCCAGAGCCGCGCGAGCTTGATGAGCCCCTCGTTCGCCTCGGCGCCGGAGTTGCCGAAGAAGCAGGCGCCGCCGAGCGACCGCTCCGCCAGCGCCTGCGCGAGCCGGGGCTGGACCTCGTTGTAGTAGAGGTTCGAGGCGTGGATGAGCGTGCCGGCCTGCTTCCGGATGGCCTTCTGGAGCCGCGGGTGGCAGTGGCCGACCGCCGTGACGGCGATGCCGGCGAGGAAGTCGAGATACTCCCGGCCCTCGGCGTCCCAGACGCGCGTGCCCTTGCCCCGGACGAGCGCGAGGCTCTGCGCGTAGGTGGACATCACGTACCGCTTGTAGAGCGCGGCGATGGATTCGGTGGCGGAGGGGGTGTCGTTCATGGGGGTACCGGAGGTGTCAGGTGTCAGAGGGAGGTTCGGAGGTTCCCGGGTTCACAGGTTCGGAGGTTCGCAGGTTCAGAGGTTCGGCGTTCCAGGTTGGCTGCTGGCTGTTGGATGTTGGTTGTTGGACGTTGGCTGTTGGATGTTGGATGTTGAGTCCGCAGTTCGATGTTCGGTGTTCGGTGGGGGATGTTCGTTGTTCGGTGTTCGATGTTCGAAGCTCGCGGCCTCCGGCCGCGCTACCCCTGGGTGATTTCCGTACCGACGCCCTGCTCGGTGAAGAGTTCGAGCAGGAGCGAGTGGCGCAGGCCCGAGTCGATGATGTGCGACTTGGCGACGCCGGCCTTCACGGCGTCGAGCGCGCCGCCGATCTTCGGCAGCATGCCGCCGGAGATGACGCCGCGGGCGACGAGGCTCTCGATCTCCGAGGCCTTGACGCTGGAGATGATGGTCGACGGGTCCTTCGGATCCGACAGCAGCCCGGGCACGTCGGAGAGGAAGACGAGCTTCCGCGCCTGGAGGGCCCGGGCGATCCACGAGGCGGCCTCGTCGGCGTTGATGTTGTAGACGTGCCGGTCGGCGCCGCGCCCGAGGGGGGTGACGAACGGGACGATGCCCGCCGCGAGGAAGGCGAGGATCGGCTCGACGTCGACCTCGGTCACCTGCCCGACGTAGCCCCACGAGACATCGGCGCCGGTCTGGGGATCCTTGCCGGCCTTCGGCACGACGCGCAGGATGTCGTCGCCGTGGATGCCGCGGCCCTTGTGTCCGTATCGGCCGAGGATGGAGACCATGTGCGGGTTGATCTCGGTGTTGAGCGTCTGCTCGACGATCTCCATGGTGGCCTCGTCGGTGACGCGCAGGCCGTGGAGGAAGACCGGCTTGAGGCCGCGGTCCTTCATCTTCTGCGAGATCGCCTTGCCGCCGCCGTGGACGATGACGGGCCGCAGGCCGACGACGGCCATGAAGGCGATGTCGTTGAGGATCGCCTGCACGCCCTCCTCGTCGTCCATGATGCTCCCGCCGAACTTCACGACGATCGTCTCGCCGCGGAACTTCTGGATGTAGGGCAGCGCTTCGATCAGGACCGAGGCTTTCTCGATGACTTTGTGCATGGCATGGAACCCCGCTGGTTGGTGAACTCTTGGGTTTCAGATTCCAAGTTTCAAGTTTCAAGTTCCGGCAACGAAGAGGCCTCTCACAGGCGCCGCGTGCGGCGGGGCGGGCCGCCCCGCCCTACCCGCGGTCCTCGCGGAACGGAAGGCAGGGCCGGGCCGCCGGCCCGGCCGGGGAGACGACTCCCGCAGCCTGCCACGCTCCGCAGCTTGAAACGTGTAACGTGGAACGTGAACCTCTCCTCTTCTACATGTTGATCCGGACGTACTCCTCGGTGCAGTTGCACGTGTACACGACGGCCTGGCCGCGGCCGAGGCCGAGGTGGATGTCGACGGTGAACTCGGGCCGGGCGATGACGGCCTTGAGGTCCTCGCGCGAGGCGGGGCCGGGCTGGCCGCGGACGACGGCGACGAGCTCGTCGAACCGGATGCCGACCTTCGCCTCGACGACCTTCGCGTCGGAGTAGCCGAGGGCGTCCATGACCCGGCCCCAGTTGGCGTTCGGGCCGGCCCAGGCGGTCTTGACGAGGAACGAGTTGGCGACGGAGCGCGCGGCGAGGTCGGCGTCGCGGTCGCTCTTCGCGCCCGAGACGCGGATGGTGACGTAGCGCGAGGCGCCCTCGCCGTCGCGGGCGATCATCTTGGCGAGTTCGAGGGTGACCTCGCGGACGGCGGCCTCGAAGGCGGTCCAGCCGGGGCGGCCGGGGGCGAGCCGGGCGCCCGAGGCGCCGGAGGCGAGGAAGAGGACGGTGTCGTTGGTGCTGCGGTCGCCGTCGACCGAGACGCGGTTGAAGCTGTCGTCCACGGCGGCCTTGAGCAGTTTCTGGAGGGCGGCCGGGGCGACGGCGGCGTCGGTGAGCAGGTAGCCGAGCATGGTGGCCATGTTCGGCTCGATCATGCCGGCGCCCTTGCACATGCCGGTGACGGTGACGTCCTTCCCGCCGATCCGCAGCGGGACGGTCCACCGCTTCGGCCGGGTGTCGGTCGTCAGGATGGCATCGGAGGCGTCGGTGCCGCCGTCCGGCGAGAGCGCGGCGGCGAGGAGGCCGATGCCCTTCTCGATGACCTCCATCGGCATGGGGAGGCCGATGGTGCCGGTGGAGCTGACGAAGACGTGGCCCTCCGGCACGCCGAGGGCGGCGGCGGCGACGGCGCCCATGCGCCGGGCGTCCCGCATGCCCCGCGGGCCGTTGCAGGCGTTGGCGTTGCCGCTGTTGACGACGATGGCGCGGGCGGTGCGGCCCTTGAGCCGCTCCATGTCGAGCTTCACGGGGGCGGCCTTGACCTGGTTGGTCGTGAACGTGCCGGCCACGACGGCCGGAACGTCGGCCACGATCATGGCCATGTCCTTCGCGCCGGACTTCTTGATGCCGGCGGTGACGCCGGCGGCGCGGAATCCCTTCGGCAGCCGGACGTCCGGCGTGCCCTTCAGCGTGGGTGTTTTCATCGTACGGGTCTCCGGGTTGGAATGGAACGACCCCGAACATCCATCGGACGTCCGGGGTCGGGCCACGTTGCGGTGGATGCGATCAGCGCTTGGAGAACTGGAAGCGGCGGCGCGCGCCGGGGCGGCCGGGCTTCTTGCGTTCCTTCATGCGGGGGTCGCGGGTCAGGCAGCCGGCGGACTTGAGGGCCGGCTTCAGCGAGGCGTCGGCCTGGACCAGCGCGCGGGTCAGCGCGTGGCGGACGGCGCCGGCCTGGCCGACATCGCCGCCGCCCTTGACGGACGCGACGACGTCGTACTTGCCCTGCGTGCCGGTCAGGGTGAACGGCTGTTCGACGAACTGCCGGATCGAGGGGACCTTGAAGTACTCCTCGAACGGCTTCTTGTTGACGAGGAACTTGCCCTCGCCCTGGGTGACATTCACGCGGGCGACGGCGGTCTTCCGGCGGCCGGTGGCGGCGATCGTTGCGTTGGTCGTGGACACGGTCTCGTTCCTCCGCTTCGGTTAGATCTTCACCGCGCACGGCTCGGGCTTCTGCGCCGCGTGGTCGTGGTCGGGGCCGGCGAACACCTTGAGGCGCCGCAGCAGGACGGCCCGCGTGTGGTTGTCCGGCAGCATGCCGTGGACGGCCTGCCGGATGATCCGCGCCGGATCCTTGGCCCGGATCACGCTCGCGGCCCGCTGCTTGAGGCCGCTGGGATAGCCGGTGAAGTCCTTGTAGATCTTCTGCTCTTCCTTGTTGCCCGTCAGCCGGACCTTCGCCGCGTTGATCACGACGATCATGTCGCCGGTGCACGTGTGCGGCGTGTAGTCGGGGCGGTCCTTGCCCCGCAACATGTTGGCCAGCACGACGGCCAGCCGCCCCGCCGGCAGACCGGCGGCGTCGACGAGCTTCCACGCATGCGTCACCGCGGACGCCTTCGGAATCGTTGTCTTCATAGGGTCTCTCTTCCGGAACGCGAAAGAGCGCACTGTAGCGGCCCCCCCCATGCCTGTCAATCACGTTCGACAGGGCTTTGGAAAGCCGGCGGGGGGGGCGGAGGGCGGAGAGCCGGAGAGCGGAGAGCAGGGAGCCGGAGAGCCGGAGGGCGGAGGGCGCAGAGCCGGAAAGCCGGAGAGCGGGGAGACGGGAGTCGGAGGACAGAGGTCGGAGGGCGGAGGGCAAAGAGCGAAGAGCAAAGAGCAGAGAGCGGAGAGACGGAGGGCGGAGGGCAGGGAGACGAGGGGCGAGGGGCGAGGGACGAGGGGCGAGGGCAGAGACGCTCCGCCTCTTCCTGCTCGCCGCTCCGTGCCCTCCGCTCTTTGCTCTTCGCTCTGGGCTCTCCGCTCTGGGCTCTTCGCTCTCCGCTCTTCGCTCTGTGCTCTCCGCTCTTCGCTCTGTGCTCTTCGCTCTGCGCTCTGTGCCCTCCGCTCTCCGCTCTCCGCTCTGTGCTCTAGGCTCTTGGCTCTTCGCTCTGCGCTCCCCTGGCCCTTGGAGCCTCCCGCGCGTGGTTTCTGCGTGCCCGGAGCCCGGGTTTCCGGTATACAAGGCCGTTTTGCGCCGGCCCGAGGGCCGGCGGGGGAAGCATCGATGAACGAACGTTACCCGTTTGCCGAGATCGAACCGCGCTGGCAGAGGTACTGGGAGGAGAACCGTTTCTTCGCGGTCGACACCTCCGACGCGGCGAACAAGTACTACTGCCTCGTGATGTTCCCCTACCCGTCCGGGACGCTCCACGTCGGCCACGGGCGCAACTACATCATCGGCGACGCCGTCGCGCGCTACAAGATGACCCGCGGCTTCCGCGTGCTGACGCCGATGGGCTGGGACGCCTTCGGCCTGCCGGCGGAGAACGCCGCGAAGAGCCGCGGGGTGCATCCGAAGGAATGGACGCTCAACAACATCGCCCAGATGAAGCGGCAGATCCGCATGTGGGGCGTCGGCTACGACTGGGACCGCGAGATCGCCACCTGCCATCCGGACTACTACAAGTGGACGCAATGGGTCTTCCTCAAGCTCTTCGAACGGGGGCTGGCCTACCGCAAGAACGCGCCGGTGAACTGGTGCGAGTTCTGCACGACCCTCGCCAACGAGGAGGTCCGCGCCGACGGCACCTGCGACCGCTGCGGGCGGCCGGTCGCCAAGCGCGACCTGACGCAGTGGTTCTTCAAGATCACCGAGTACGCGCAGCCGCTGCTCGACGACCTCGCGCTGCTGGACCAGTGGCCCGAGCGCGTCCGCAGCATGCAGGCCAACTGGATCGGCCGTTCCGAGGGCGCGCGCGTCGGGTTCACCATCGCGGAGACCGGCGACCCCTGCCCCGTCTTCACGACCCGGCCGGACACGATCCACGGCGTCACCTTCATGGCGATCGCGCCCGAGCACCCGCTGCTGGCGAAGCTCGTCCGGGGCACGCCGCACGAGGCGGCGGTGATGGAGTTCGTCCGCCGCCAGTCGATGGTCTCCGCCGCCGAGCGGACCGACGACGCCACGCGCAAGGAGGGCGTCTTCACCGGCTTCCACGTCCGCAACCCCTACAACGGCGAGACCGCGCCGCTGTGGGTGACCAACTACGTGCTGATGGAGTACGGCACCGGCGCGGTGATGGCCGTGCCCGCGCACGACCAGCGCGACTTCGAGTTCGCCCGCCGCTACGGGCTGCCGGTCAAGATCGTCATCCAGGACCCGGCGAAGCCGCTCGATCCCGCCGCGATGACCGCCGCCTACGTCGACGACGGCACGATGGTCAACTCCGGGATCTTCGACGGCCGCGGCAACCGCGAGGCGATGCACGACCTGATCGCCCACGCCAAGGCCGGCGGCTTCGGCGACTTCACCATCACCTACCGCATCCGCGACTGGCTGATCAGCCGCCAGCGCTACTGGGGCGCGCCGATCCCGGTCGTCCACTGCGACGCCTGCGGCGCGTTGCCGGTGCCCGAGAGCCAGCTTCCCGTCCGGCTGCCGGACGACGTCGACTTCACGATCGACAAGGGCAACCCGCTCGCCGCGCACGCGGGCTTCGTCGCCACGACCTGCCCGACGTGCGGCAGGCCCGCGCGGCGGGAGACCGACACGCTCGCCCAGTGGCTCTGCTCCTGCTGGTACTACCTGCGCTACGTCAATCCCCGCCTGGACGACCGGCCGTTCCAGAAGACCGACGCCGACCACTGGCTGCCGGTGGACCAGTACATCGGCGGCGTCGAGCACGCCGTGCTGCACCTGCTCTACTCGCGCTTCATCCTCAAGGTGCTCCACGACGCCGGCTGCGTCTCGTTCCGCGAGCCGTTCAACGCCCTGTTCACGCAGGGCATGATCTGCAAGCGCAGCGAGAAGGACGGCCAGCTCTACAAGATGTCGAAGTCCAAGGGGAACGTCGTCAGCCCGGACGAGCTGATCCGCGAGTACGGCGCGGACACGCTGCGGCTCTACACGCTGTTCATCGGCCCGCCGGAGAAGGACGCCGAGTGGAACGACACCGCGGTCGAGGGCTCGTTCCGCTTCCTGAACCGCGTCTGGCGGCGGGTTTACGAGACGCGCGACGTCCTCGCCGCCTCGACCGGCCTCGCGGCGGATCTCGCCGCGATGGAGGCGCCGGAGCGCGACCTCTACCGCAAGCTCCACGAGTCGATCGCCAAGATCACGCGCGACCTCGAGGGCGACTTCCACTTCAACACCGCGATCGCGGCGATCATGGAGCTGATGAACGCGATCGAGGCGCTGCCGCTCGACGCCGCCTCGTCGCCCGCCCGCCGCGCGGTCTACCGCGAGGCCGTCGAGTCGATGATCGTCCTGCTCTCGCCCTTCGCCCCGCACATCGCCGAGGAGCTGTGGCGCGAGCTGGGCCACACCGACAGCGTGATGCGCGCGGCGTGGCCCGTGGCCAGCGAGGCCGCGATGCGGCGCGACCAGGTCGAGATGGCCCTCCAGGTCAACGGCAAGGTCCGCGGGCGGATCATGGTGAGCGCCGGCGCGGACGCGAAGACGATCGAGGGCGAGGCCCTCGCCGACCCGCAGGTCGCGAAGTGGCTCGAGGGGAAGACCGTGAAGAAAGTCATCGTCGTCCCCGGCCGCCTCGTCAACATCGCCGCGGGCTGAGCGCGCGCGAACGCCGGTGCCGCCGGGCCGGATGGCTTCGATGGTCCTCCCCACGGCCGCGACGGAGCGCGGCCCTCCATGGCGTGCAGGATGCAGGTCCCCCTGGGCCCGGTCCCGCCGGGCTTGCCCGCTCGCTTGAATTGACGGTCCCACCGGGCCGGATTGCTTCGATGGACCGCCTCACGGCCGCGACGGAGCGCGGCCCTCCATGGCCAGGCAAGACGCCGGTCCCACCGGGCCCGCCCGCTCACGCGAAAGGCCGGTCCCACCGGGCCGGGTTGCCACGATGGCCCGCCGCACGGCCGCGACGGAGCGCGGCCCTCCATGGCCAGGCAAGACGCCGGTCCCACCGGGCCCGCCCGCTCACGCGAAAGGCCGGTCCCACCGGGCCGGATTGCTTCGATGGACCTGCTCACGGCCGCGACGGAGCGCGGCCCTCCATGGCCAGGCAAGACGCCGGTCCCACCGGGCCCGCCCGCTCACGCGAAAGGCCGGTCCCACCGGGCCGGATTGCTCACGCGAAAGGCCGGTCCCACCGGGCTTGTCCGCTCGCTTGAATTGACGGTCCCACCGGGCTTGCCCCGGTGGACCGGAAAATCACTCGGCCGGCGAACCGGTACCCCTCCGCTGCCGGCGGGGCCGCGGCTCGACTGAACCCAAGCCCGGCCCTCCCGACCGCCGCACGCCAACGCTCAGGGTTTGCGCACCGTGCGGAAGCCGAAATCGCCCCACGTGTACCCGGGATCGACGTACCAGAAGACAGGGCATTGGGCATAGACGGCGTTGTGCGAGTTCTGCCATCCCGTCCCGTGATAGAGACGCTGTGAACCGCCGGCGTCGGGGCCGCGGGGATCCGGCACGTTGCCCGGACTGAGGGCTCCGTACCAGTCCCAGCACCACTCGACGGCGTTGCCGTCCATGTCGTGGAGGCCGAACGGATTCGCCGGGAAGCTGCCCACCGGGCTGCAGTAGGGCAAGGGCTGGTTCGTGTAGGCCGGATGGTGTCCGTACGTGGGTCCCTTGTCGTACGCCGCCGCGCCCATGCTCCCGAATAAGGAGAAGAAATTGGCATCCGCATGCGAGATCGTGTCCTTGCCCGACGGGAATCGCCGTCCCAGCCTTCCGCCGCGCGCGGCCTTCTCCCATTCGGAGATGGTCGGGAGCCGGTAGCCGCTCGCGTCCCAGCGAACCCAGCTGTTCAGGATGTTCTCACTGCCGGTCCGGTAGACAACGTCCTTCGCCGGACTCGTGTAGTAGCACGGGGTCAGCCCCTCGAGCTCGCTGCGCGCGTTGCACCAGCGGGCGCAATCGTACCAGTTGACGCCGAGGATCGGCTGTCGTGGCGTCTGGCTGGCCCCCCACACGCCGGTCGGATACGAGAAGTTGTAGCCGTTGGTCTGCGCCCACGACACCACGCGGTCCCACAGGCCGCGGGAAACCTCCATTTCCTCCATGTGGAAGGCGCTGATGAAGTTCGTGCGCACCTCGATGCCCTCGCCGCCCAGAACGACATCGCCGCCGTCGATCAGGACCATCCCCGCCGGCGGCGGATTGGTCGCCATGACGACGCGGAAGAACATCGGGACCTGCACGGAGAAGGAGGTGCCCGTCCCGCCGTCCATCCCCTGGATCGCCTGGAACGTGCGGTACCACGGGCCGCCCGCGCTGGCGGCCCACTCCACGCGGTAGAGGGCGTTGGTGTCGGGAAGGTTGGTCCACACGAGGCTTCCGTTGCCGCGGAAGGAGGAGATCACCGGTTCCTGCGCCACCGCAACGGTTGCCGCCCAGAGTCCCCAAGCGAGAACGAACCGAGTCTTCATGCGCCCTCCCGAACCCCGCGGGGCCGCGGACGCGACCCACGGAACAGCGGAACATTGACAAAGCCCGCCCGCCGCGTCAATGCTCCGGAGCCGGGCTCGCCGAGGACAACCTGCACCGCGTTACTTCGATGGGCCGCCGCACGGCCGCGACGGAGCGCGGCCCTCCATGACCAGGCATGATTCCGGTCCCACCGGGCCGGATGGCTTCGATGGTCCTCCCCACGGCCGCGACGGAGCGCGGCCCTCCATGGCCAGGGAAGATGCCGGTCCCATCGGGCCGGAAGGACTCGATGGACCTCCGCACGGCCGCGACGGAGCGCGGCCCTCCATGGCCAGGGAAGATGCCGGTCCCACCGGGCTTGTCCCGGTGGACCGGGAAATCCGGCCGGCGCGCCGGTATCCCCCGCGGCCACCGGTCGCGGCCCCAGGAACGCAGGATCCGGATTGCCCCGCGGGCGCTCGGAACGTAGTCTGGCCGCGCATGGCGGCGAAGCGGACACCGTTCGAGGAGAAGGCCGGCGGGCTGGCCAAGTCCCGGCTCTGGCTGGCGCTCGCGCCCGACGAACGCGTCTGGCTCGCCGTCCTCCTTGCGATCGTGCTGGTCGGCCTGACCGTCCGCTGGTGGCACCAGCGGCACCGGACGCCGCAGCCGTACGAGCCGCCGGCCGCCGCCGCCCCGCCCGAGTCATCCCCGCTCCCGCCCCCGTGACGTTGCGGGATTCCAAACCCACGATCCGCAGTTCGATGTCGGATGTTCGATGTTCGGTGTTCGATGCTCGGTGTTCGGTGTTCGATGCTCGGTGTTCGGTGTTGGGTGTTCGGTGTTGGCTGTTGGCTGTTGGATGTTGGATGTTGGATGTTGGACTTCGCTCCGGGGCCGTCCCCGCCCTCTCCCTCTTCACCGCCGCCATGGGCGGGACCGCAAAGTCATGGTAGACTGCGCCACGAGGAACGCGCATGCCCGACCCGGTCCAGACGCCCGCGGTCCGCCATCCGGCGGAGTGGGAGCGGCACGAGGCCACGTGGCTCTGCTGGCCGCACAGCCGCAAGGACTGGCCCGGCAAGCTGGCGGCGGTGCAGTGGGACTTCGGCGAGATCGTGCGGCGCATCGCGCCGGGCGAGCGCGTCCGCATCCTCGTGAACTCCGCGCAGCACGAGCGCGGTGTCCGCCCGGTGCTCGAGGGCTGCGGCGCCGACGCCCGGGCGGTCGAGTTCCACCGCATCCCGAGCGACCGGAGTTGGAGCCGCGATGCCGGACCGATCTTCGTCGTCCCCGCCGGCGGCGGCCGGCCGGTCGTGGCGCATTTCGCGTTCACGGCGTGGGCGAAGTACGACGACTGGCAGAAGGACGCCGCGATCCCCGAGCGCGCCGCGGCCGCCCTCGGCCTTGATCGCATCGTGCCCGAACACGCGGGGCGGCCGGTCGTGCTCGAGGGCGGCTCGATCGACGTCAACGGACGCGGCACGATCCTGACGACCGAGGAGTGCCTCCTCGACCCGCACGTGCAGGTGCGCAACCCGGGCTTCACGCGCGACGACTACGCCGCCGTCTTCGCGCGGTGGCTCGGCGCGCCGAACGTCCTCTGGCTCGGGAAGGGCGTCGCCGGCGACGAGGACACCCATGGCCACGTCGATGATGTCTGCCGGTTCGTGAACCCGACGACGGTCGTGCTGGCGACCGAACCGGACGGCTCCGACGAGAACCACCGGATCCTCGCCGCGAACCGCGAGCGCCTCGAGGGCGCCCGGCTCGAGGACGGCTCGCGCGTCACGATCGTGCCGCTGCCGATGCCCGAGCCGCTGACCTACCGGGGACGGCGCCTGCCGGCCAGCTATGCCAACTTCTACATCGCCAACACCGCCGTGCTCGTGCCGACGTTCAACGATCCGCACGACCGCGAGGCGCTCGGCATCCTGGCGGACCTCTTCCCCGGCCGCACCGTGGTCGGCATCCACGCCGTGGATCTGCTCCTGGGCCTGGGCTCCGTCCACTGCCTCACGCACGAGCAGCCCGCGGGCTGAGCGGAGGGCGGACGTCAGCGGCGGCCCGCCGGCCGGGAACCCGGCGCTCCCGGCTGGAAGCCTCGACCCGGGACCGTGCGACTCCCCGCTACGGCAGCGGTTCGATGCAGACCTTGCGGAAGTGGATTTCGCCGCCCTCGGACTGCAGGCCGATCTGCCCTGCGACGACCTCGCACCCGGTCGCCTCGTTGACCTTCTTCCCGTTGACCTTCGCGGTCAGCGCGCCGCCGACGAGCTCGATCTCGTAGACGTTCCACTCGCCCGGCGCGTTCTCGGCGCCCTCGATCTTCTTCACGCCGCGCATCTCGCCGGTGTTGGGCGTGGTCTTCTCCATGAACCGGTCCGCCGCGCCGGCGACCTTCATCCCGTGGAACCCGTAGATCGCGCCCGCGTCGCCACTCCTGAGCTGGCACTCGATGCAGCGCGGGAGGCCCTTCGGCTCGCCGTTGATGCGCAGCAGCACGCCGCTATTGCCCGCCTTGCCGCCGGGGGCCCAGCGCCACTCGACCCGCAGCCGGAAGTTCGTGAACGTGCGCTTCGTATGGATGTAGCCCAGCGGTTCGCCCCGGCAGACCAGCAGGCCGTCCTTCACGCTCCAGACGTCGGTCATCTTCAGGGCCGGGTCGACGAGGAACGCGCCCCACCCGTCCAGGTCCTTCCCGTTGAACAGGCATTCGCGCGCCGCCTCGCCCTTCGGCGCCGTCGCGCATCCCGCCGCCACCATCGCCGCCACGCCCACCGCCGCCAGACCCTTCATCCCGTTCATGCGACCCTCCGGTTGGATGGCCCCATCTAACCACCAACGCGGCCGGTTGGCCAGTGATTCCGGCCCCCGCCTCCGCGACGCAACGGAATTGACTTTGACCGCCCCCGGGCGCAACGATGGGGCAGGCAGGAACAACGGACTCGACGCGGGGACGGACTATCATGGCACTGCTGGGCCAGGAACTGTTGGGCGACTGCAGCATCGGCTTCTCGGGGGGGCTCGACTCGACGTCGGTCGCCTACATGGCCGCGCTGCAGAAGAAGGGGCGGGTCCATCTCCACACCTTCACGCACGGTCACGGCTACCTGTTCAACCGCTGGGCCCTGAAGTCCGTCCGCGGCATGAAGCGCGCGCTCGGCGAGGATGCGATCGTCCACCGCTTCGTCAACACGCGCGACCTCTTCGACCAGCTCGCGTGGAAGTCGCTCGCCGCCGACCGCCGGACCTACGGGGCCTGGTTCGGCTGCTGCCTCGGCTGCACGATGGCGATCGTCACCAAGATGCTGATCTACAACCTCGAGCGCTGCATCCCCCACGCCTTCTTCGGCTCCTCCGTCGGCGGACAGTACGCGGTGATGTCGATGCCCGTCACGATCGAGCACCAGAAGGCCTACTGCGGGAAGTACGGCGTGCTCTACTCGCCCCCGCTGCTCGAGGCGAACATCGTCAAGGAGACCGAGCGCCAGATGCTCGACGCCGCGGGCGTGTTTCGCGGCCACCGGTTCCTCGACAAGCACTCCTTCGGCAACCAGGGCTACTGCCTGCTGAGCCTCCAGCACCTGCCCGACGTGCTGTTCAACGTCCACCCGGTGCTCGAGCCGGAGGCGGTCGGCCGCTTCTTCCGCGACAAGCTCCCGATCTGCGAGCGGTACGTCGAGGAGCACTTCCGCTCGACCGGCCGGGATCTCGGCGCGGCGGTCGAGGCGCTCCGCCGGATCACCGGGCCGCACCTGGGTGTGGCGGGATGAGCGCGCGCCTTCCCCCGCGACTCCGGGCCTACGGCCATGTCCTTCACGCGCGGCTGGCCCCGGCCTCCGCCCCCCGGCGACCCCACGCCGCGCACATCCTCATCACGTGGCGGTGCAACCTGCGCTGCGGCGGCTGCGACGCCTGGCAGCGGCCCCCGGGCAGCGAGCTCGACGCGGGCGGCTGGGCGCGGGTCTTCTCCCGGCTCCCGTTCCTCGACATCGTCAAGATCATCGGCGGCGAGCCGTTCGCCCGCGAGGACCTCCCGGAGATCGTCGTCGCGCTCCGCCGCGAGATCGACCCGTTCGTCGTCCAGCTCGTCACCAACGCGAGCCTCACCGACCGCATCCTCGCGTTCGTCGACCGCCACGCGTGGCCGGGCCTGCACCTGCGCGTCTCGCTGGACGGGCTCCGCGAGACCCACGACCGGTCGCGCGGCCACGCCGGCGCGTTCGACCGCGCCGTGGAGACCCTCCGCGGCCTCTCGCGCCTGCGGAAGACCCGCCGGTTCCAGGTCGGGGTCAACTTCACGATGACCGACGACAGCGTCGGGGAGATGCCCGGCCTTTCCGAGTTGTGCCGATCCCTCGGCGTCGACGTCGTCCCCGGGTTCAAGGTGAAGCCGTTCCTCCGCGACTGCGACATCCGGAAGGAGCGCGCCCAGACGATCAACCTCGTCGACCGCCAGCGCGCCCTCGACCGCCTCGCGGAGATGCGTCACGGCGCCGCCTCGGGCTTCAACCCCGTCGAGCGCTTCTTCCTCCGCGCCTTGAACCAGGTCGTCTTCCGCAAGCACGCCGCGGGCGGCAACGCCGTGAAGTTCCGCTGCGGCGAACTGCGCGACCTGATGTACCTCAACCCGTCCGGCGAACTGATGACCTGCGGCCTGAACCAGAAGCCCCTCGGCAGTCTCGTCGAGCGCGACTTCGACGACGTCTGGTTCTCCGAGCCCGCGCGGGCGGCCCGTCGCCAGGTGGTGGACTGCCCCGGCTGCATGCAGGGCGCCGTGGAAATCATGAGCAAGCTCTATGCCTGACGGGCGCGACGGGGCCGGCCCGGACGCGGCCGCGGCGAACCCCGGCGCGCCGGGGCCGCGGTGGCAGCGCCTCCGCGGCCGGCCGTCGCTGACCGTCGTCCTCGTCTCCCTCTACGTGATCGAAAACAGCGGGATCCGCCTGCTCGCGTCGATCCTGCGGCGGGCGGGCGTGACGGTCCACGAAATCTACTTCAAGGACTGGGTCTCCAACCGCGTCGAACCGCCGACCGAGCGGGAGATCGAGCTCCTGGTCTCCGAGATCGTCCGCATCGGCCCCGGCCTCGTCGGCCTGAGCGTGCGCGCGTCGGCGTTCCACGCGATGGCGCGCGACCTCACCACCCGCATCCGCGCCGCGTGGGACGGTCCCGTCCTCTGGGGCGGCATGCACGCCTCCTCCTGCCCCGAGGAGGCCGCCGCCGTCGCGGACCTCGTCTGCATCGGCGAGTCCGAGCGCAGCTTCGCGATGCTGGCCGACCGGTTGCGGAGCGGCGGCGACCTCGCGACGATCCCGGGCCTCTGGGTCCACACCGCGGACGGCCTCGTGCGCCATCCGGCCGCCGACCTGGTCGAGGACCTCGACAGCCTGCCCCACCCCGACTACGGCAGCCCGGACAAGGTCGTGATCGAGTGGAACCGCGTCCGCCGGGGCCGCGATCCGTGCGTCGACGAGTCCCTCTACCTCGTCATGGCCTCGCGCGGGTGCCCGTTTCCGAGCTGCACGTTCTGCTCCAACAGCGTCGTCGACCGCATGTACCCCGGCCGCCACTACCACCGCACGCGGAGCGTCGGCCACGTGATCGACGAGATCGCCGCGGCGCGCCGCGTCTTCCCGCGCCTGCGCCGGATCCGGTTCGACGACGAGGAGTTCCCCGTCGCCTCCGCCTGGCTGGACGAGTTCTGCGCGCGCTGGCCCGCGGAGGTGGGTCTCCCGTTCGAGATCCACATGGATCCGCGCGTGGTCACGCCCGAGCGCCTCGCCCGCCTGCGCGACGTCGGCCTCTCGATGGTCTTCATGGGCATCCAGGGCACCGAGCGGATCAACCGCGACCTGTATCACCGCCATGTCCCGGACGACCAGGTCCTGCGCGCCGCCCGCGCGATCCACGAGAGCGGCGTCCGCGCCGGCTACCAGGTCATCCTCGACGACCCCGTCTCCACCTCCGCCGACAAGCGCGCGCTCTTCGACCTGCTCCTGCGGATCGACCGGCCCTACGAACTGGTGCTCTTCTCGCTGACGGTCTACCCCGGCTCCGCGATCGAGAAGGAGTTGAAGAGGAGGGCGCTCATCACCGACGCCGACATCAAGGGCCGGCAGACCAAGGTGTTCCGCCAGTTCCGCGTCGACCTCTCGTATCCCCGCCCCCCCGAGGACCGCTTCTGGACCGCGCTGCACGTCATGGTCTCGAAGAGCTTCATTCCGAAGGCGCTGCTCCGCGCGTTCGCCCGCTCGGCCCGCCTCGCGCGCCATCCCGCGCCGCTGACGGCCCTCGCCTACGCGGCCAACGTGATCAAGGTCGGCGCGATGGGCTTCGGCCTGCTCGTCCGCGGCGAGCTGACGTGGGCCGTCCTGCGCCGCTGGCTCCACCCGCGCAACCTCGTCACGTTCTGAGATCATGGACGCCCCACCCGAGAGCCCCTTCGGAGTGGCGGGCGCCGCCGGCCGCCCGGGGATGCGGCGGATCGTCGTCACGACGGTCGTGGCCGTCGCGTGTCTCGTGTTGGCGTTCCGCGGCGTCGACGGGGAACGGATGCTCGGCCTGCTCGGACGCGCGTCGCCCGCCTGGATCGCCGCCTCGCTCGCCCTGGCGGTCGTCTCGATGGCCGTGCGGTGCGTGAAGCTCGGCCTGCTGCTGCGGCCCGTCGAGCGGATCCCCTACCGCGTCCTGCTCGGCGCCGAGCTGATCAGCGTCCTGGTCGACACCCTGATCCCGGTCCGGGCCAACTACCTCGTCCGCGCGTGGGTCATCGGCCGGCGATCGGGCGTGCGCCCCGCCTTCGTCCTCGGCGCCGAGGTCGTGGAGAAGGTCGTCGAGATCCTGCTGCTCGCGGCGGGCATGGTCGCGCTCGCCTCGCTCGTGCGGCTGCCGGACTGGGCCGGACCGCCGATCCGTCTCCTTGCCGTCGCGGCCTGCGGAGGCATCGTCGCGCTGGCGCTGCTGGTCCGGTGGCCCGGCCTCGGCCGCGCGCCCGCCGCCTTCCTGGCGCGCCGCGGACCGGCGCTCCTGCGCAGGGTCGGCGACCTGCTCGGACGGACGGTCGACGGGGTCTCGCAGACGGCCGCGCGGCCGGGAGCGCTCGTCGCGCTGCTGGCAATCACCGCGGTCGAGTGGGCGCTCCTCGCGTCCGCCTTCGCCGCGGCGTCGCGCGCCGTCGGGGTCGCGATCGGCCCGCTGTCGTCGGCCGGCTTCCTCGCCGCGAACCACCTCGCCTTCGCGATCCCCGCCTCGACCTCCGGGGCCATCGGCGTCTACGAGGTCACCGTCTCCACCGCGCTCACCCTGCTCTTCGGCCTGCCGAAGGAGGAGGCGCTCAGCGCCGTTCTCGTCGCGCACACGGTCCTCATCGCCGCCGCGCTCCTCGGCGGCGCGGCGGGATTCCGCCTCGCCGGACCGGCGCGGACGACGGCGGCCGCCACGGCGGCGGCCTCTCCAACGCCGCCCGCCTGACCCGGGATCGGTCAGTTCTGGGGGCTTGGCGCGGCCGGCCGCCCGGGGTATCCTGAAGTCCGAACCGCCGCGCAGGACGGTTCACCCGGGAGACCTGAACGCAGGGAGAAACCATGAGCGACGCCATGCCCCCCATTCCCGCCCCTCCGGCGGACCCGTTCCTCCCCTCGGCCTTTCACCCGCCGGAGGCGGCGCGGTGCCGCCCGCCGGTCCGTCCGGCGCCCCCACCTCGGGGCTCGCCATCGCCAGCCTCGTCCTGGGCATCGTCTCGTTCCTCTTCTGCATGGGCGCCCTGACCGCCATCCCGGGAGTCATCACGGGCCACATGGCCCGCGGCGAGATCCGGAGGTCCGGCGGACGGCTCGGCGGCGACGGCATGGCGCTGACGGGGCTCATCCTCGGCTATGTCATGATCGCCCTCTCGGTCATCGGCACGATCCTCGTCTTCGGCTTCGGGCTCTTCGCCACCGCCCTCGCCCCGCGGCTCCCGGCGCCGGCCTGAGCCCGTCCGCGGCCGTCGAACCCGGCCAAAGGGCTTGATCGGAGGGGCTCTTCGGCTATCCTGACACGGCATCCTCCGAACGGAAGCGGGGCCTTCATGGTTGTCCATTTCGTACGCCACGGGATCGCCGACGACGGGTCGTCGACGGACGACGACCTCCGCCCGCTCAGCGCCGAGGGCCGCCAGAAGACGGCCCAGATCGGCCGGGGCCTGCGCCAGGCGGACTGCAAGCCCTCGCTCGTCGCCAGCAGCCCGCTGGTCCGCGCCGGACAGACCGCGGAGATCCTGGCGGAGGAATTGCGGGTCGAGGCCCCCGTGGCCACCCTGCCCTGTCTCGCGCCGGGCGGGAACTTCGCGGAGTTCATGAGCTGGCTCGAGCAGCAGGAGGCCGCCTCGGTGCTCGTCGTCGGCCACATGCTGGACATCGCCGAGTTCGCCCAGCGCTGCCTGACGGGCCGGATCCTGTTCTCCATGACCTTCAAGAAAGCGGCGGTTTGCTGCGTGGAATTCGAGGAGGAGCCCGCCGCCGGCCGCGGTCGTCTCGAGTGGCTGATGCAACCGGGACACCTGCGGCAGCTGGCGCGCTGACATGGCCGTGCATCGTGCGTTTCCGATGGAACGCGAGGTCAAGCTCGTACCGCCCTCCGCAGGCGCCCTGCTCCGGGCCCGGGCCCTGGTCGCCCGCCTCGGCGCCACCGTCGGGCCGGGCCGCGTCCGGGTGCTTTCGGATCTCTACCTCGACTCCGCCGACCACTGGCTCTGGCGCGCCGGCCTCGGCCTGCGGCTGCGCGCCCGCGATCGCGCCCCCACGCTGACGCTCAAGGCCGCGCGCGGCCCCGAGGGGGCGGCGGTGCTGGAGCGGCCGGAACTCGAGGAGCCGGTCCGCAAAGCGCCCGCGCAATTCCCCTGCCCGCCGCCCGGCACCCGCATCGCCGCGTGGATTCGCCACGTCGCCGGGCCGCTCGACCTCCTGCCCGTGGCGCGGCTGACCGTCCGCCGGTGCGAGTCGGACCTCGTCCTCCCCGGCGGCCATCGCGCGACGCTCTGCGCCGACGCCGTCCTGGCCGAGGCCGCCGGGCACCGCGTCCGCTTCTGGGAAGTCGAGATCGAGAGTCAGGGCCAGGGCGGCGACCTCGAGCGGTTCGCCCGCCGCCTCTCCGAGATGTCCGGCTGGCCGATCGTGGTCGAGTCCAAGCTCGAGCGCGCGCTGGCTCTCGCCGACGTCCCTCCGCCGGCCCTCGAGGAGACGGGGCTCGACGTCCGCCCCGCCGACGCGTGTTCGGAGGCGGCGCTCCGCGTGATCCGCCGCCACTGGAACCGCTACGTCTGGAACGAGCCCGGCACCCGCGCGGGCCTCGATCCCGAGGCCCTGCACGACATGCGCGTCGCGACCCGCCGCCTGCGCGCGGCCTGGCCGGTCTTCCGCCCCTGCCTGCCCGCTGCCGCCGAGGCCGGCTTCGAGGGGCTGCGCTGGATCGCCCGCTCGATGGGCCGCGTGCGCGACCTCGACGTCCAGATCGCCAGCCTTCGCGAGGCGGGACGCGCCGTCCACCCGCGCCACTGGCCCGCGGTGGAGGGCCTCGCCTCGCGCATGGAGAGGCATCGCGAGGTCGCCCGGAAGGCGCTGCTCCGCGCGCTCGGCAGCCGGCGGCACCGCACGATGACCGCCGACTTCGACCGGCTGCTGGCCGCCGGGCCCCACGGCCCGGGGGGGCCGTGCGCCGCCGAGCCCGTCGCCCGCATCGCGGGCGGCGTCCTGCGCGCCCGCTCGCGGAAGGTCTTCCGCTCGCTGCGCCGCGTCGGCCCCGCCACGCCGGACGACGATCTCCACGACCTGCGGATCCTGATCAAGAAGCTCCGCTACGCGATCGAGTTCTTCGGCCCGGTCCTCGGGAAGGCCGCCCGCAAGGTCGTTTCGCGGCTGGCCGGCGTGCAGGACCTGCTGGGCGCCCACCAGGATGCGGCGGTGATGTGCGACCTGCTCGCGCTCGCGGCGGCGGCCCGGCCGGACGACCGGGACGCCCACGCGGCGGTCGCCGCGCTGACCGCCCTCTACCGGCGGCGGCAGCAGGAATGGCGCGCCGCGCTGCCGGAGGCGATGTCCGGCGACCTCTGCGCCCGCATCGAGCGCCTCGCCTCCGGCGGCGGCTGACGGGGCCTACCGCTTCGGCGTCGCGTCGGCCGGGAGGTCGCCCAGCGCGTACTGGATGCCGTCGAGGAAATGCCCGACCACCGGCGCGTCGGCGAAGACGTTCGCGGCGTGTCCGTGGGAGCAGTAGAACACGCGCCCCTTGCCCTCCGCCCGGATCCACGAGATCGCGTAGTCCTTGTCGGCCCGCCCGCCCTTCTCCGCCGGCTTGGCGGTGTCGGCGTCCGACAGGTCGAGCGTCAGCAGCACCCGGCGGTCGGCGCGCGTGTAGGGATCCTTGAACTGGTAGATCTCGTCCTTGAGCTTGTAGCCCTTGCCTCCGAAGGCCCGGTTCAGGACGTGGCCCGGATCGTCGATCTTCACCGCCCACGTCCCGCCGCCGCCCCACGGGTGGCCGGCGAACAGGCCGCCCATCATCGCGGCGGCCTCGGGCCACTTGTAGAAGTTGTCCGTCGCGGCGTGGATGCCGACGAGCCCCTTGCCCCGGCGGACGAAGTCCAGCAGCGCCTGCTTCTTCCCGTCGTCCGGGATCGCGAGCTGCGTCGTGTTGTTGAGAACCACCGCGTCGTACTTCGCCAGGCTCGCCGCGTCGAAGTCGGCGTAGTCGATGCTGAAGTCCGCCGTGAACGCGCCGGTCTTCTCGGCCATCGTGGCGATCGACCGGTTTCCGCCGGCGATGCCGGAGCCGTGGAAGAAGCCCTCGCACCGCCAGAAGACGAGGACCCGGCGCGGCTTCGCCGGCTTGGCCGTCGCGGTGGACGGCACCGCCGCGTCGATCGCCTGCTGCTCCTGCGCGGAGAGCTCCGGCAGCTTCGTCTTGTCCTGCGGCGGCTTGGCCGCCGGCTTCGGCGCCGCCTGCTGCGCGGCCGCCATGACCACCGAACCCGCGAACGCGGCGGCGATCCCCGCCGCCATCCAGACCGAACTCCGACGACTCATGGTGTCTCTCCTCCGTTCATGCGGATCATTCTGCCGAATCGGACGCGGAAAGGAAAGCGCCCGGGCTACTTGGCCGGGGCGGGCGCCGGCGCGGGCGGCGGCAGCGGCGTCACCTCGAGCGCCTTCGCGCCGGGCAGGGGCGGGAACTTCGCGTGCGGCTCGGCCTGGTACCAGTAAGCGACGGAGGCGATGTCGTCCTGCAGCGGCAGGTAGCGGTGCCCGTCCTGCCAGCCCAGCGCCTGGATCGTCACGCGCAGGTCCCTCTCGAACCGCACGGGGTCGGTGATGTGCCAGCGGTAGAGCCCGAATCGCTGCGGGGGCACGTAGGCGGTGTGGGCCGGGATCACCTGGGCCAGGCCCGCGTAGGGCGTGGTGAACGGCTGGTAGAGCTTCGTCTCGCGGTTCTCGAAGTTGTAGGACCCGCAGAAGTAGTCCTCGGTGCCGGTGCCGCAGATCGTCGGCCACTCGCCGTCGCCGTCGAGGAAGAACTTGATCTCCCCCTCGCCCCACCAGCCCTTGCTGCGCGCCTCCCAGGCCATGTAGGTGCCGACGTACTGGCCGCGGCCGCGGATGCCGTCGACGATCGTGACGACGTCCTTCTCCTTCAGCGGGTTCACGCGCCGGAACTGCGCGTGGAAGTAGGCGGCGTCGCTCGGCACCGGCGCGAGCGCGTAGTTGATCTGGTAGTAGATCCGCATGTCCTTCGCATCGCGGTTCTCGACCGTGACCCGCGCCTTCTTCCGGAACGGCATCGTCCAGTAGCAGTTGAACGCGCTGCCGGGGTTGACGCACACCGCGAGCGAGCTGACCTGGCAGAACTTCCCCCAGCCGCAGGCGAAGAAGTCGCCGAGCGGGACCTCGACGGACGGCTCGGCCTCGCCGTCCCAGTAGAAGCGCAGGATGCTGTGGCGCGTTCGGTCGATCGGGGCGGGCGTCATCCAGATCTGCTGGATCGCGCCGGGCCCGTCGATCTCGGCCAGCGTGAAGGTCGTTCCGGCCGGGATGCTGACCGAGGGCGACACCTTCCACCCCCGGCCCAGATCGCGCGCGGCGTTCGCCGCCCGCTGCAGCATGTGGAGGGTCGACAGATCCGAGACGAACGCATCGCCCGCGCCGGCGCGGACCGCGATGCCCAGTCCCGCCGCAACGCCCGCCAGCCAAACGGCAGCCTTCATGGCACTCCCTCCCCGGGCGCCGCCTCCCCGGAGGCGCCGCGGATGACCGTCGCCCGCCCCGGCCGGCCCCCTACTTCGCCCGCGCGCCGCTCGGCAGATCGCCGTCGACCGTCAGCAGGCGCATCGTCTCGCCCGCCGTCGCCGCCAGCAGCATGCCGCGCGACTCGACCCCGCGGATCTTCGCGGGCGCCAGGTTCGCGACGACGACGACCGTCCTGCCGACCAGGGCCTCCGGCGCGTAGTGCTTCGCGATGCCCGCGACGATCGGGCGCATCTCGCCGCCGACCTCCACCTGCAGGCGCAGCAGCTTGTCGGCCCCCTGCACCTTCTCCGCCTCGACGATCCTCGCCGTGCGGAGCTCGACCTTCATGAAATCGTCGTAGGTGATCGTCGCGACGCCCGGCACGGCGGGGGCCGGGGCCGGCACCGGGGCCGGGGCGGCCTGGGGCTGCGCGACGGCCGCGGGCGCCGCCGCGGCGGCCGGCTGGATGCGCGGGAAGAGCGAGCCCGCCACGCCGACCGTCGCGCCCGGCGGCGTCACGCCCCACGCGCGGATCTCGGCCTTCGCCGGCTCCGCCGAGGCCAGGCCGATCGCCCTGCGCACCTCCGCCATGCGGCCGGGCATCACCGGGTGCAGCAGCGCGGCCGCGACGCGAAGCGCCTCGACCGCGGTGTAGAGCGTCGTGCGGAGCGGCGCCTTGTCCTCCTGCTTCGCCTGCGTCCACGGCGCGCGGGTCTCGAGGTAGCGGTTCGTCGCGCGCACCGCCGCGATCACCTCGCCCACGCCGCGGTCGAGCTGGTAGGCCGCCAGGGAGGACTCCATCTTGCCCGCCGCCTTCTGCAGCGCCGCCCACAGGTCGCGCTCGTCGCCGTGCGCCGGCGTCCCGCAGGGCTCCGGCACCGTCCCGCCGCAGTACTGGCCGATCATCTTCACGACGCGGCTGAGGAGGTTCCCGAGGTCGTTCGCCAGGTCGCTGTTGTAGCGGCGGATGAACGCCTCCTCGGAGAAGCCCGCGTCCTGCCCGAGCGTCATCTCGGCGATCAGGAAGTAGCGGAAGGCGTCGATCCCGTACTTCTCGATCAGGTCCATCGGGTTGATGACGTTGCCGAGCGACTTGCTCATCTTCGTGTCGCCCATCAGCCACCAGCCGTGCGCGAAGACCGTGCGCGGCATCGGCAGGCCCATGGCCTTGAGCATCGTCGGCCAGTAGACGGTGTGCGTCGTGAGGATGTCCTTGCCGATCAGCTGCACCGACGCGGGCCACCACTGCGCGAAGGCCGCCTCGTCGCGGCGGTAGCCGACGGCGCTGATGTAGTTCACGAGCGCGTCGAACCAGACGTAGCAGACGTAGTCGCGGTCGAACGGCAGGTCGATCCCCCACGCGAGCCGGCTCTTCGGCCGCGAGATGCACAGGTCCGCGAGCTTCTTGGTCCGCAGGAAGCCGAGCGTCTCGTTCCGACGCGTTTCGGGCTGGATGAACTCCGGGTGCGACTCGATGTACTCGACGAGCCACTCCTGGTAGGCGCCCATCTTGAAGAAGTAGTTCGCCTCGCGGATCCGGACGATCCCCGGCAGGTCCGCCGGCGTCTTCCCCTCGGGCAGGTCGAGGTCCTTCTCGGTGACGAAGGTCTCGCTGCCGACGTCGTACCAGCCGTCGTACTCGGCGCGGTAGATCTCGCCGCGGTCGTAGAGGTCCTGGAGGATGCCCTGCACGACCTCCTTGTGCCTCGCCTCGGTCGTCCGGATGAAGTCGTCGTTCGTGATCTCCAGACGCTTCCAAAGCTCCCGGAACCGCACCACGGTCCGGTCGGCCTGCTCCTGCGGCGTCATGCCGGCCTTCTGCGCGGCCTGCTGCACCTTCTGGCCGTGCTCGTCGGTGCCCGTCAGGAACCAGGTCGGCGTCCCGAGCAGCCGGTGCGCGCGCGCCAGGACGTCCGCCAGGATCGTCGTGTACGCGTGCCCGATATGCGGGCGGTCGTTGACGTAGTAGATCGGGGTGGTGACGTAGAACTTGTTCATTCCTTCTCCAGGCTTGACCACAGTTCCGCAAGGCCCTCGCGCAGCGTGGCGCGCGGCGCGTAGCCGAGGACTTCGCGGGCGAGGGAGATGTCGGCGACGGAATCGCGGATGTCCCCCGCGCGGGCCTCCGCGAACTCCGGGGCGCCGGACCGGCCGGCGATCGCCTGGAGCGTCGCGAGAAGGTCCAGCAGGGATGTCTGCCGCCCCGTGCCGATGTTGAACACGCCGCCGGCGGCCGCGGGCACGCGCATCGCCAGCAGGTTTGCCTGGACGACGTCCCTCACGAAGACGAAGTCGCGCGTCTGGCCGCCGTCGCCGAAGATCTTCGGCGTCCCGCCCGCCGCGAGGACCGACGAGAACTTCGAGATGACGCCCGAGTACATCGACGACGGATCCTGACGCGGCCCGTAGACGTTGAAGTAGCGAAGCGCCGCGGTCTCCAGTCCGTAGAGGCGGTGAAAGACACGGGCCATGTACGCGCCGCCGATCTTGCCGATCGCGTAGGGCGACTCCGGCTCGGGCCGCATGGCCTCGCGCTTCGGCAGGTCCGGGTTGTTTCCGTAGACGGCGGCGGAGCTGGCCATGACGACGCGCCTCGCGCCGCGCGCGCGGGCGGCCTCGAGGACGTTCAACGTCCCGGTGAGGTTGATGTCATGGTTGTCGTGCGGGCGGTTGACCGAGTCGAAGACGGAGACCAGCGCCGCCTCGTGGAAGACGTACGTCATGCCCTCCATCGCCGCGGCGACCTGCGCGGCGTCGCGCACGTCGCCGACAACGATCTCCACGCGGCCCTGGATGCCGGCGAGGTTCCGCGTGTAGCCCGACGACAGGTTGTCGAGCACCCGCACGATGTGCCCCTCCCCCGCCAGCGCCTCGACCAGGTGCGAGCCGATGAAGCCGCATCCGCCGGTCACCAGGTATGTGTCCCGATCCGCCACAGGCATCTCCCGCCGCCCCGGTCGTTCATTGGCGGCACCGCGTCCACTGTAGCAAGAAGCGGGGGCACAGAGAAGCCGGCGTCCGTCGCGCCGGTACGCGCGAGGGCGCCGCGGGGCCTCGTTCCCCGGGGCGCGAGCACCCGCGCGACGCGCTACTCCAGCGCCGGACCGGCGATCCGCCCGCCCAGCTGCTGGCGGGCCTGGTCGGCGACGTCGAAGGTGCCGTAGAAGAGCGCGTTCGCATCCATCCAGGTCACGAGGCGGTCGATGTCGGCGGGGGCGAGCGCGACATCGTGGTGGCCGCGGAGAAGCATCGTCATCAGCGCACTCGCGCGCGCGCCGAAGAAGTCCGGCTGCGTGAGAGGCTCGCTGTTCGTGACGCGGAAGTCCCCCGGCTTCCCACCCCACGCCGGGAACGACACGCGCGGCGCCAGCGCGTTGTAGGAGACCGTGTAGCGGCCCTGCGGCGCGGAGGACAACGACACGCCGCCGCGCGGCTTGTCGCCCCCGTGGCACCGCGCGCAGTGGCGGTCCAGCACCGGCTGCACGAGGATCGGGTAACTCAGCGGCCGCGATCCGTCCGGCCCCGGCGCGATCGCGGAGGGCGGACGCCGGAGCGCCTGCGCCGTCGGCCGCGGGGCCGGCGCGGCGGTGCGCGGCTCGTGGCAGCCGACGCAGGACGCGTCTTCCCCGGGCTGGAGGTAGGTCACGCTGCGCATCGTCTGCACCGCCTGTCCGCGGTCGTCGAGCGCCTGGAACGCGAGCGGGATGCCCGCGGGCGCGCGGAAGAAGGCCGAGCCGTCCGCCTCGACCGGAACCGTGCCGAGCACCTGCTTGCCGGGCGAGGCATTGGCCAGCCCGACGGTCGGCGTGTTCGCGTGGGGCGTCGTCTTCGGCAGCACCTGTACGATCCGGAGGCCGCGGATCGGGACGTCCGGCAGCGACGGCCAGGCCGAGCGGACGTCCTGCAGGAAGAACGTTCCGGACGCCTCCGCCGCGGTCTCCGCCGGAAGGCCCGGCGGCGCGGGCCGCGGACGCAGCGGCATCGCCCAGAGGCTGCTGATCTCCGGGTCGCGATAGAGCAGCTCCTTGGTGCCGAAGCGGTCGACGAGGTAGAGGCCGAACTGGTTCGGCGGATTGGCGGACGGCTCGCCGATGAGCGGGTCGAAGCTGTAGGCGGCGAGGAAGTACGTCTCCGACAGCGGCCACGCGCTCCGGTAACAGTGCCCCGGCCAGCGCCCGGCCTCCGGCGGAACCGGGGGCGGCGCGGCCACCCCGGCCGGCGCATGCCAGCGGCCCGTTCCGCCGGGCGACTGGAGAACAGGCGCCTCGCTCTCGGGGAAGAGCGCGTCGGGCGTCAGGCGCTCGAGCGGGGCGTCGCCATCATGGCCGCGCGTGACGTCCAGCAGGACGATCGAGCCGGCGGTCATCGCGTGGTGCGCGGCGGCGGTTGCCATGACGCGGTGCGAGCCGGGCACGGGCCGGGCCTCCCAGACGCCGACGGGGTTGAGCGTGTGGTTGCCGTAGAAGGCGCGCACGCCGCCGCCGTCGGGACGCACGGTCCAGAGCTGCTGGTAGTGCACGGCGTTGCGGTCCACGTAGTCCCAGCGCGTGTAGAGGATGCGGCCGTCGTTCAGCACGGCGGGATCCCACTCGTGCGTCTCGTGGTACGAGATCGGGTGCGCGTCGGAGCCGTCGGCATTGGCGACGGCCAGCGTGTAGGTCGGACACGGCCCGCGCCCGCACCGGTGGAAGCCGCCGCGCCGTGTCGAGATGAAAACGATGCGACCGTCCGGAAGGTAGCGCGGCGCGAAGTCGTCGAACGGACCGTCCGTCAACTGCCGCAGCCCGCGGCCCGACACGCCGACCTCGTAGAGATGATAGAAGCGGCCCGTCTGCGCCTCGCGCGCCGCCGGCGGCGCGTCGACCCGGCAATGGGCGAACAGGATGCGCCGGCCGTCGGGCGAGACGTCCGCGTGCTGGAAGCTGCCCTGGGGGAGCGAGGCGGCGAGTGGCCGGCACCGCATCGACACGCCCGGTTCCTCGAGGACGAACAGTCCGCCGCCCGGCCGCGCGCAGTTGCCGTAGTACTGGGTGAGCTGGTGGCTGAAGGTGCCCGGCACCTGCTTGATGAAGACCAGCGGGCCGGTCCGCGCGAGCGGGTTGCGCAGCGCGACGCCGCGGCGGATCTCGTGTAGCCGCCGCCAGGTGGATTCGTCCCGCGCGGCGCCGCGGAGCCGCTCCCACTCGGCCGACTCCGCGTCGACATCGAGACCGCCGTCCCGCAGGTCTCGGAGCAGGCGGTCCCCGCGCTGCAACAGCGTCGCGATCGCGTCCGCCCACGTCGCGGGATTGCGCTCCGTCCCGATCCCGTCCTGCATCCGCCAGTCGCGCTCGACCGCATCGGACGCCGCCCGCGAAACGCCGGCGGCAACGGCGAGTGCGAGCAGGACGGAACCGCAGCGACTCACGGGCGCGCTCACGGCGCCATCGTATCCGTCCGACGCTCGCATTCCAAGACAGCTGCGGCGACCGGAGGGGCAGGCGGAGGAGGAGAAGAAACAACCGAATGGGGACAAACGAATAGGGCATGGAACGAGGGCGTGGGGTCGGGCGAACATCGAACACCGAACATCCAACACCCAACATCGAACGACGAGCGCGCGGGCGAGGGAGGACGGCGGCGAGGGACATGTGTCGAGTGTCGACCTCTTCCTCGCAGCCTTCCTCGCTTTCCGCCGTTGGCTGTTGGTTGTTGGCTGTTGGATATTGGATGTTGTTCTCCGCCCTCGCCCCTCGTCCCTCGTCCTGTGATGGAGGGCCGAGCTATGCGAGGCCGCGTGGGGCACGCCCCCAGAAAGGTGCGAGGGTCGGGGGACGAGGGAGAACGGTGTCGAGTGGCAGGTGTCGAGTGTAGGCCTCCTTCTCGCGGCCTTCCTCGCTTTCCGCCGTTGGCTGTTGGTTGTTGGCTGTTGGCTGTTGGATATCGGATGTTGATCCCCGCCCTCGCCCCTCGTCCCTCTTCCTGTGATGGAGGGCCGAGCTATGCGAGGCCGCGGGGCGATGCTTCGGTAGCGCAAGGTTCGGGCTCGTAGTAGCCCGCCCCCAGAAAGGTGCGAGGGTCGGGGGACGAGGGAGAACGGTGTCGAGTGGCAGGTGTCGAGTGTCGGCCTCTTCCTCGCGGCCTTCCTCGTCTTCCGCCGTCGGCTGTTGGCTGTTGGTTGTTGGGTGTTGGATATTGGATGTTGTTCTCCGCCCCTCGTCCCTCGCCCCTCTTCCTGTGATGGAGGGCCGAGCTATGCGAGGCCGCGGGGGTGATGCTTCAGAAGCGCACGGTTCGGGCTCGCGGTAGCTCGCCCCCGGAAAGGTGCGAGGGTCGGGGGACGAGGGAGGACGGTGTCGAGTGGCAGGTGCCGAGTGTCGGCCTCTTCCCCGCGGCCTTCCTCGTCTTCCGCCGTTGGATGTTGGCTGTTGGTTGTTGGGTGTTGGATATTGGATGTTGTTCTCCGTCCCGCCCCTCGTCCCTCTTCCTGTGATGGAGGGCCGAGCTACTGCGAGGCCGCGGGGGTGATGCTTCAGAAGCGCACGGTTCGGGCTCGCGGCAGCCCGCCCCCGGAAAGGGGCGAGGGTCGGGGGTCGAGGGACGACGGTGTTGAGTGGCAGGTGTCGAGTGTCGGCCTCTTCCTCGCGGCCTTCCTCGTCTTCCGCCGTTGGATGTTGGTTGTTGGCTGTTGGATATTGGATGTTGTTCTCCGCCCCGCCCCTCGTCCCTCGTCCTCGTTCGGTGTTCGTCCTCGCCCGGCTTGTCGTCCCGCGCGAATCCTGCAATCGTCGGCGCATGAACACGACGCCCCGCATCCCGGCCACTGCGATCCGTTCGACCCTCGCCGCCGCCGCGGCGGCGCTTGCGCTGTGCGGCGCGCCGGACGGCGTTCGCGCGGCGGAGGCGCGGCCGCCGAACATCGTGTTCATCCTGTGCGACGACCTCGGCATCAACGACCTCGCCTGCTACGGCCGGAGCGACCACCGCACGCCGAACCTGGACCGGCTCGCGGCGCAGGGCGCGCGCTTCACGTCGGCCTATTGCGCCCAGCCGATCTGCTCGCCCTCGCGCGCCGCCATCCTGACCGGCAAGACGCCCGCGCGCCTGCACCTGACCACGTTCCTGCCGGGGCGGCCCGACCGGCTCTCGCAACGGCTCCTCCACCCGGAGATCCGGATGCAGGTCGGGCTCGAGGAGAAGATGCTGCCGCGCTACTTCAAGCCGGCCGGCTACGCGACCGCCGCGCTCGGCAAGTGGCACGTCGGCGGCAAGGAGTTCGGGCCGGTCGAGCACGGCTTCGACTTCGCCGAGGGCGGACAGGCCAGGACCGTGCCCTCGGCGACGGAGGGCAGCAAGGGCGAGTACGAACTCACCGCCGCGGCGATCCGCTTCATCGAGGAGAACAAGGACCGCCCGTTCCTCGTCTACCTCGCCCACAACACGCCGCACATCCCCTACGCCGCGCTGCCGGAGCAGATCGCGAAGAACGCGAAGGCCTTCGAGCCGGTCTACGCGTCCGTGATCGAGACGCTCGACGACACGGTCGGCCGCCTGCTGGCCCGGCTGGACGCGCTGAAGCTCGCCGACAACACGATCGTCGTCTTCACCTCCGACAACGGCGGACTGCACGTCCCCGAGGGCCCGCACCCGCGCATCACGCACAACACGCCGTTCCGCGCCGGCAAGGGCTACGCCTACGAGGGCGGGCTGCGCATTCCGCTGATCGTCCGATGGCCCGGCGGCGTGCCGGCGGGGACGACGATCGACGCGCCCGTCGTCAACACCGACTGGATCCCCACCCTGCTCGACCTCGCCGGCCTGCCCGCCCCGACGGGCCTCGACGGCGTCAGCTTCGCCGGCGTCCTGACCGGCCGCGGCCCCGCGCCGCAGCGGCGCCTCTTCTGGCATTTCCCGCACTACACGAACCAGGGCAGCCGCCCGCACGGCGCGGTGCGCGACGGCACGTGGACGCTGGTGGAGTACTACGACGCGGACGTGTGCGAGCTCTACGACCTGTCGGCCGACATCGGCGAGGCGCGCAACGTGGCCAAGGACCATCCCGACCGCGTCGCCGCGCTGCGCGCCGCGCTGGCCGCGTGGCGTGTCGCCGTCGGCGCCCAGACCAACACCCCGAACGCGGCGGTCGACGAGGCGCTCTACCGGTCGCTCTATGTCGACGTCGACGCCAGCCGCTTCGATCCCGCGCGCGCCGGCGACGCCGAGTGGGCGCGCATGCAGGAATGGCGCAAGGGCATGAACTCCGCCCCGCCGGTCAACCCGCAGCAGAAGAAGAACCGCAAGCGCTGACCGGTCACTCCTCGCACACGACCCGGAAACCGACGTCGTAGACGGCGCGGTCGGGCGGATAGGGCTGGCGGAAGGCGCTACGGGTGCGGGCGGGGACGTCGTACCACGACCCTCCGCGCGCCACGACGCGTTCGCCGGGGCCGGGCTTCTCGCGGCCGTCGGCGGCGGCGTAGGGATACGGCCGGTACGCGGTGCCGGTCCATTCGGCGACGTTGCCGTGCATGTCGTGCAGGCCCCACGGGTTCGCGCCGTAGGATCCGACCGACACCGCAACCCTGGCATGGTCGTCGTAGCGCGTCTCCGCCGGACGCCACGGCGGAATCACCTCCGGCCGGCCGGACCAGCCGAACGGATCGATCGCCTGGTGCGTGCGGTCGGAGAGATTCGCGACCCGGGAGAAGTCGGCGTCGGTCGCGCCGTACCAGCAGGGCGTCGCCGTGCCCGCGCGGCATGCGTACTCCCATTCCGCCTCCGTCGGCAGCCGGAAGCGGCGTCCGGTCTTCGCGGAGAGCCAGTCGCAGAAGGCGCGCGCCCGGTGCCACGACACGCGGACCACGGGCTGGCGCGGGCGCGACAGCGACCAGCCGCGCTCGCCGGGGCTGAAGTGGATGTAGTCGCCGAACTCCAGACCGCTCTCGTGCGACGGGTCGAAGCGCGCGAACTGCTCGTTCGACACCTCGCACCGGCCCATCCACACGTCGCGTTCGATCCTCACCCCGGCACACGGTCGCTCGTCGGCGACGCCGTCCCCCTGCCCCATCACGAACCCGCCGGCGGGAATATGGACCAGTTCGAGCGCGATCCCGCCGCCGAGGTCGATGGTGCGAGGTCCAGCCGACGGGGTGCCGGAGGCCGGCAGTGCCCGCAAGTCCAACGTCCGGCCGGGCGGGCCGCCCGGACCCACCTTCGACTCTGACTTGAAACGCGATCCTTCGATCACCGCCTCCGGATCCTCGACGACGCCCTCGTAACGCTTCCGCATGTCGCGACGCCGCGCAGCCTGCGCCTGGACCCGCGCCGCGCCGCAGATGTCGGTCCATGTGCCATGCGCCGGGGCGCCGAGGTCGATCCACGTGACCAGCCGGTCCCACGCCTCCGCGTCCAGCGCGACGCCGTGGTGGCCCTTGCGAAGCATCTGCACGAGCCGCGTGGTGTCGGCGTGGAACTCGCCCGGCGGCGGCAGATGCATGTCGCTCTCCCGCGTCGGCGTGCGGACGAGCCGTCGCAGGACGTGGTAGGACGGCGTGAAGCGCGAGGCGAGGTTGTACGCGTTCTTGTTGTCCTGCGCGGGAACCGGTGGCCGGTCGGTCAGATCGGGGCCCGACGGCCCGTCCGGCCGGGCCTTGCCGTCGTGGCACCCGACGCATAGGCGGTCGAGGACCGGCTGAACCTCGCGGCGGAAGTCGAAGCCGCGCGTCGGACCGTACCACGGCCGGATCGGCACGGGCGGCTTCGCGCCGGCGACGGTCGCGCGCGCGGGCGAGGCGGTGTTCTGCGGCTCGTGGCAGCCGACGCACGAGAGCGTCTCGCCGGGCATCGCGGTGAACCAGCTCCGCATCAGCTGCAGCGCCTGGCCGTCGGCGTCGAGCGGCTGGACGGAGACCGGCGTGTACGCGGGCACAAGGAAGCGAGCCGATCCGTCGGCCTCGACCGGAACGGTGCCGAGGACGCGCTTCACGTCCCACGGCCCGTCGAGCCCGGGCGCGTCGGGCTCGCCGCCCATGCCTTGGTAGGCGAAGTGGTAGCTGAAGAACCGCAGGGCCTTGATCGTTCCGCGCGCGATGCCCCGCAGCCCGGGACCCGCGTAGACGTCGGCCAGCATCACCTCCGCATCGGTGCGGTTCGTGTCGACCCGGTCGGCGATGACGGGCGGACGCGGCACCGCCCGAAGCGGCAACGGCTCGAACAGCGCGAAGCCCGGCAGCTCGCGGATGGGAACGAGGTTGTCGAACACGTCGGCGAGCCAGATGCCCCACGGCGCGCCGGGCGACGGCTGGCAGGACACGAGGAAGTACTTCCCCGCCCCGAGCGAGGTCGAGGGGTCGCCGAGCGGGAACGGATGGAGGAACTTCGGCCAGGTCTGTGCGACGGGCAGGTCGAGCGCGATCGGCTCCACCGGGCGGCCGCGCCCGGGGATCCGCTGCACGGCGCCCTCGGCCTCGAAACGGCCGCGCGCGACGTCGAAGACCACGAGGTCGCCCATTCGCGGAAGCTCGTGATGGCCCCCGACGATCGCGACGAACCGCGACGGCGCGCCGGGCAGCGGCCGCGCGTAGAACATCGAGCCGGGCCAGTAGGAGTTGCTGCCGTAATGCTCCATCTGCCCCGTGCCGTCCGGGTTCATGTGGAAGAGGATCCGCGAGAAGGCGTGCGGCAGGTCGGTGTACTCCCAGCGCAGGTACAGGACGCGCCCGTCGGCCATCACGGTCGGGCACCAGTCGTGGTCCTGATCGACGGTGAGGCGGCGGATGCGGCCGTCGGTCTCGCGCAGGTAGAGGTTCGCAACGTGCGCCGAGCCGCGCACGCAGGGGACGCCGGTGAACGGCGCGGTGGACGTGAACATGATGCGCCCGTCGGGCAGGTGGCAGGCGTCGTAGTTGTCGACGTCCGGCTCGTCGATCAGCGGGACCTGCCGCGGCGCCGCGCCGTTCGTGCCGGCCTCGAAGATGCGCCAGCGCCCGCCGTCCACCGTCGTCGAAAAGAGCAGCCGGTCCGCGTCGAAGTGGAGGTCGACATCGCCGACGAACCGTCCGCCCTGCGGGCGGTACAGGGTCGTCATCGCGCCGTCCGGCCGCACCGGCGAGAGCACGGCGATCTCGTTGTCGTAGCCGGCGGGATCGAGGCTGCAGTTGCCCTGGTAGTTCATCGGCAGCCCCAGCTTGTTCGCGCCGCGCTTCACGAGCAGGAGCCGGTCGAAGTCGAGCAGCGGGTTGGCCAGCAGGGCCTCGTCGCGCAGCGCGCGGAAGGCCGCGGCGTCGCAGGCGGTCTCTCGCAGGCCGTCCAGCCGCCGGCGGAACTCGTCGCCCCGCGGGTAGCGCCGGCCCTGCGTGGCGCGCAGGTCGTCGATGGCGAGCGCCAGCGCCTCCCACTCGGCCGCCGGCACGGCCGGGACGGAGCCCGGCCCTCCATCGCCTTCACTCCGGGACCCCTGGAGGGCCGACCTCCGTGTCGGCCGAGGCGGATCCCCGGACGACGCTTCGGATGGCGGCATCGCGGCCAGGTCGGCGAGCGTGTTGCGCAGAAGCTGTTCGAACCGACCGCGGCTGCCGGCGGGTGCGTGGAAGAAGAGGCGCGAGAGGCGCCAGCCGAGGACGATCACCCTTCCCCGTCCGAGCCGGTACTCCAGCATCGGGTTCTCGGGTCCGCCCGGCGTGCGCGCGAGCACGCGCCCGCGCGGGCCGGCGAGATGGGCGAACGCCGGATACGCCGCATTGCTCATCCAGATCACGCCCCGATCGGGTTCGATGCCGCGAAATGCGGGCGCGGCGGGATCCGCGGGCACGAGCCCCGCCTGCGCGCGGTCGTCGCCGAACGTCACCGGCTTCGTCGCGAGCCCGTCGAGCCCGAGCGCGTCGACCAGGGTGACGGCGGAACCGGTGAGAAGGAGTCCGTGTCCCGACGCGACGTGGTTGCTCAGCGACGCGACCGCGGCCGGGGTCAGGCTCTCCGGCAGCGCGTCGCCGCCGTGGATCCAGACGGCCGCGAACCGGGCGGGCGCCGCGGGATCGGCCGGCTCCGCGCCGATCGCACGCGCCACCTCCCGCGCCGTCTCCGCCTCATCGCCCCAGCGGTCCGCGACGAATCCCGTCACGGCCGCGCAGGAGGGACCGACCGGTCGCAGCAGCAGAACGGCGACGAGGAGAACGACAGGGGCGCTGAAAGACCGTTGTTCCAAGGAACACCCCTATTCCCCAGGCGCCGCCCACAGCGTGGTGAGCCATTCCACGGTCGTGTCGACCAGCACCTGGCCGCCGTCGGGGCCGACTTGGCTGCTCTCGACGACGGCGCTGTAGCCGCCGCCCTCGACGGCGCGACGGGTCGGGAGATAGCCGCCGCCGCCGGGCGTCAACTGGATCACCAGCGTCTGGAGCGCCGGGCTGCGCCCCTGGATCTGCACGCCGTAGTCCTGGAAGAGTTCGAACGGGTTGGTCGCAAGCGCGACGTCGCCGATGCGCAGCACGTGAACCTCCGCCGGCAGCGTCGCCGCCTGGTCCTGCGTTCCGTGCCGGTCGACGGTCGCCTGGAACCACTTTGCGCGGCGGATCCCGTCCGCCTGCTTCGACAACGCCTCGACCTGTTTGCGGGCGTTCTCCGCCTCCGGGTCGGTGACGCGCCGCACCGGCAGCGCGACGTCGCCGCACCGGTGCGCGAACGCAACGTCGGTCCGGATGTCGCCGCGCGACAGCGCGAACAGGTCCGCCGCCTCCCCCGCGATGCGGCGCCCGATGTCCTGCACGGCCGTCAGCCCGCGCAGCTTCAGCATCCGCTCCGCGGCGGCCTTGCTCCACATCCGGCGTGGCGAGATGTCGCCGGCCGCACCCGGCCAGCCGAGCACGGGGATGTCGTTCGAGATCGCCGCGCGGAATCGCGCGCGGGCCTCGTGCCAGAAATCGGCGGTGATGCGGGAGAGACTCTCGACCTCCTGCGCCGGGCACGGCACGTGGAGGCAGGCCGCGAGCGGACGGCCCTCGCGTGTCCAGAAGAAGAGCCCCTGCAGCGTGGCGTCGGCCCCGCCCTCGATGCCGCGGAAGTCGGGCGTGGCCGCCTTCCCGTACATCGTCGCGGTTCCATTGGCATAGACCGCGCGCCGGTTGTGGCCGACGACCGCCTGTCCCATCGCCCAGCTCACGCCGGCGGGCGCGCGCTGCGTCCATGCGTTCACCGCCAGGTCCGCGATGCGGTCGCCGAGGAATGCGACGAACTCGGCCGGCTGCATGACGCCGTTGGTCGGGATCGCGTACTTCCCCTCCTCCGTCACCGGCGCGGTGTGCGTGTGCGTCGCGGTCAGCACGACCCTGGCCGGATCGACGTCCGGAAGCCGGGCGCGCATGCGGTCGCGGATCGCCTGCACCGCCGGCGCGCGGACCGAAACGATGTCGATCGACACCAGCACGGCGTGGTCCTTCGCAGCGCCGCCCTCGCGCGCCTCGATCGCAACCGCGGAGGCCGTCAGGCGGTTGTCGATGCCCCTCGATACGCGCGTGTTGAACTGCCCGTCGAGCGCCACCGGACGGTGCGGCGTGATGTCCACCGTCGCCGCGCCGACCCACAGCTCCGCCGCCGGCGCAGCCGCCGCCGCAGCCAGCACGACCATCGCAATCGACGTTCTCATGGCTCCACTCCCCGTTGGGCGGACACACCTGGCTGCCCATCCTTCGTTCCGGCCGCCGGATCCTTCACGATCGGTTTCGGTCTCTCCACCCATCCGGCATCCCGCTGTCCCGTGCCCGGGCGGTTCACGTCCCCGATCTCCGCGCGGATCCGCTCCGCCATCCGCGTCAGCCGCGTCACCACGTCCGGGTTCTCCGCCGACACCTCGCGGGTCTCGCCGGCGTCGCGGACGACATCGTACAGCTCCAGCCGCGCCGGCGCCGTCTTCCGCCCGAGCGAAACGTACTTGGCCTCCAACGGAAGGTACAGTTTCCACGGCCCGGCGCGGACGGCCTGCAGTTGCTCCATCCGGTAGTAGCCGAACCCCGTGTCGTCCCACGGCGACCGCGCGCCGGGCGTGCCGAGGAGCAGCGGCCGGATGTCGTGTCCGTCGATCGGTCGCGCCGGTAGCGCGGCCCCGGCCAGCGCGGCGAACGTGGGCAGCAGGTCCATCGCCGTGCAGAGCGCATCGTGCGTCCGGCCCGCCGGGATCCGGCCGGGCCAGCGCATGAAGCACGGCATGCGCATCGCCCCCTCGGAGGTGTCGTAGCCGAAGCCCTTGTAGGGCGCACAGCTCCCCTGCGGCGGGTTGCGCTGCACGGCGCCGTTGTCCGGCGTCCACACGACGAGGGTGTTCGACGCGATGCCGTGGCGCTCGAGCGCGGACAGGATCTCGCCGGTCGCCCAGTCGAGCTCCTCCACGCTGTCGCCGTAGGGGCCGTTGCGGCTCTTCCCCCGGAACGCGGGGCTCGCGAACGGGCGCGCGGTCGACCCCGGCATCGGGTGCGGCAGGTAGAGGAGGAACGGACGGTCCTTGTGACGGCCGATGAACGCGACGGCCTCCTCCGTGCAGCGCTTCGAGAGCAGGTCGCGGTCCGCGGGCGCCTCGATCACGGTCTCGCCGCGCATCAGCGGGAGGTCCGGCGCGGTCGCGGTGCGGACCATGTCGTCGCTGTACGGGATGCCGACGAACTCGTCGAAGCCCTGGCGCGTCGGCAGGAACTCCGGCTGGTCGCCGAGATGCCACTTGCCGAAGATCCCTGTCGCGTACCCGGCGGACTTCAGCACCTCGGCGATCGTCACCTCGTCGGGGTGCAGGCCCCGCCGGTCCACCGGCCGCAACACGGCCGAGTTCGAGCCGCCGGCGTGGAGGCCCACGCGGCGCGGGTAGCATCCGGTCAACAGCGCCGCGCGGCTGGGCGTGCAGACGCCGCTCGCGACGTAAAAGCTCGTGAACCGCGTCCCCTCCGCCGCGAGCCGGTCGATCGCCGGCGTGCGGTGCAGCGCCGATCCCGTGCAGCCGAGGTCTCCGTTCCCGAGGTTGTCGATGAAGAACACGACGAAATTCGGCCTCTCCGGCGCGGCGACGGCCGTGACGGCCCCGCAGAAAAGCGGCAGCATCCCGCGGACCACGGCACGCACGCCGCGGCGGACTCGGCGCGGCGGCGGCGAATCTTCCAAGGCTTGGAAACCTCGCATGGACTGCCTTCCAACCTCTGGAAACGACGGCCCCGGTCAGGCCGGATCGAGCGTCCACCCGTTGTGCATCGGACGGTCCAGCATCCGGTTCGCCTCGTCGTCGCCGGGGAACAGCTCCCGCGCCGGATCCCAGAGGAGCTTCCGCTTCAGCTTGATCGCGATCTGCTGGAGATGGCAGAGGATGTCCGAGCAGACGGCCGCATCGATCGGCGCGGCCGGCTGCGTCGCGCCCTTGACGGCGTCGATGAAGTTCGCCTGGTGGTTGTCGCTCTTGAAGAGATGGATCTCGTCCGGCCCGATCGTCGCCTTCAGCAGCGACTTCGGTTCGGCGTCCAACCGGGAGCGGTCCACGTGCACCCAACCCTCCGTGCCGAGGAACAGGACGCCGTGCCCGTGCCCGCCCTTCTGCAGCGGGTGCTTCCCCGAGGTCGCGTCGTCCATGTGAACCAGCGTGACGCCGTTCGCGTAGCGGTTCTCGACCTGCCAGCGCGTGGCGCAGTCGGTGAGCATGTCCACGGGAAACTCGCCGGCGCCCTCGATCTCGGTCGGTCCGCCGAGGTCGGTGCCGTTGCCCCACTGCGCGATGTCGAGATGGTGGACGCCCCAGTTGCCGATCATCCCCATGCAGTAGTCCGAGATGCAGTACCAGATGCTGTAGCCGCCCCATCCCTGCCCCTGGGTCCACGGCCGGCATCGTTGATGGCAGTAGGGGGCCATCGGCGCGGGCCCGAGCCACATCGGGTAGTCGAGTTCCTTCGGCACCGGCTCGACGGGCTGCTTCGGACACGTCCAGCTTCCCGGCACGCCGACGAGGATCGTCTTGAGCTGCCCGATCCTCCCGTTGCGGACCAGTTCGCAGGCCTGGCGGAACTTGCCCAGCGACCGCTGCTGGGTTCCGAACTGGAACACCACCCGGCTCTGCTTCACAGCCTTCCGGAGGGCCTGGGCGGCGCGGACGCTCCAGCCGACGGGCTTCTCGCAGTACATGTGCTTGCCCTGCCGGACGGCCTCCAGGGCCATCAGCGCGTGCCAGTGGTCCGGCGCCGTGATCTGCACGGCGTCGATATCCTTGCGCCGCATCAGCTCGCGGAAGTCCCCGTAGGCGGCGCAATCCTCGTTGCCGTAGGCCTCATCGACCGAGTTCTTGCCCGCGTTCCGCTGGGCCTCGTGGACATCGCAGACGGCCACCACGCGGACATCGGGGTTTCCGCGGAACGCCCCCAGGTTGCCGCGCCCCTGGATGCCGAGTCCGATGCACCCCATCGTGACCTTGTCATTCGCGCCGAAGGCCGATGCGGGAATGATCGTCGGGGCGGCGATCGCCCCCGCTGCCGCGGCGGTGGACCTCAGGAACTGCCGGCGACCGATGCGAACGCTCATCTCGGGTCTCCCCTGTTCGATCCGTGCCCCATCCTAGTCCGTGGCCCCTCCGCCGGGAAGGGCGAACCGAATCACCGGCGATGCACGCGATCGCGGGCACGGCCATCTGGAGTGCGCATGGATACGGCGGTTCGCCGCCGCCGCTCACATCCCGCCGACGATCGGGTACCAGTCGGGGCGGTACGGATCCTGGTGAAAGCGGGCGTAGTAGTCGCCCTTCTCCTCGAAGTACCGGGCGTACTTCTCCATCTTCTCCTCGTCCAGCGCGACGCCGAGGCCGGGGCCGGTCGGGACGCGGATGCAGCCATCCTCGTATCGCAGGGGGCCGCCCTGGATGATGTCGTCGGTCAGGAAGTGGTAGTGCGCGTCGCCGGCGTAGTGCATCTCCGGGATCGTGGAGGCGGTGTGGATCATGGCGGCCAGCTCGATGCCGAACTCCGCGCCGCTGTGCATGGCGACGCCGAGGTTGAAGGTGCGGCACACGGCGGCGAGGTCCTTCACGCCGCGCGGCCCCTCCCAGTAGTGGAGGTCCGTCAGGACGATGTCCACCGCGCCCATGCGGACCGCCGGTCCAAGGTCGTCGAACTTGTTCGGGTACATGTTCGTTGCGACCGGCGTGCGGATCTTCGCGCGGACGGCGGCGTTGCCCTCGAGGCCCCAGGCGGGGTCCTCGAAGTACTCCATGTTGACGGCTTCCAGCCGCTGGCCGATGCGGATCGCGGTCGCGACGGACCACACCCCGTTCGGGTCGATGCGGAGGCCGAAGTCCGGGCCGAGCCGTTCGCGGCACAGCTCGACGGCGCGGGCCTCCTCCTCCGGCTTCATCACGCCGGCCTTGAGCTTCATCGCCTTCACGCCCAGCGTCGCGTGCAGTTCCTCGCAGAGGTCGGCCATGTCCTCGGGGTGCCTGTCGTGGCCGCCGCCCGGCCGGTCGTAGCGCCAGAAGAGGTAGGCGATGAACGGCACGCGGTCGCGGATCGAGCCGCCGAGCAGGTCGGACAGCGGGCGGTTCAGCACCTTGCCCTGGATGTCGAGGCAGGCCATCTCGATCGCGGCGTAGAGGCGCGCGTTGGAGAGGTAGTAGATGCTGCGGAGCACCTTCATCTTGATCGTCTCGAGGTGGAAGGGGTCGAGGCCCAGGATCCGGGGCTTGAGTTTCTGCAGGGCGCCGCGCTGGTCGCCGCCGCCCACCTCGCCGAGGCCGGTGACGCCCTCGTCGGTGACGATCTCCAGCACGGTGCGCAGGAAGTAGCCGGGATGCACGCCCGTGTTGTGGCGGAGTTGCGAGTTGAGCGGGATGGCGACGGTGCGGGTCTTGAGGTCGACGATCTTCATGCCTGGGTCTCCACGTAGTCCTTCCGGAACCAGAGGCCGAGGGCCGTCACGATGCACAGCCCGCCGGCCACATAGAACGCCGAGAGCGACGCCAGGCCCGTCTCCAGTCCGACGCGCGTCTTCATCCAGCCGAGCACGAGGGGCGACAGGGCGCCAACGACGAACGCGAACGAGAGCATGAGCCCCGTCGCCGAAGCGCGGAAGCGCGGCTCGACGACGTCGAAGAGCGAGGCGAAGAGATTCGAATCGTAGATGCCGCGGAAGAGGCCGTAGCCGGCCAGGGCGAGGTAGCACGTCCACGGCTGGTCCGCCCGTGCCGTCCACAGGATGAACGGCGCGCCGGCGAGCAGGCCGAGCGCGTTCGCCTCGAACCGGATCGTGCGGCGCCGCGCGGCGAGGCGGTCGGTCAGCCGGCCGCCGACCATCACGCCGACAAAGGCCGCGGCGTAGTGGTAGGCCATCGACGAGAACCCCGCGTTGGCGAGCGAGAGCCCGAACTTCTCGCGCAGGTAGGTCGGCATCCACGTCATGTGGCCGACGTTGACGTAGACCATCGCGCCGAAGGCCGCCCACAGCGCCAGGGCCGACGGTTTCCCCGCGATGCACCTGAGCACATGCCCGAGCGGGATGCGCTCGGCGGACACCGCCCCGGCCGGCGGCGTGTTGCGAAGACCCGAGGCGGCGACGAAGACCCACGCGATGCCCGCGAAGCCGAACGTGTAGAACGCCGCTCGCCAGCCGTAGGTCTGGCCGATCCAGCCGGCGGCAAGGCCGCTGAGCGTGATGCCGAGATAGACGGCGGTCTGGTGGATGGCGAGTGCGGTCGCGCGGCTGCGGCCGTGAAACTGCCCGAGCAGGGAGGTCGCCGCCGGATAGTAGAACGCCTCGCCGCCGCCGGTGGTGATGCTGCGGAAGACGATGAGGCCGGCCAGCCCGCCGCCAAGACCCGTGCACAGCGTGCCGGCGCTGAAGACGAGAAGGCTCGCCACGATGATCCACTTGCGCGGCAGGAAATCGCCCGCGAAGCCCGCAAGGGGGACGCAGATGCCGTAAACGGCCGTGAAGATCGTGCCCACCAGGCCGAGCTGGACGTCCGTCAGGCCGAGATCGGTGCGGATCAGGGGCATCACCGCGTTGAAGATCTGCCGGTCGCCCTGATGCAGGAAGAAGGCGACCCACAGCAGCCCGACGAGCCGCCACTTGTAGCCGCCGGCCTCCGCCACCGGCGAGTTCCCGGAACCGTGCATCTGCCGTGCCTCCGTCGTCCGTCCCCTCGGTCCGATCCGCGGAACCCGCGGCCCCGCGCCGCCCGGATGCTGAACGAACCCGTGCCGCCGGACAACCGATATCGCTTGCCGGAACGCATCGGGTGCTTGCATATTCTTCTCATGACGCAGGCCGTGCCCGGCGCCCCGCTTTCCAGGTTGGAGGAGTGGTCGTCACTCCATCCGCAGCTCTACTGGGTCTACCGGGGCGACGTGCATCCGCTCGGGCGGCGGGTGACCACGGGCGACCCGCGGCTCATCGCCTGGCTTCTGCTGGAGGGCTCGGTGGAGGTCCGCGCCCGCACCGGGCGGTGGCGCGCCGGACGCGGCGAGTGGATGTTCCCGCCGTCGCACGGGCGGACGCAGCACTTCTCGCCCGGGGCGCAGATTCTCTCCCTCAGCTTCCGCGTCGACTGGCCCGGCGGGCGGTCATTGTACGACACGACCGCGGGCCGCGTGGCGCGCGCCGCCGACTATCCGCGGCTCGAGCGGACGGCCGTTGCGCTGTGCCGGGCGGTCGAACGCCGGTTTCCCGACTCGTCCAACCGTCTCTTCCTGGAGAGCGGCACGCTGGACGCGCACTGGGAGATCGGCCGGCTCTTCCTGGACTGGCTTCGCGCCCATGCCGACGCCATGGCCCGGCTCGGAGTCCCCGCGTGGCGGCCGCACGCGCCCGACGAGCGCCTCGGCCGCGCGCTGCTGGCGATCGAACAGCACCCGCTGCACCGCCCGTTCCGGGAGCGCGACCTGGCCGCCACGGCGGGCGTCAGCGTGCCGCACCTCCACCGCCTCTTCTCGCGCCACGCGGGGGCGACGCCGCGGGCGCGGTACGAGGAGCGGCGGCACCAGACCGCCACGATGCTGCTTGCGCAGTCGGACC
>VGWF01000021.1 GCA_016873715.1 Lentisphaerota bacterium | reverse complement strand
CCCCGCGACGGGCAGCGAGGAGGGCTTCGAGATCTGCATCGGCGGCGGGCTGTCCGGCCCCGGCCACATCGCGCGCCCGGTGGCCGAGGTGGCGTCCGCCGGGCTTGTGCCGGCCGTCCGCCGCATCTTGGAGATCTACCTGGAGGACCGGCGCGGCGAATCGGAGACGTTCGGCGAGTACGCGCGCCGCGTCGGCGCCGGGGCGGTGTCGGCCCGGCTCGGCGTGCCGGCCGTCCGCGGCGAACCCGCCAACCAGGCGAACCTGAAGCTGCAGCCGGTCTTCGACGAGGCGGTCGCATGGGAATCGTAGACGCCGCCGCGGGGGCCCTTCCAACGCCATGACAATGCCGAACGACGAGATCCTCCGCCGAGCCGAAGGCCTGGTCGCCGCGCGGCAGAACGACGCCGCGATCGACCTGCTCCGCTCCGCGGACGCGCCGAACGACGCCGCCCGCTGCGCGTTGCTCGCCCGCGCCTACTTCCAGCGGGGCGACAGCCGGGGCGACGTCTACTCGAGCCATTTCTTCGCGACCCGCGCGATGGACCTCGGCGTCGCGACGAACCAGCTCCTGGCGATCCGCGCCGTCGCCGCCTTCCGCAAGGAGATGTTCGACGAGGCCGCGGGTCTGTTCGGCCGCTACGTGACGGACAGGAGCCCCGGCGCCTCGCAGTTCATGCTCGGCCTCTCGCTGCTGCGGCTCGGTCGCGCGGCGGACGCGGTTCCGTGGATCGAGCGCGCGGCGGCGGGGCGGCTGGCGAGGCCCGAGTACGCGGTCGCGCTCGACGAGGCCCGCGCCGCGGTCGAGGGCGGGGCGCCGCCGGCCGGGCGCGCCTGGACGAAGGCCCCGCAGGGACTGGGCGGCCCGCGCGACAAACGGCCGATGGATGCGCCGGCGCCCTACGCCTCGAACGCCGTGTCGAAGCTGCGCGGCGACGCGGCGACGGCGAAGGACTTCGACTGGCTCGCGCGCAACATCCCGTGCCAGAAGGCGTGCCCGGCCGGAACCGACATTCCCGGCTACCTGCACGCGATCCATCGCGGCGATTTCGAGCGGGCCTACCGGATCAACCTTCACGACAACGTCTTCCCCGCCGTGCTCGGGCGCGTCTGCTCGCGGCCCTGCGAGGCCGAGTGCCGCCACGGCTGGGAGGGCCTCGGCGAGCCGGTCGCGATCTGCTTCTCTAAGCGGTCCGCCGCCGATTTCCGCTCGCAGGCCCCCGTGGTGCTCGACCCGTGGTTTCCGCCGAGCGGGAAGCGGATCGCGGTGATCGGGGCCGGGCCGGCCGGCCTGGCGGCCGCGCGCAACCTGGCGCTGATGGGCCACGCGGTAACCGTTCACGAGCGGCACTCGACGCCCGGCGGCATGATGAACCAGGGCATCCCGGAGTTCCGGCTGCCGCGCGACGTGATCGACCGCGAGATCGACCAGGTGCGGCGGCAGGGCGCGCGGATCGTCTGCGATTCGGCCGTCGGCCCCGATCTGCCGCTGTCGCGGCTGCTGGCGGACCACGATGCGGTCGTCATGGCCTGCGGGACGCTCCGGCCGAACCTGCTCGACATCCCCGGCGCGGACCTTGCGGGCATCCGGCACGGCCTGCCGTTCCTGCTGGAGGCCAACGAGCGGCGCGCGGCGGAGGTGGGACGGCATGTCGTCATCATCGGCGGCGGCTTCACGGCGATGGACTGCGCCCGCACGGCGGCGCGTCTCGGCGCGCAGACGGTCGAGCTCGAGCTGGAGACGGCGGCGGACGGGCAGCCGGCCGTGATGAAGCTGCGGCGCGAGTCCGTGAAAGTGCTCTACCGCCGGTCCAGAACCGAGATGCTCATCACGCCCGGCGAGCTCGAGGAGCTGAACCACGAAGGCATACCGATGCAGTTCATGGTCGCCCCCGTGGCCTACGTCGGCGAGGCCGGCCGCGTGAAGGCGATGCGGTTCGTCCGCACCGAGCTCGGCGAGCCCGACGCGGGCGGGCGGCGCCGTCCCGTGGCGGTGCCGGGGTCCGAGTTCGAGATCCCGGCCGACACGGTGCTGCTGGCGACGGGCCAATTCCCCGACGCGGCGTGGATCGACGCGGAACTGCAGGCCGGGCTCGTCGAACGCGACGGCTGGCTGAGGAGCGGGAAGGACTCCCGCACCGCGCTGGCGAAACTGTTCGTCGCCGGCGACTTCGCGACCGGCGCGAGCACGCTGATCCAGGCGATCGCGCACGGCAAGGACTGCGCGCGGAAGGTCGATGCGTTCCTGATGGGCGCAGAACGGCTGCGCGAGGTGGCGAGGATCGAGGACGTCGAGGCCACGGGGCGCATCCGCGAGATGGATTACGTGCCGCGCCAGCCCATGCCGTCGCTGCCCGTGGACCAGCGCACCCTGCAGGCCGAGGTCGAACGCGGCTTCGACCCCAACGGCGCCGCGGAGGAGACGCAGCGCTGCTATCTCTGCCACTTCAAGTACGAGATCGACCCGGACAAGTGCATCTTCTGCGACTGGTGCCTCAAGGCGAAGCCGCGGCCGAACTGCATCGTCAAGGCGGCGGAGATCGTCCACGACCGCCAGGGCCGCATCGTCACGCACCAGCCGGCGGCCTCCACGGAGGCGACGAAGCTGATCTGGATCAACCAGGCGGACTGCATCCGTTGCAATGCCTGCGTCGAGGCCTGCCCCGTCGACGCGATCAGCGTGCAGCGCGTCAGCCTCCGCACCGTCCGCGCCGCCGACGGCGCCGCGACCGTGGACCTGGCGACGTGACGCCCGTCACAGGCTGACCGGCGACGGAAGGGTCTTCCACAGTTTCAGGTTGGGGATGCGGCCGAAGTGCCGGTCGGCGCTGACCAAGGCCGCGGAATGCACCAGCGCGCACGCGGCGATCACAGAGTCCATGGATGTCAGCACGCGTCCCGCACGATCGAGCCGCCAGCCGAGGTTGACCGCCTCCCGCCAGACCACATCGTTCAACGGCAGCGAGGGGATCAGGTCGAAGAACTCCCCCAGGGCGTGGCGCCGTTCCGGCACCGCGACACCCCGGAGGACCTCCAGCCGGATCGCGTCGCAGGTCCGGAGCCAGCCGGCCCGGACGTACGGCGCCAGAACCGCGCGCGGATCCCGACGCGACCGGATCAAGTCGATGTAAACGTTGGAATCGGCGAGGATCATCGGGCGGCCGGTTTGTCCATGGCCCGCAGAGCGGCGAGGTCGTAGGCAGGGTCGAGAATGCCGGCCATTTCCTCCGGCGTCCATGGCTTCGCCACGATGCGATCGAGACGCGCGAGCCGCTCCGCCTCTCGAAGGCTGTGCTCCACCGCCGCCCGGCGTGTCTTGATGCCGGTGAGGGCCATCACGCTCCGCAGCCTCTTCTCGTCGATCTCAAGGGTGGTCTTCATATGGGTCGCCGTATGGGTTGCCTACCCGTATTTCAATACTCGCGTCAGCACTGCGTTCACGTGGTTACGTGCGAGGGCAAAGATCTCCGCTTCGCAGGTTACGGCCGGGGCGTCCGCGAAACCGGGGACGGGGGTGCCGCCGGGGCGGGGCGGACGGAGCGGGCGGCCGCCGAGGTCGAACACGAGGTCCTCCAGGGCGTCGAGCGTCGCGGGACCGCCCTGCAGCCGTACCGCCGCGCCGGCCAGCGCGCCGGATGGACGCGGGAGGGCGGCTCCCGCCACCTCGCCGACGATCAGGACGCCGGGCGGAAGATGGGCGCCGGGCGGGCGCGCGGCCAGAAGCCCGGCCGTCTTCGCGGCGATATCGTCCAGCGTGCCCTGCAGAACCGCCTCCTCCGGCGCGCCGGCGTGGAAGACCATCGCGGCCGGCGTCGAGGGTGGCAGGCCTTCCGCGCGAAGCTGCGCCGCGACCCCGGCGACCGCGCCGACGGCCATGAACAGCACGACCGGCTGACCGGCACGGGCGGACGCATCGACCGGCGCGACACCGCCCTCGTGGGTGCGAGGAGTGATGGCGCAGAAGCCCCGCGAGACGCCGCGGCGCGTGAGCAGCAGGCCCGTGCCCGTCGTCGCCGCGCTCAGCGCGCTGACACCCGGCAGCACGCGATACGGGAGCCCGGTCGTCTCCAGCGCCGACGTCTCCTCCGCGAGCCGTCCGAAGAGGCCCGGGTCGCCGCCCTTGAGCCGCACCACCCGGAGGCCGCGGCGCGCGCGGTCGAGCAGCAGCGCGTTGATCTCCGACTGCTGCGCGTGATGGCAGCCCCGGCGCTTGCCGACATCGACAACCTCCGCGCCCGCGGGGACGAGGTCCAGCAAGGCCGGATCGATCAGCGCGTCATGGAGGCAGGCCTCGCAGCGGCGCAGGGCGCGCGCCGCATCCAGCGTGCACGAGCCGGCACGGCCGCAGCCCGCGCCGGCGAAGACGACGGTGCGGACGTAGAGCCCGCGGACGATGCGGCCGACGGGATCGGCGGCGCGGAAGACGACGGCCTCGCGCGGGGCGTGCGGCAGGACGAAGCCGTCCAGCGCCGGGCAGTCCGGCAGATCCGGCGCGAGGGCGAACCGTGCCTCGCCGGCATCGAGGACCGCAAGCGGATCCCCTCGGCCCGTCACGGGAAGCCAGGCGCTGGCGGGAAGATCCGCCCGCAGGCGGTCCAGCGCGTTCGCGCCCGGAGCCGCCGCCACCCGTATCTCGTGCCCGTCCATCCGGCAGAGCATGCACCCGAACCCGCATGGCGTCCATCAGCGGGACAGGATACCCAACCGCCCATCTCCGGCAGCCGACATCCCATCCGACCTGCCACTCGCCACTCGCCACCTGCCACTCGCCACCTGCCACTCGCCACCCGCCACTTCCTCCCCCATTCGGTTGTCGTTCCCCGGGCCGGCACGTGGCCCGATTTGACAAACGGGCGCGCCATGATAGAGTAGTATCTCCATGGACATAGGAGAGAATAATTCGGGGGTTTGGAATGGACACATTGGAGAGGCTGGAAGCGCATAGCGTGCACATCCTTCGGGAGGCGTACCGGGAGTTCAAGAGCCTGGTGATGCTCTGGTCGATCGGGAAGGACAGCACGGTGCTGTTGTGGCTGACGCGGAAGGCGTTCTTCGGGCACGTCCCCTTCCCGCTGATGCACATCGACACGGGGTTCAAGATTCCGGAGATGATCGCGTATCGCGACCGGATCGCGCGCGAGTGGGGGCTGGATCTGATCGTCGGGCAGAACACGGCGGCGCTGGAGGCCAAGCAGACGTTTCCGGACGGCGCCCTCACGCGGGTCGAGTGCTGCAAGGCGCTGAAGAGCGAGGCTCTCAAGCACACGCTGTCGGGCGAATGGCCGCGCCGCCGGCTGAACCCCGCGACGGGGGAGTTCGAGTGGGAGGCGACGCGCGAGGCGTTCAGCGGCGTCATCGTCGGCGCGCGGGCGGACGAGGAGGGCAGCCGGTCGAAGGAGCGCTACTTCTCGGCGCGCGACCGCCAGAGCGAGTGGGACGTCGGCGACCAGCCGCCGGAGCTGTGGAAGCAGTACAAGACCGATTTCGCGCCCGGGACGCACGTGCGCATCCACCCGCTGCTGGACTGGACGGAGCTGAACATCTGGGAGTACATCGAACGCGAGTCGATCCCGATCATCCCGCTCTACTTCGACCGCGGCGGCGGCACGCGCTACCGGTCGCTCGGCTGCCTCCCCTGCACCGGCTGCGTGAAGTCCCCGGCCTGCAACGTCGCGGACATCGTCGAGGAACTGAGGACCGGCCGTTTCGCGAACGTCGCGGAGCGTTCGGGGCGCGCGCAGGACCAGGAGGACGGCGGCGGCCTCGAGACCCTGCGGCGCGGCGGCTACATGTAGGCATCCCGGATGAATCCCATGAATCCCACGACGGACGAACAGCAACTCAGCATCGTGATGGCCGGGCACGTCGACCACGGCAAGAGCACGGTCATCGGCCGGCTCCTGGTCGAGGCCGGCGCCCTGCCCCAGGGGCGGCTCGAACAGGTGCGCGAAACGTGCCGGAGGAATTCCAAGCCCTTCGAGTACGCGTTCCTGCTCGACGCGCTGAAGGACGAGCAGTCGCAGGGCATCACGATCGACGCCGCGCGCTGCTTCTTCCGCACCGCGAAGCGCCGCTACATCCTGATCGACGCCCCCGGCCACATCGAGTTCCTCAAGAACATGATCACCGGCGCCTCGCGCGCCGAGGCCGCGCTGCTCGTGATCGACGCGAAGGAGGGCATCCGCGAGAACACGAAGCGCCACGGCTACATGCTCTCGATGCTCGGGCTGCGGCAGGTCTCCGTCCTCGTGAACAAGATGGACCTCGTCGGCTACGACGAGACGGGTTTCCGCCGCATCCGCGCCGAGTACGAGGCCTTCCTGGGCCATCTCGGCATCCGCCCGGTCAGCTTCATCCCCGTCAGCGGCATGCAGGGCGCGAACATCGCGGCGCGGTCGCCGGAGACGCCGTGGTACGACGGCCCGACGGTGCTGGAGCAGATCGACGCCTTCCAGCGCCGCGAGTTCCCGGAGTCGCTTCCCTTCCGGCTGCCCGTGCAGGACGTCTACAAGTTCACCGCCCGAGGCGACGACCGCCGCATCGTCACGGGCACGATCGAGACCGGCACGATCCGCGCCGGCGACGCCGTCGTCTTCCAGCCGTCGGGCAAGACCTCGACCGTGAAGTCGATCGAGGTCTTCAACCGCCCGCCCCGGGACACGGCCGCCGCCGGCGAGGCGCCCGGGTTCACGCTGACGACGCAGATCTACATCCGCCCCGGCGAATGGATGGTGAAGGCCGGCGAGCCGCCGCTGAAGACGGCGACGCGGTTCCGCGCGAACCTGTTCTGGATGGGCCGCGACCCGATGGTCCGAGGGAAGACCTACAAGCTGAAGCTCGGCGCGACGCGGTCGCCCGTGAAGCTCGTCGAGGTGCTGGCGGTCCTCGACGCGACGGAGCTCTCGACCGTCGCCGGCAAGCAGCAGGTGGACCGCCACGACGTGGCCGAGTGCGTGCTGGAGACGCCCAAGCCGGTCGCGTTCGACCTCGTCACCGACCTCGAGACCACCGGGCGGCTGGTGATCGTCGACCACCACGAGATCGCCGCCGCGGGCATCGTGCTGGCGGCCGTCGAGTCGGCCGAGTCGACGCTGCAGGAGCACGTCCGAGCCCGCGAGATCGCGTGGAAGCCGAGCGCCATCGCCGCGGCCGAGCGCGCGCGGGCCTACGGCCACGGCGCCAAGTTCGTGGTCTTCAGCGGACCGGCGGACGGCGCCGCCGACGCCCACGCGCGGGCGCTGGAGCAGGCGCTGTTCGATCGCGGGTTCAAGGCGTACTACGTCGGGATGGAGAGCCTCGAACGGGGGCTCGACGCGGACCTGGGCGAGGACGCCCGCGACGACCGCATCCGCCGGCTGGGCGAGCTGGCGCGCATCCTGACGGGGTCGGGCCAGATCTTCATCACCTCGCTGTCCGGCGCCGACGCGGACGACCTGCGGATCCTCGGGCAGCTCAACCACCCGAACGAGATCCTCACCGTCAGCGTCGGCGGCGACGAGCCGTCCGCCCCCGCGACGAGCCTCCGTCTGGATCCGGCCGGGGACATCGGGGCCGGTATCGCGCGCGTCGGGGAGCTGCTGAAAGCCCGCCACGTGATCCTGGACTACGTGATTTGATCCCCCGTCCGATGGAGATGCCATGAAGCCCCATTCCACCCCACCCCGAGGCGCCCTGGCGGCGCTCGCGGCCCTGTGGGCATCGGCTGCCGGCGCGGCGGACTTCACGCTGCTGAACGCCTCCTACGACCCGACGCGGGAGTTCTACGCCGAGTACAACGCTGCGTTCGCGCGGCAATGGCAGGCGTCGCACGGGGGGAGGCTGACGGTCAACCAGTCGCACGGCGGGTCCGGCAAGCAGGCGCGCTCCGTGCTCGAAGGTCTGGAGGCGGACGTGGTCACGCTGGCCCTCGCCTACGACATCGACGCGCTCCACCGGGTCGGAGGCCTGCTGCCCGCGGACTGGCAATCGCGTTTGCCCGACAACAGCGCTCCGTACACGTCGACGATCGTCCTGCTGGTCCGCAAGGGGAATCCAAAGGGGATCCGGGACTGGGACGATCTCGTGAAGCCGGGCGTCGCCGTGATCACGCCGAACCCGAAGACCTCCGGGGGGGCGCGCTGGAACTACCTGGCCGCATGGGCCTACGCCACCCGTGCGGCCGGCGGCGACGAGGCCGGAGCCCGCGCCTTCATCCAGGCCCTCTTCAAGAACGTGCCCGTCCTCGATTCCGGCGCCCGGGGCTCCACCACGACCTTCCTCCAGCGCGGCATCGGCGACGTGCTCATCTCCTGGGAGAACGAGGCCTTCCTGGCGCTTCGCGAGTTCGGCGCGGACCGGTTCGAGATCGTCGCGCCGTCGCTCAGCATTCTCGCCGAGCCGCCCGTGGCCATCGTCGACAAGGTGGTCGACCGTCGCGGCACGCGCGCGGTCGCGGAGGCCTACCTGAAACACCTCTACTCCGAGGAGGGCCAGGAACTCGCCGCGAAGCACTTCTACCGCCCCCGCCTCGCCTCCGTCGCCGCGAAGCACGCGGACCGGTTCCCCAGGATCCCGATGGTGGAGATCGGCCGCGAGTTCGGCGGGTGGGCGAAGGCGCAGGCGGTCCACTTCAGCGACGGCGGCACCTTCGATCGGATCTACGCCCGCTGATGGCCCGTTCCCGCCAGATCCGCGTGCTGCCCGGTTTCGGGCTGTCGCTCGGTTTCACGGTCGCCTACCTCGGCCTGATCGTCCTGATCCCGCTCGCCTCCGTCTTCCTCAAGTCGGCGACGCTCGACTGGGGGGCCTTCTGGGCGACGGTCACGGCGCCGCGGGTCCTGGCGTCGTACCGCCTGACCTTCGGCGTCTCGTTCCTCGCCGCCCTCGTGAACGGGGTCTTCGGGTTTCTCGTCGCCTGGGTTCTCGCGCGCTACTCGTTTCCCGGCCGCCGGCTGGTCGATGCGCTGGTGGACCTTCCGTTCGCGCTGCCGACGGCGGTGGCGGGCATCGCGCTGACGGCGATCTACGCGCCCAACGGGTGGATCGGCCGCCTGCTGGAGCCGCTGGGGATCCGGGTGGCGTTCACGCCGCTCGGCGTCGGCGTCGCGCTGGTCTTCATCGGCCTGCCGTTCGTCGTGCGCACGGTGCAGCCGGTGCTGGAAGATCTCGACGCGGAGATCGAGGAGGCCGCGGCGAGCCTCGGGGCGGACCGCTGGCAGACGGTGACACGGGTCGTCCTCCCCACCCTGGCGCCCTCGCTCGTCACGGGCATGGCCATGGCCTTCGCGCGCGCGGTCGGCGAGTACGGCTCGGTCGTGTTCATCTCGGGCAACATGCCGATGAAGACCGAGATCACGCCGCTGCTGATCGTCACGAAGCTCGAGCAGTTCGACTACGCGGGCGCGACCGCGATCGCCGTGGTGATGCTGGCGGTCTCCTTCGCGCTGCTGCTGCTCGTCAACGTCCTGCAGTCCTGGAGTTCCCGGCGATGACGCGGCGAGGCTCCAGGGAGGGGCGCGGATGACCGGCACCGTGTCCAGGCACGCGACGGGGACGGTCCGCCGGCGCGGCGCAGCCGAGCCGGCCTGGGTTCGCCGCATCCTGATCGGCGCGGCCCTCGCGTTCCTGGCGCTCCTGGTCTTCGCGCCGCTGGCGGCCGTCTTCCACGAGGCGCTGCGCAAGGGCGCGGGCGCCTACGCGGCCGCGCTGGCCGACCCGGCCGCGCGGGCGGCGATCCGCCTCACCCTCCTCGCCGCGGCGATCGCGGTTCCGCTGAACCTCGTCTTCGGCGTGGCCGCGGCGTGGGCGATCGCCAAGTTCCGCTTTCCCGGCCGCAGCCTGCTGCTGACGCTGATCGACCTCCCCTTCGCCGTCTCGCCGGTCGTGTCCGGCCTCATCTACATGCTGGTCTTCGGCGCGCAGGGCTGGTTCGGGCCGTGGCTCATCGAGCACGGCATCCGGGTGGTCTTCGCCGTGCCGGGCATCGTGCTGGCGACGATCTTCGTGACGTTCCCCTTCGTGGCGCGCGAGCTGATCCCTCTGATGCAGGCGCAGGGCAGCGAGGAGGAGGAATCGGCGATCGTCCTCGGGGCGGGCGGGTGGACGACCTTCGTCCGCGTGACGCTTCCCAACATCAGGTGGGGGCTGCTGTACGGCGTCGTCCTCTGCAACGCGCGCGCGATGGGCGAGTTCGGCGCGGTCTCGGTGGTGTCGGGCCACATCCGCGGGCTGACCACCACGATGCCGCTGCACGTGGAGATCCTCTACAACGAGTACAACTTCGTCGCCGCGTTCGCCGTCGCGTCCCTGCTGGCGCTGCTGGCCCTCGTCACGCTCGTCCTGAAGAACCTCGTCGAATGGCACGCCGCCCGGGCGGCGGTCGTGCCCGCCGCCGAATCCACGGAGCCCGCCCCGCCATGAGCATCGAAGTCCGGAACCTCTCGCGGCGCTTCGGCGCCTTCGCCGCCCTCGACGACGTGTCGGCGGTCTTCCCGTCCGGCAAGCTGGTCGCGCTGCTGGGGCCGTCGGGCTCGGGCAAGACGACCCTGCTGCGCATCATCGCCGGGCTGGAGTCCGCCGACACGGGAACCGTGCTCTTCGAGGGGAAGGATGCGACCGCCCGCAGCGCGCGCGACCGCCGCGTGGGGTTCGTCTTCCAGCACTACGCCCTCTTCCGCCACATGTCGGTCTTCGAGAACATCGCCTTCGGCCTCCGCGTGAAGCCGCGCCGGGAGCGGCCGCCCGAGGAGAAGATCCGCAGCCGCGTGCACGAACTGCTCGGGCTGGTCCAGCTCGAAGGCCTGGCCGGACGGCTTCCGGGGCAGCTTTCGGGCGGACAGCGCCAGCGGGTGGCGCTCGCGCGGGCGCTGGCGGTCGATCCGTCGGTGCTGCTTCTCGACGAGCCCTTCGGCGCGCTCGACGCGCGGGTGCGCGAGGAACTGCGGCGGTGGCTGCGGCGGCTCCACGACGAGATCCACGTCACCAGCCTCTTCGTCACGCACGACGTCGAGGAGGCCCTCGAGGTCGCGGACGTGGTCGTCGTCATGAACCACGGCCGGATCGAGCAGGTCGGCACGCCGGACGAGGTCTACGAGCGCCCCGTGAACGCCTTCGTGTGCAACTTCCTGGGCCACGTCAACCTGTTCCACGCGCGCGTCCACGAGGGCCGGGCGCAGATCGGGACCCTGGAGGTCGAGGCGCCGGCCCACGCGGCCGCCCGGGACCGGCAGGCCATCGCCTACGCCCGGCCCCACGAACTGGATATCGAGCGCACGCGGACCAGCGAGTCCGGCATCGAGTCCACGGTCGTGCAGATCCTGCCGGTGGGACCGATCGTCCGCGTCGGCCTCCGCCGCTCGGACACGGGCGAGCCGTTCGAGGCCGAACTCGGCAAGGAGTCGGCGCGCCGGCTGGGACTGACCGTCGGCGAACGGGTGTTCGCACGCCCGTCGAATCTCCGCATCTTCGCGGAGGATTACGTCATCTGACGGGATTCAAAGGCCGGCTCCGGGGGAAATAATGTCCCTGCCTTGACAAGAGATGGCGCGCGCGTATTATCTCGTATCTCGATTGGATTGGTGGAGATCATGAAACTGTCAACGCGGAGTCGATATGGGGCCCGGCTGCTGCTGGATCTGGCGATCCAGGGCGGGAAGGCGGCGGTGTCGCTCGGGGCGACGGCGGCGCGGCAGGGCGTGTCGGAGAAGTATCTCTGGCAGGTCGCCGCGGCCCTGAAGACGGCCCAGTTGGTCGAGGCGGTGCGGGGGGCGGCGGGCGGCTACCGGCTGGCGCGGCCCCTGCGGAGCATCACGCTGAAGGACGTGGTCTCGGCCCTCGACGGCGAGGTGGACCCGGCGGATCGCGCGGAACCCGTGGGGACGGACCGCGTGGCCGCCGGCGTGATGCGCGACGCCTGGCGCGAGGCCGGCAGGGGATTCGAGCAGGCCCTGGAGGCGATCACGCTCGAGGCCCTCGCGGACCGGCACCGCGCAAGGAGCAAGCGTCCGGCGATGGATTTTGCAATCTGAAGGACGAGGGGCGAGGGACGAGGGGCGAGGAAGATGAGCCAGGCGAGTCTGGAGTCATTCGGGGCGTATCGGAAGGCGCTTCAGTTGTTCGACGCGGTCGTCGACGACATGAAGACGCTCGTCGACGCTTTCGAACTCCGCCGGCTTGTGTCCCAGCAGATCGCATCGGCGGACTCCATCTGCGCCAACATCGAGGAGGGGCATGGTCGATACAGCCGCACGGAGTACGCGCGGTTTCTCGACTTCGCCCGCGGGTCCGCAAGGGAAACGCGCGGACGCTATCTCCGCCTGCGACGATGGCTTCCGGAGGACGACGTCCAGAAGCGGGTCCGTACGTGCGATGAGATCATCGGAATCCTGACCAGCACGATCGAGCGTCTTCGGTCGGGCGGATCCGTGACTCAGGCGGATCGAGTCTGCGAAGACGGAGCGGTCTACGGTGAGTCACTTCCGACCCCCCTCGCCCCCCGACCCTCGCCCCTGAACCACAGTGGCCAACGGACCGGAAACAAACGAAAGACCAGGACACGACAAACAACCGACCGAAAGGCACGACACCCATGAGCGAGCAAGGCATCTTCACGAAATCACTCCACGCGGGCCAGAAGCCCGATCCGGCGACCGGATCGCGCGCGGTGCCGCTGTACCAGACCACGTCGTACGTGTTCAAGAGCACGGAGCACGCGGCGAACCTCTTCGCGCTGAAGGAATTCGGGAACATCTACACGCGGCTGATGAACCCGACGACCGACGTCTTCGAGCAGCGGATCGCCGCGATCGAGGGCGGGACGGGCGCGCTGGGCGTGGCCTCGGGCCAGGCGGCGATCACGTACGCGCTGCTCGCGATCACGCGGCTGGGCGACGAGATCGTCTCGGGCAACAACCTCTACGGCGGCACGTACCAGCTGTTCCATCACACGTTCCCGCGGCTCGGACGGACCGTGAAGTTCGTCAACTCGCGCGACCCGCAGGCCTACAAGGCCGCGATCACGCCGAAGACGCGCGCCGTCTACATCGAGACCATCGGCAACCCGAAGCTGGACGTGCCGGACTTCGCGGCGATCGCGAAGATCGCCCACGACGCGGGCGTGCCGCTGGTGGTCGACAACACGGTCGGCATCGGCCTCGTGCGGCCGTTCGACCACGGCGCGGACATCGTCGTCGCCTCCGCGACGAAGTACATCGGCGGCCACGGCACGTCGATCGGCGGCGTCATCGTCGACTCCGGGAACTTCAAGTGGAACAACGGCAAGTTCCCCGAATTCACGGAGCCGGACCCGAGCTACCACGGCCTCGTCTACTGGGACGCCCTCGGCAACGTGCCCGGCATGGGCAATGTCGCCTTCATCCTCAAGATCCGCGTGACGCTGCTGCGCGACATGGGCGCGTGCCTGAGCCCGTTCAACGCCCACCAGTTCCTGCTGGGCCTGGAAACGCTTCCGCTGCGCGTGCAGCGCCACTCGGCGAGCGCGCTGGAGATCGTGCGGTGGCTGAAGAAGCATCCGCTCGTCAGCTGGGTCACCTACCCGGGCCTCGAGGACAGCCCGGACTACGCCGTGGCGAAGAAGTACATGAAGGGCGGCTTCGGCGGCATCCTGGGGTTCGGCGTGAAGGGCGGCTACGACGCGGCGGTGAAGTTCATCAACTCCGTCCAGCTGCTGTCGCACCTCGCGAACATCGGCGACGCGAAGTCGCTGGTGATCCATCCGTCGTCGACGACCCATTCGCAGCTGACGGCGGAGGAGCAGGCGGCGACGGGCGTCACGCCGGACTACGTCCGGCTCTCCGTCGGCCTCGAGGACATCGCGGACATCCAGGCGGACATCGACCAGGCCCTGAAGAAGGCCGCGGGCTGACCCCGCCGCGGGCGACGCGGAACGACGATCCATGCGATTCGAGACACGAGCCATTCGCGACGGGCAGGCGCCGGACCCCAAGACCGGGGCCGTCGTCGTGCCCGTGTACCAGACCTCGACGTTCCAGCAGGACGGCATCGGCCGGAACCGGGGCTTCGAGTACACCCGCAGCGGCAACCCGACGCGCAAGGCGCTGGAGGAGGCCCTCGCCTCCCTCGAGAGCGGCCGGCACGGGCTGGCCTTCGCCTCCGGCTCCGCCGCGATGGCGGCGGTCCTGCACACCCTGCGCCCCGGGGACCACGTCGTCGCGGGCGAGGACCTCTACGGCGGCACGATCCGCATGTTCGAGCGCATCTACCGGCCGTGGGGCCTCGACTTCTCCTACGCGAAGGTCGAGGACCCGGCCGACTTCGCGGCGAAAATGCGGCCGGCCACGAAGCTCGTCTGGGTCGAGTCGCCGACGAACCCGCTTCTCCGCATCGCCGACCTGGCGGCCGTCGCGGAGGCGGCGCACCGCGGCGGCGCGAAGCTGGTTGTCGACAACACGTTCGCGACGCCGCTCTTCCAGCGGCCGCTGGAACTCGGCGCGGATATCATCGTCCACAGCGCGACGAAGTACCTCGGCGGCCACAGCGACGTCATCGGCGGTGCGATCGTGGTGCGCGACGACGCCCTGTTCGAGTCCCTCCGGTTCGTCCAGAACGGCATGGGCGGGGTCCCCGCGCCGTGGGACTGCTGGCTCGTGCTGCGCGGCCTGCGCACGCTGGCGGTCCGCATGCGCGAGCACGACCGGAACGCGCGGCACCTGGCGCAGGTGCTTGAGAAGCACCCGCGGATCGCCCGCGTCCACCATCCCGCCCTCGCCTCCCATCCGCAGCGCGCCCTCGCGGCGCGGCAGATGGAGGGCTTCGGCGGCACGTTCAGCGTCGAGTTCGCCGGCGACTTCGCGTCGATCGAGCGGTTCCTGTCGCGCCTGAAGGTCTTCCTCCTCGCCGAGAGCCTCGGCGGCGTCGAATCGCTGATCTGTTATCCCCCGCGCATGAGCCACGGAGCGCTCACGCCGGAGGAGCGCCATGCGCGGGGAATCCGTGAGACCCTGTTGAGGATCTCGGTTGGAATCGAGAATGTGAAGGACCTGGAGGAGGATCTCCTCGGGGCCCTGTCGGAATAGGAGACACGACCATGAGCCGCATCCACGCAGACAACTCCTTCTCCATCGGCCGCACGCCACTGGTGAAGCTCAGCCGCCTGGCCCAGGGCCTCAAGGCCACCGTCCTCGCCAAGATCGAGGGCCGCAACCCCGCCTACTCGGTCAAGTGCCGCATCGGCGCCAACATGATCTGGGACGCCGAGAAGCGCGGCGCCCTGAAGCAGGGGATGGAGATCATCGAGCCGACCAGCGGCAATACCGGCATCGCGCTGGCCTTCGTGGGCGCCTCGCGGGGCTACCCGCTGACGCTGACGATGCCCGAGACGATGAGCATCGAGCGCCGCCGCGTCCTGGCGATGTTCGGCGCGCGCCTCGTGCTGACGCCCGGCCCCGAGGGGATGAAGGGCGCGATCAGGAAGGCCGAGGAGATCGCCGCCGCCGACCCGCAGCGCTACTTCATGCCGCAGCAGTTCAAGAACCCCGCCAACCCCGCGATCCACGAGGCGACGACCGGGCCGGAGATCTGGGAGGACACCGACGGCGGCATCGATGTGCTTGTCGCGGGCGTCGGCACCGGCGGAACGATCAGCGGCGTCTCGCGCTTCATCAAGCGCACGAAGAAGAAGGCGATCGTCTCGGTCGCCGTGGAGCCGAAGGAGAGCCCGGTGATCTCGCAGAAGCTCGCCGGACTGGACCTCAAGCCGGGTCCGCACAAGATCCAGGGCATCGGCGCGGGGTTCATCCCGGACACGCTGGACCTTTCCATCGTCGACCGCGTCGAGCAGGTCGAAAGCGCCGAGGCGGTCGAGACCACCCGCCGGCTCGCGAAGGAGGAGGGCATCCTGGCCGGCATCTCCTGCGGCGCCGCCACGGCCGCCGCGCTGCGGATCGCCCGCGAGGACGCCTTCGCCGGGAAGACGATCGTCGTGGTCCTCCCCGACGCCGGCGAGCGCTACCTGTCGACCGTCCTGTTCGAGGGCATCGGATAGCCGGCCGCTCCCGGGCCGTGCGCGTCCTGCCTACCGGAACACGACGTAGAGCACTGCCATGACGCCCACGAGAAGGGCGGAGAGCAGGCGGTAGTCGCCAAGGCCGGGCCATGCGGGGCGGCGGAAGGCGTCGAGCGCGTTGCCCCACACGAGCTGACGGCCCGGGGCGTTCTCCGGATCGGGCCGCAGCCGCGAGGCGACCACCAGGATGACGGAGCAGACGAAGAACAGGATGAAGGTCGCAAGCATGTAGGGGATCGCCACCGTCTCCGAGTACCACGCGAGACAGCCGACCCATGCACCGCCGAGACCGGGCGCCACGGCCGCGAGCCACTTCGCCCACTCGGGGGGCGCGTAGAAGAGGACGAAACAGGCGCCGCACACCACGAACCCGCTCCACAGCGTGACGAGCGCTCCGCGCGCCGAGGCCGGCTTCCAGAAGACGCCCCACACGAACACGGTGGTGATCGGCGGCGCGATGAAGCAGATCAGCGCCGAGATGCCGTCGAAGATCGTCTTGAACTGCGCGACGAACGGCGTCCACGCGATCGCGATGACGACCGCGATCAGCGTCGCGATCCGGCCGACCAGCACCGTGCGGCGCTCCGACGCCTCCGGCCGGAACCGCTTGTAGAGGTCGTAGCTGAAGAGCGTCGCGATGGAATTCAGCGCGCCCGAGATCGTGCTCATCAGCGCCGCCACCAGCGCCGCCGCGACGACGCCGCGCACGCCGACCGGCAGCAGCGCCTGGATCATGTGGGCGTAGACCGCCTTCGTGTCCGCGACCGGCGCGTCCTTCGTGATCCCCAGGTAGACGAGCCCCGGCAGCACGAACAGGAAGACGGGCAGGATCTTGATGAAGCCGGCGAACAGCGCGCCGACGCGGGCGTCGTTCTCCGACTTCGCGCCCAGGACGCGCTGGACGATCGTCTGGTCCGCGCACCAGTACCACAGCCCGATCACCGGGTAGCCGAGCAGGAATCCGTACCACGGGATGCCCGACGGGTCGCCGCGCGGACGCAGCATCGACATCGTCGCCGCCGGGAACTTCTCGCCCGCCGCCGCGACCAGCTCCATCGCCCCGTCGATGCCGCCGGCCTTGAGGAACGCGAAGACCGTGATGCAGACCGCGCCGAGCAGCAGCACGACCGTCTCGACCGACTCCGTGAAGACGACCGCCATCAGGCCGCCGACCAGCGTGTAGACGCCGGTCAGGATCGTCAGCGTCACGACCGAGACCCACACGTTGATGCCGAAGAGCGCGTGGAGCACCACCGCACCGGCATAGAGCGAGAAGCCGATGTGGATGAACACGGCGGAGATGATCGACACGACCGCCAGGTAGTCGCGGCAAGGGCGGCTGTAGCGGCGCTCGAGGAAGTCGGGCAGCGTCGCGACGCGCGTCTGCAGGTAGAACGGCACGAAGAAGAGCGCCAGCGCGATCAGCGTGAAGGCGGCCATCCACTCGAAATTGCCGAAGGCCAGCCCGTTGACGTAGCCCTGCTCGGCGAGCGAGACGAGGTGCACCGTCGAGATGTTCGTCGAGAAGAGCGCCAGCCCCACCGGCGCCCAGCCGAGCGTGCGGCCGGCGAGGAAGTAGCCGCCCTCCGCGGTCGCGCGCCGCCGCTGGCGGACGCCGACCCAGAGGCCGAAGGACACGATGGCGACGAGGTACGCCGCCAGGATGACCAGATCCACTCCGCCGATCCGCAACATGCCCGCCTCCCCGCGGCCGTCCGCCGGCCGCCTTCGCCGTCCCTCACCGCGCCGCCCGCCCGGCCTCCTCCATCGCGATCCGCGACCATTCCCACAGCCGCCCGGGCTCGCGCCGCACCGTCGAGATGTCCTTCATGATCAGCTCGACGTGCCCCCCGCGCGCCCGGTCCAGGAACTCCCGCAGATCCGCCCGCGCCTTCTCCGGCCGCCAGGCGTCCTCCGCGAAGACCGCCGGCGTCGGCTTGCGGCTCATCACGTAGTCCGCCCCGATCGCCGCCACCGCGCGGTCCGTCCGGCACCACGGGCTGACCGAGATCTTGCGCAGGTTCGGAATCCGGCGCAACAGGTCGAGCTTCCCGTCGAGCTGCTCGCAGCAGCCATAGTAGGTCAGGCCCCACCTCCGGAGCCAGCGCAGATCGTGCTTCAGCGCGAACTCCCAGTGCATCTCCGGCGACACCTCGGAGAAGATCTGCGCGTTGGAGCAGCCCCACAGGTTGTGCGGCCGCACGCGCGCCGGGTCGAAGGGCTCGCCGGGCAGCGCGCCCACGTACCCGTAGCCGCCGGATCCGATGCGCGTGGCGTTGCAGTCGAGCGAGAGGGCGTTGAGCGCGACGAACTGGTCCAGTTCCCTCATCCACGCGTCGACCATGCGCTCGACCGCGGCGTGCACGAAGTCGGGGCGGTCGATCATGTCGACCATCGCCTCCTGGACGCCCCACCAGCGGATGAGCCAGTCCCACGGCGTGAACCAGATGTGCGTCTGCCCGACGCGCCGCACCGGCATCAGCCCCGCGGCGATCTCCCGCATCGCCGCCTCCCAGCGCTCCGTGACGGCCTCGTGGTGCGTGACCACCGGCATCCGGATCTTCTCCAGGTCCGGCCAGTCGCGGATCTGGATGTGGAAGTGGCGCGAGACGATGTCGCTCGCCGCGTCGGTCCGTTCGACGTCGACCTCCTCGAGGATGCCGAAATCGCTGCTGTGGAGCGCCAGCGGACACTCGAGCGCGTCGCCGACGATCATGTCGCCGGGCATGTGGCGCCACTGGTAGATCGTCCGCCGCAGCGTCGTCTCCAGGTCGCGCGCCCACGGGTGCCCGCAGCGCAGCGTCAGTTCGCCGTCGACGTCCATCTCGTGCCACGGGATCTCGTTGATCCACACCATCGGGCGGACGGAATCGAGGTCGTTCAGACGCCGCCACAGCAGGGCCTTCTCGCGGTGCACCGGCAGCGCCGCAATCTCCGCGAGTTCGCCGACCAGCCGGCGCAGGACTTCCTTCTCCCCCGCCCGGAGGACGATGGGCTCGTCCACCGGCGGCGGGGTTCGATGGCTCGGGTCGTGCAGCATGGCCGGTCCTCCCTTCAGGGCGCCACGGGCACTGTCTCAACGCAGATCACGGTGGCCAGCGGCCCCGGCGCGGCCTCCGGCAGCGCGATCCTCGTGCGGCCCTCCCGGACCACAAGCCCCAGCTCCCTGCGCTGCGTGTCGGCGAGGAGGGTCGCCCTCGCGACCCGGCCCACAGCCGCCGGCAGCTCGAACGACGCGCCGGGCCACGTGAAGAGGTGAACGTAGAGGCGCCCGGGCTTCGTGGTGCAGCGCCAGTCGGTCCTGGGAGCGAACGGCGGCTGGCCGCGCCGGTCTTTCGGCCCCTGGAGGACCGAGCCGAGTTCGTCGCCGAACGGCGTGCGGCCGGCGCCGTAGACCGCCTCGCCGTTGACCTTCATCCACGCGCCGACCTCGCGGAGGATGTCCTGGCTCCGTTGCGGGATGAAGCCTTCCGCGTCCGGACCGACGTTGAGCAGGTAGTTGCCGCCCTTGCTGACGATGTCGACGAGCTTGAAGCAGATGTCCGCCGGCGTCTTCCATGCCCGGTCGCCCTTCTTGAAGCCCCACGTGTCGTTGATCGTCGCGGCGGTCTCCCACGCGCCGGGCGTCACCAGGTGCGGGATCTCGTTGTCGCCCCGCGACTGGTAGTCGTGCAGACCCCCTGGGCCGAGACGGCTGTTGATCAGCGTGGCGGGCTGGATCGAACGCACGAGGTCGACGAACCGTTTCGAGCGCTCGGGCGTCATCAGCCGCGGTGTGTCGAACCAGATCAGGCCGATCGGACCGTAGTTCTCCAAGAGTTCGCGGACCTGCGGCAGGGCCTTGCGCTCAAGGTAGCGGTCGAAGTCCTTCGCCGGGTCCGCCCCGAAGTCCCACTCGTTGCCGGCGCCGTCCGGCTCGTGCCAGTCCTGCGCCTGCGAGTAGTAGAAGCAGAACTTCAGCCCCCGCTTCGCGCAGGCTTCCTGCAGTTCCCGGAAGGGATCACGCTTCCAGGGCGTCGCATCGTGCACGTTGTACGGGCTGACGCGCGAGTGGTACATCGCGAAGCCGTCGTGGTGCTTGCAGTCGTAGACCACGTACTTCATGCCGGCGTCGACCGCCAGCTGCGCCCACTCGTCGGCACTGAACTTCGAGGGATTGAACTGCTTCGCGAGCTGTTCGTACTCCTTCACCGGGATCTTCGCCCGGTTCATGATCCACTCGCCGATGCCGTCCACCGGTTGGCCCTTCCATTCGCCGGCCGGAATCGCGTAGAGGCCCCAGTTGATGAACAGCCCGTACTTCGCCTCGTCGAACCACGGCAGGCGCGCCTGTTTCCGCTCCTCCTCCGCCATCGAGGCCGGCAGCGGCGCGCCGGGCGGGAGCGCCGCGAACTCCTCGATCGTCGGCACCTCGTTCGCGGCGGTGATGTTCAGGCGGACGAACCGCGCCTTCACGGGCGCGAAGTCGAACGCGCGGCGGCCGGCGATCGTCGTGCCCGTGACGAGCGGCTTCCACGCGTCGCCGGTCCGCGCCTCGATCGCGAACGCTTCCGTGCGCGGGAAGGCGATCTCCATGACCACCGCGCGGCCGATCTCCCGCTCCGCGCCGAGATCGATCTCCAGCCAGCCGCTGCGCGATTCCGGCGCCGCGCCCCAGCGCGTCGCTTCGTCGCCGTCGCAGGCCTTGCCCGCCTCGTAGCCCGGGCCCCACTCGCTGGAGGCACGCCACGGGGCGCGGGGCGCGGCGGCCGGCTGGGGAATCGGCTTCCCGTTGAAGAAGCGGGCGAGGACGGCGATGTTCCGGTCGTTGCCCTTGAAGGACTCGGGCGGCCCGGCGAGGTAGCGTTCCACGGGGAGCGGCAGCGAGTCGGGGTTGGGCTTGGAGAAGCCGTAGATGCCGAACTCCGCATTCGCCGCGTCCGCCACCACGCGGCGCGCGTCGTGCCGGTCGCCCCAACCGACGACGCACAGCACCGGGCGTGTGTGCGGCCCCAGCATGTGCGCGACCCCGCGCAGCGCGTCCGGCGCGCCGCTCTCGTCCATCATCCAGTCGACCTCGCGCAGCAGGGCCGACCCGGAGACGGTCGGGTCGGCGACCTTGTTGCACGTCAGCCAGACGACGCAGTCCGGCTTCGCCTTCCGCGCGGCGGCGCGGATGCGCGCCCAGCAGCGGTCGATCGCCTTGCGCTCGTAGTCGAGCTTCGCCTCCGGCGACAGCTGGTCCGCGCCGGGGAACGGCCGTCCGCAGAGCTGCTCGAAGAGCCGTTGCTCCGCCGGGATCCAGCGACCGTTGCGCGCCTTGTCCGACGGATTCCAGACCCAGTCGATCATGAAGCCGTCCATCCCGCTCTTCGCCAGCGCCTCCGCGATCGAGCCGGCGAGGTGGTCGAGGTAGGCGTCCGTGAGCGGGATGTGGTACGTGCTCGGCGCGCCGTAGCTGAGATCCGGGTGCTCCATGCCCCACCGCGTGTTGGCGCCGACGCAGAAGTAGCCCATGACCTTCATCCCCTTCGCGTGGCCGAGGCGGACGACCTCGGGCAGGAAGTCGTGCTTGAGGCCGGGCTGCGCGGGGATCGCCCCGCCCTTGTACCAGGCGTAGCCGTTGCACGAGACGGCGAAGGTCTGGATCACGTTCGCTCCGAGCGCGGCGTACCACGCGACGTGCGTCCCCGGATCGGCGTCGGCCCAGAGCCCGGGCGGCGCAAAGCCGTTCGGCCCGCCCGGTCCCCAGTTGAAGTCGACGCAGAACGCTCGGATCGGATCCCGCGGCGCCGCCGGGCCGGCCGCCCGCAGGGTCGGAGGCGCGGCGGCCAGCAGCGCGGCGAGAACCATGGTGGGCCGGTTCATTCAGACCTCCCCTTCTTCGGATTTCCCCGCTTCGTCGAGCCCGCCCCGACCTCGCCCCGGGCGCCGAGCAGCGGCAGGACATCCTTCCACTCCGGCGGCGCCTCCGCGAGCCACTCGGCCGCCGTTATGGCGGGCTTCGCGGCGGGATCGCCGCGCGCCTCGCGCAGCAACGCCACGCACCGGGCGCGCATCGCTTCGAGGCGCGCTTTCTGCGCGCCCTCGCCGGCCAGGTTGCGCTTCTCGAGCGGATCGGCCGTCACGTCGAAGAGCTCCTCGTGGGCCGGCACCTCGCCGGCGAGCCCGAGATTCAGCAGTTCGCGGTAGTCCGCGGGCGCCGGCCGGTTGGGCCAGTATCGGATGTACTTCCACCCCTCGCCGCGCACGCCCTGGATGACGGGGTACTCCTGGAAGAGGATCAGGCTCTCGCACAGGAAGTCCTTCCGCCATCCCACCGGGTCCCCCCGCAGGAGCGGTCGCAGGCTGCACCCCTGCATCGCGCCGGGGACCGGCACGCCGCAGAGATCGAGGATCGTCGGGCCCACATCCTCGGACAGCACGAGCTCCTTCAGCCGGCGGCCGCGCAACGGCTCGGGAAGCCGGGGATCGCGCACGATCAGTGGCACGCGGATGGACGGCTCGTAGAGCAGGCACTTGCCGCCGTACCCGTGCTCGCCGTGCAGGATGCCGTTGTCGGCGCTGTAGACGAACACCGTGCGGTCCGCCACGCCGAGCCGCTCCAACTGCCCGCGGATCCGACCCACGACGCGGTCGATGCCCTCCACCGTCTCGCAGATGCGGACCCGCTGTTCGCGCAGCGCGTCGGGCGTGAGCCGGTAGTCGTACTGGCTGATCTGCCGGCCGCTGTAGACCTGCGCGGGGATCTTCAGCTCCTTCAGGTCCGCGGCGGCGACGTAGCCGGGCGGCAGCGGAATCCGGTCGGCGACATCGCGGTAGGCCGTGCGGTAGAGCGCGTCGTCCGTCGGCCGCCGCTCCATCGACCGCGTCCCGGCTCCGTGCGGCACGTTCAAACACACGTAGAGGAGGAACGGACGGTCCGCCGGCCGCGCGCGCAGGAACACGCCGGCGCGGTCGCCGGCGCGCGTCACGAAGTCCGCGTCCGTTTCGAGGAAGCTCGCCGCCCCCTCGCCGAGGATCTCGATCTGCGTGTCGGCCGTCGCGTTGGAGAACACCGGCTGCGCCGGCTTGGGGTAGAAGCCGAGGTGGCCGAGGCGGTTGCCGTAGTAGTAGTCGAAATTCCACGGACGAAGCCCCGGCGTGTGGTTCTTGCCGAGGTAGGCGGTGACGTAGCCGGCGCGCCGCAGGGCCATCGGGAAGGTCTCGGCCCACTGCCCGGGCGAGAGCACGCCCGCGTTGTTCCAGCCGATCGTGTGCCGCCGCTCCCACTGGCCCGTCAGCAGGCTCGTGCGGTTCGGCATGCACGAGGCGGACGTGACGAACGAGTTCTCGAACAGCACGCCCTCGCGCGCGAGCCGGTCGATGTTCGGCGTGCGGACGACGGGATCGCCGGTGCAGCCGAGTTCGTCGTGGCGCTGGTCGTCGGCGAGGATGAAGACCACGTTCGCCCGGCCCCCCGGCGCCGCCGCGGCCGACGGCCCGCACGCCGACGCGAGCAGCGAAGCCGCCGCAAGAGCCGTCCGCCAAGTCATGGCTTGCCCGCCCCGTACAACTGGAACTCCTCGATGGTCGGCACCTCGTTCGCGGCGGTGATGTTCAGGCGGACGAACCGCGCCTTCACGGGCGCGAAGTCGTACGTGCGGCAGCCGGCGATCGTCGTGCCGGTGACGAGCGACTTCCATGCGTCGCCCGTCCGCGCCTCGATCGCGAACGCGTCCGTGCGCGGGAAGCCGATCTCCATGACCACCGCGCGGCCGATCTCCTTCTCCGCGCCGAGGTCGACCTCGATCCATCCGCTGCGCGAGCCCGGTGCGGCGCCCCAGCGGGTCGTCTCGTCGCCGTCGAACGCCTGCGCCGCGTCGAACCCCCCGCTCCACACGCTCGAGGCCTTCGCCGGCTTGCCCGCGGAGAGCGAGGACCGGGCCGCCCGGGGCTTTCGCAATCCGTGCGGGTTGGCGTCCGCGGCAACGATCGGCAGCGCCGCCACCGCCGGCCGCGGGGGCGTGTCGCCGGCGTACAGCAACGCCTCCGCGCCGCGCGGCAGCGTCAGCTCGTAGCGCCCGTTCCCGAGCGGCTTCATCGGAACGTCCGCCTTCACATCCCCCGCGAGCCCCGGCGCGACGCGGCACGGCTCGCCGGCCAGGCTGCGGACCCGCACCCACGCCGTACGGCCGTCCGCGCGGCCTGCGCTGACGAGGAATCCGCCCTCGGCGCTCAGGTTGTGGAATACCGCGTTCGTCCACGCCGCGGGCGCGGCGGGGAATACGCGGATCACGCCGCCGTGGCTCTGCAGGAGCATGTCCTGCAGCGAGCGGGCGAGGACGATGGAGCACTCGATCACCGGCGAGCCCTCGATGTACATCGTGTTCGGGCGCACAAAGCGCGCGTCGGACATGTGGCCATGGATCTGCGCGATCGCGTTCGAGCCGTCGCCGAGCGCGGCGTAGAGCGACGCGGCGGCGGCGCGCGACCATCCGTTGACGCCGCGGCTCCGGTCGACGGTCAGCCAGTGGAGGATCGACCGCCCGAACAACTCGCGCGTCGCCGGGTCGTCGAGGTCGGCGATGTGCAGCGGATGCACCGCGAGCAGGTGCGACCAGTGCCGGTGCGACTTCTCGAATGCGACGTCCGCGCCGATCCGCAGGCCCGTCTCATCGACCGGACACGGTGTCAGCTTCTCGAGCGTTTCGCGCCACCGGGGTGCGAGTGAATCGTTGAGCCCGTACCGCTCGTTCAGCGCGAGCAGGGTCTGGCAGGCCCACCGGAGCAGCGCAAGGTTGTAGTTGTTGTCGGCGGCCTCGCCGTACTCGGGCGAGTGCATCACGGGCAGGTGCAGCCGTCCGTCGTCGCCGGGCTTCAGCAGGCGCAGGTAGAGGTTCACGCTGCCGCGCAGCAGCGGATAGAAGGCGTGCTTCGCGTGGTTGGTGACCATCGCGTGGTCCATCGTGTGGCGGTAGTGCAGCCAGACGTTGTGCAGCGCCCAGGTGAAGTCGCCGGGATTGATGTACTTGTCCGGCGCGCAGGACCCGTCGCCGCGCAGGCCCTCGTAGCACGTGGTGTGCGGCACGGTGGCGCAGTCGTCGAAGCCCCAGATGTCCTTCGCGTTGCGGACGAAGTTGGCGCGTTTCGCGTCGATGAAGCGAACGAGCGACTCGCCGAGCGCGGGCTGGTTGGCGGTGTAGACGGGCAGGTAGAGCGTCTGGATGTTGAGGTTCCACCAGATGCGCGGCCAGCCGGTGTCTCGGAACCAGGGGCCGAGCAGGTCGACCGGCACGCGGTCGGGGCGGGACGCGGAGGCCAGCTTGTAGATCTGCGCCCAGTAGAAGCCCTCCAGCTTCGGGTCGGGCACGGACACGAAGCTCCGCGGATACAGCGCGTGCCACCAGGCGCGGTGGGAGGCGAGGAGCGCCTCGAAGTCCGCCGCGGCCGTCGCCCGCACCGTCGCCACGGCCTCGCGCCGCGCGGTGGCGCCCGGGAAGGAGTCGGCCACGCTGAGGATCACGCGGCGGCCGGACGGCGTCGGAACCTCGGTCCACGCCGTCGCAAACTCGCCGCCGGCATGGCGCGGCTGGATGCAGACCGGCACGCCGTCGATCGTCTCCGTCACGGCCGGGGGATTGGGCGGATCCTTGAATTTCTCCAGGTTCCGCCGGTCCTGGCCGTGGCCGGGGACCCACGAGAAGGCCGCGTTGGTCTCGCCGCCGGCGGACTCGAGCTCGATCAGCAGCGCCATCGAGTCGGTGTGGACGAGTGCGCGGAACTTGAGCGACCCCTTCGCCGTCGCGACCGTTCCGCGCACCTCGGCGTTGCGGAGGTCGAGGCGCATCGTGCCGTCGCGGATCGCGCCGGCCGTTTCGAGCACGAGACCTCCGACGGGGAGCCGGTTGTTGTCGCGGCGGTGCTCGGTGACGTCGGAGCGGCCGGTTTCGAAGCGCAGCCGGTTGTCGCCCTCGCGGAAGATCATCGCGCCCATCAGGCCGTTGCCGAGGAAGGCCCCGAAGTCGAACTGGGTTGGCAGCGTATCGAAGACGAGGTCCTGCCGGGCGAGGAAGGCGGTCCAGTCGACCTTGTCGTCGACGAGCAGCGAGGCGCCCTCGGGCAGCGGCGCCTTCGAGCGGATCATCTCCCCGACCTTGCGCAACGTGGCGACGTCGATGTCGCGGATCCGTCCGCGGTAGTCCGGCCCGATGTCGAGCGCGAAGACGTTGCCGTGCTTCACCGCGCCGAGGTAGTCCCGGTAGAGCTTCTCCGGCGGAAGGACCAGCCCGTCGTGCTCCGGCAGCGAGTAGAACCACATCGCGCCGCCCTTGTGCGGGGGCAGGATCGGGTACGTGAACTCGGCGAGGCGGTAGGTGGTCGCGGGCGCGTTGCGCATGTGTGGGCCGGCGGCGCCGTGGTCCGTCAGCGGCCCGGGCTTGCCCATCTCGCCCAGGCGGATGTCCGCGCCCTCCTGCTCGCCGTGGTTGAAGCCGACGAAGCAGCCGGGCTGGAGGGCCTTGCAGAAGGCGATCGTATCCGCGTGGTTCAGCCCGCCGTCGCCGACCGCATGGTCGAACCAGATGTACTCGATCGGACCGTACTGCGTGAGCAGCTCGCGCAACTGCGCCTTCTTCAGGTCCGCGTTCGCTCCGCCCTGGTTGCGCCGCTTCGGCCCGGGCGTGGCGGGATCATCCAGCCCGCCCGGTTGCCGCCACTCGCCCTCGGAGAAGTACAGGGCCAGTTTGATGCCGTGCCGGTCGCAGCTCTTCTTCAACTCCGCCAGCACGTCGCGGCCGAGCGGGGCCTTCGTCACCTTGCGGTCCGTGGTCGCGGTGTCCCAGAGACAGAAGCCGTCATGGTGCTTCGTGAGGAAGAGGATGTAGCCCATCCCCGCCTCCTTCGCCGTGCGCGCCCACTGGTCGGTGTCGACCTCGGTCGCGCGGAAGAAGTCGAGGTTGGTGACGCCGGGCGTCCATTCGGTGCCGGAGAACGTGCTGAAGCTCCAGCAGATGAACATGCCCCAGCGCAACGACTGGAGTTCGGCGGTCCGCCGCGCCAGGTCCACCGGCTCCGCCGCCGAAGCGACGGACGTCCACGCCGCCAACGCGAGAGCCCACGTCCGCATCCGTTTCATGTTCGCTCCCTTCCCCCCCGGGGCGGACCCCGCCGTCCGCCGCTCCGCCGTGTCCCGGCCTGATCGTTGCCCATGCTGCGCCCAACGCCGGGAGTTCCACCATGCACGATCTTGACATTCGACCGCCACGAACCTGACCCTGTGCCCCATGGAACGGACATGATCGCGAACTTCAACATCCTGCTCCTGGCCGGCGGGCACGCCCGGTGCACACCCGCGTGGGACAAGCCCGCGGACGCGATCGACGCGTGCTTCAAGATCTACTTCGTCGCCGGCGGCGCCGCCGAGATCGCCTCGCGCGACGGCCGCCATCCGCTGCGGGCCGGGCGCATATACCTTATTGACGGCCACCGCCTCGCCGCGCAGCGGTGTCCGCGCCGGATGGACGTGTTCTGGGTCCATTTCGCCCCGGAGTCGCTCTTCCTCCACCGCGTCCTCTCGGCGCTGCCGCCGGTGACCGACGCCACGGCCGAGTCCGCGCCGCAGGCGGACGAGTGGCGGGCGCTGCGCCGCATTTTCGAGGATCCCGGCGCCGGGACGAACCGTCCGGTCGAGGGCGCGCCGCTCGCCGCCCTGTGCCGCGTGCAGGGCCTCTTTCTGCACCTGATCGGCCACGTGCTCGAGCGGCACCGGCCGGCCGCCGAGCGCGCGGCGTGGGGCGGCGCCGGCCGGTTCCAGCGCGTGATCGGCCTCATGGACGCGCGGTTCCGGGACAACCCCCCGCTGGCGGAGCTGGCTGCGGCGGCCGGGATGGCCCCGGCGTACTTCCACCGCAGCTTCCGTGCGACCTTCGGCCTGACGCCCCACGCCTACATGCTGCGCCGCCGGATGGACCTCGCCCGGCACCTGCTCGGCGATCCGTCGCTGCGCGTCCAGGAAGTCGCGGCGGCGGCGGGCCATGCCAACCCGTTCTACTTCGCGCGGGTCTTCCGGCGGCATTTCGGGTTCAGCCCGTCGGAGCTGCGGCGGCGCGAGGGGGCCGGCATTGCGCGGAGGTTTTGATCGGGCGCGGCCGACCCCGTATAGTGACCCCGTGAAGCTCGACCTCAGATTCTACGGGGATCCGGCGCTGCGGCAGAAGTCGGCGCCGGTCGCGGCGGTCGACGACCGCCTGCGGACGCTGGCCGACAACATGGTCGAGACGATGCACGCGGAGGACGGCATCGGGCTGGCCGCGCAGCAGGTCGGCGAGACGGTGTCGCTCTGCGTCGTCGACGTCCCCGCCACGGGCGACACGGACGAGGCCGGAACCCGGCTGAACCCGGACGTCGCGATGCCGATGATCCTCTTCAACCCGGAGATCGTCGAGGCCTCCGATGCGACCGACGTCTACGACGAGGGCTGCCTGAGTTTCCCGGAGATCCGCGCGCCCGTGACGCGGCCGAGCGAGGTCACGGTCCGTTGGACCGACCGCGACGGCGCGAAGCGCGAACAGCGGCTGCGGGGGCTCGTCGCCCGCTGTGTGCAACACGAGATGGACCACCTCGCCGGCGTGCTGATCTGCGACCGCATGTCGGCGGTGAAGAAGGTCACGCTGTCCGGGAAGCTCAAGCGCCTCAGGCGCGAGACGGAGCAAGCCCTCGGCCTCGCGTAGTCCCCGTCGCCCGCGGCGGAAGACCCGACACGAAGACGCAAAGGCCGCGAAGGAAGGCAGGGGCGGACCGATCGGGCACGTCCGGGCCGGATCCCGCTCTGAACGCTTCGGCCGTTGTGCCGAGTCCCCGTCCGCCTTTGCGCTCGTTGCGTCTTCGTGTTCCGTCGTCCGGCGCGGCCGGGGGCTACCGGGGTCGGTCGGTGCGGAACGGGGTCGCCGGCAGGCCTTCCCGGTTGAACAGGCTTCCGACGAACCAGTTCGACCAGCCGTAGCGGACGGCGCCGGGCACGGCGACCTCCGGGCTGGTCACGACGACGCGGCCGCGCTCGATGACGGCCTGCGCGGGTACGAAGTTCGTGCTGCCGGCGGCGGCGAGGGTGAAGTCCTTCAGGCCGCCCTCGGCCGCGACGAGGCCCGATCCGGCGTGCGAGAACTCGACGATGGCGCGGTTGCCGTGGACGGTCATCACGCGGAAGAGGGGGCCGGAGTGGACGAGGTCCTCCCCGTACGCGACGGCCTGCGCGGCCAGCGCGAGGCGCTTCCCGACGGGCTCCTTCTTCTTCGGATGGATGTCCTTCTCCTCGCCGACGTCGGCGATGACGGCCATCGCGGTCTTCGGGGTCTTCATCCACGACACGAGCTGGGCCTCGCGGATCTCGGGCACCATGCCGTTGTGCGGGGCGATCTGGACGAACAGGAACGGGAAGTCGCCCTGGCCCCAGGCCTGCCGCCAGCTGCCGATCATGACGGGGAAGAGGGTCTCGTACTGCTTCGCGCGGCCGGAGTTCGACTCGCCCTGGTACCAGATGGCGCCGCGGATGGCGTACGGCACGAGCGGGTGGATCATCGCGTTGTAGAGGCAGCACGGGCGCTTCGGCGAGTCCGCCGGCGGCTCGGCCCTGCGCGGCCGCTGGGGCAGCTCGCGGGTCTCCGCCTTCGCCTTCGCCGTCGCGTTGCTCCATGCGACGAGGGCCTTGGCGTAGTTCTCATCGGCCTTCGGCTGCGAGAAGTCCGCGACGGCCTTCGCGTGGTCGTCGAGAATGGCCTTGAGGTCGGCGTGCCCCTCGAGGATCGGGCGCGGGGTCCACGACTCCGCCGGGGTTCCGCCCCACGCAGTCTGGACGAGGCCGACCGGAACGCCGCGCAGGGTGCGCAACTCGCGGCCGAAGTAGAACGCGACGCCGCTGAAACCGATCGAGTTGGTGAATTCGCAGGAGGTCCACTGGCTGGTGACGGCGCACTGCGGGGCGTCGGCCTTGACCATCGGGACCTTGTAGAGCCGCAGCAGCGGATCCTTCGCCTCCGCCGCGGCATTCGTGCCGCCCTCCGAGGCGCCGAGGGTCCACTGCATGTTCGACTGGCCGCTGCAGATCCAGACCTCGCCGACGAGCACGCCGGCGATCTCGATCTTCGAGTCCGGCGCCTTGCCGGTCACCGTCAGCGACCGCGGCTCGGACGAGGCCCGCATCGCGGGGAGGCGGACCATCCAGCAGCCGCCGTCGCTGGCCCGGGCGCGCCGCGTCGCGCCGGCGAACGTCACGACGACCTCCTCGCCGGGCTCGGCGGTGCCCCACACCGGCACCGGGACGCGCTGCTGCAGCACGGCCCCCTCGGTGAACATCCCGTTCAGCGACAGCGCCTGCGCGGCCCCCGCGGCCAGCATCACCGCCGCGATCCATGACCCCACGATCCGCATCGACTTCATCCGCATCCCCCCTCCGGGCCGCCGCGCATCCCCCGACGCGCACGCGCGGCCGGAACGTCCGCGCATGATGCCATGGCCGCCGCACCGGCGCCAGCGCCGCCGCGGTCCGGGGCAGGGCCGACGCATCTTGTTCCTGTCGAAACCGGGCCGTGTGCTCGGGATCCTCAGGATTCCCCTTCCATCGCCGGGAAAGGGAGATCCCAGCCGAACGATCCTTGAATCAAGGCCAAGGCGCTGCCGCGGCGCGCACCGGGTGGCCCCGAGCCCGCGAGGGGCCCGGCCGGGAACGCGGCAGACCGCCCCGGATGCAAGGCGACGAAGGGGGCGCAGGACTCGTGTCCGCGCCCCCTTCGGCAACGCCGCAGGCGGGGCGGGATCCCGCGCGATCCGGCCGGCCTGGTGCGCGTCGCACCCCCGCAACCGCAAGCGCTCCAGCGTCCACCAGCCACTCCGCGCCCCGCCGACCGAAAGGTGCCACGACCTCGAGGAAGAGCGTCTGCCCTGCGGTCCGGGGCGAAGATCAGACGTGAAATCGGGCGCGCCCCCGGGTATCGTCGCCGCCCAATCGAAAGGGCCCGACGCCATGGACAACTTCGTCTACCACAATCCGACCGAGATCCTCTTCGGCCGCGGCACGATCGCCGACATCGCCGACCGCGTGCCGGACGGCGTGCCGGTGCTGCTGCTCTACGGCGGCGGCTCGATCCGCCGCAATGGCGTGTACGACCAGGTGCGGGCGGCGCTCGGCGTGCGCCGCGTCGTCGAGTTCGGCGGCATCGAGGCCAATCCACAGTTCGCAACCTGCATGAAGGCCGTCGGCCTCGTGCGCGCGGAGGGCGTCCGTTTCCTTCTCGCCGCCGGCGGGGGGTCCGTGCTCGACGCCGCGAAGTTCATCGCCGCGGCCGCGGTCTTCGACGGGCCCGACCCGTGGGAGATCCTCCGCACCCACGGCGAGGTCGTGAAGACCGCGCTGCCCCTCGGCACGGTGCTCACGCTGCCGGCGACGGGCTCCGAGGCGAACGGGAACTCCGTGATCTCCCGGGCGGAAACGCGAGAGAAGCTGCACTTCACCTCGGCGCACGTCTTCCCCGTCTTCTCCGTGCTCGACCCCGAAACGACGTTCACGCTCCCGGCGAAACAGGTGCGCAACGGCATCGTCGACGCCTTCGCTCACGTGATGGAGCAGTACATGACGCGTCCCTCCGCCGCGCCGCTGCAGGACCGGATCGCCGAGGGCATCCTGCAGACGCTCGTCGAGATCGCCGGCCGCACGATCGCGGAGCCGGCCGACTACGACGCCCGCGCCTCGTTCATGTGGAGCGCGACGCTGGCGCTCAACACGCTGGTCGGATGCGGCGTCCCGCAGGACTGGTCCACCCACATGATCGGGCACGAACTGACAGCGTTCCACGGCCTCGATCACGCCGAGACCCTCGCCATCGTCATGCCCGGCGTCTGGCGGCACAAGCTCACCGCCAAGCGCGCGAAACTCGAACAGTACGGCCGCCGGGTCTGGGGCGTCGGCACGGCCGAGGATGCGATCACGCAGACGGAGGATTTCTTCCGGTCCATCGGCATGCCCGTACGGCTGAAGGACCACGGCATCGACGCCGCCGAGTCCGCCCGCAGGGTCGAGGCCCGGTTCCGCGAGCGGGGCGACTCGTTCGGGGAGGACGGCGACATCGACGCGGCGGCGGCGGGGACCATCCTCCGGACGCGCGCCTGACACCGGCCTCCGGGATGGGACCGTCCCGCTCCCGGCGACCGGTCCGCGGACCGCGCCCGCTTGCAACGCCCCTCCCGCTGTGGCATATAGCGGCAGGCTTTGGGGGGAGCCGGAGTCCAATAATGTCTGATCTCGATTCGTCGACCGCGCCCGGAGCCGGTTCGGGCGCGGGGGTTCGCCTCTCCACCGCGGCGTTTGCCGTGCTGGTGGGTCTCGTTGCGCTTCCGTGGGCCCTGGTCGCCACCGGGGTCATCGGTTCCCCGTCCGCCGGAAGCGCCCCGGCCGCGACGGCGAAACCCGTGGCGACGAAGGGTTCACAGGTCCGCAGCGGTCCTTGGGGGATTCTGGAGCTGACCCGGATCACGATTTCACCGTCGGAGGAGTTGATTCCCGCCGGCTGGTCGAAGCAGTTGACGGCGACCTGGTTCTTCTCGGGCCACAACGAGGAGTCGCTCCGTCAGTTTCTCGGGACCTTGAATCTCACCGATGCGCAGAGCAAGGCCCTGCTGAACGTCGAGACCTGGGCCGTCGAGCAGGACGGGATCACCATCCGCCCGGACGGCGACACGGTGATGTCCCTGGACCCGGGCGTACGGGCCGCCCTCTACGGCGCCCTCGCCCGCTCGGACCGGAACCTGCCGCACCACCAGCCCTGGTCGATCCGCACGGAGGACTTCGAGGCGGCACTCGCGGCCTCAGGACTGAGCGCCGAGACCCAGGCCCTGATCCGCAAGGTCGTCTACATCAGGGGGCCGCGGTCCTTCGTGTCGGACAGCTTCACCATCCTGAACATGACCCAGGACCGCGACGAGAAACTCCGGATCACCCGGCTGCTGAGTTCCGCGTCGACGTACCTCGTGAATCTGAGGATCACGCCCGACACCAATATCGACCGGCTCGTCGCCTACTGGGGCGGACGGGGACGACGGAAGGACCTGCGCCCGATGCTGGAGTCGCTGACCGGCCTGCCCGGCGGCGGCACCCTGGACATCGCGCACCTGCTGCCGGCCTTCGCCCGCCAGCGCATCTACATCTACCCGCATCCCGCCCAGGCCGCGGACGGCGTCCGCCGCGACTGCCACTGGACCAGCCTCAACTTCTTCAGCCTCACCCCCGAGGATCGCTTCGGCATTTCCGAGGAGGCCCAGCGGCACATCATCGAGCACTACTACGGAATCGGCGAGACCCCCCAGTTCGGCGATGTCCTCTTCTTGTCCCTCCCGTCGGGCGAGGTCATTCACTCGTGCGTCTACCTCGCCGCCAATCTCGTCTTCACAAAGAACGGCGATTCCGTCCGGCAGCCGTGGTCGATCATGGACCTCGACGACGTGACGGACCTCTACGCCGTGCTGTCGCCCGAAGGCGTGAACGTCCAGTACTGGCGCAACCGCGACCATGAGAACTGAGCGGCGCGCACCCGTCCTCGCCGCCCTCGCCCGCGTCCTCGGGTTCTCGCCCGGGCATTCCCCGGCGACATGACCGGCGATTCCGCCGGGCCCGTCGAGACCACCCCGGCGCACCGGGTCCATGCGTCGGGGCCGGGAGGGCCGGCTGACACGCCGGCCGCAGGGGCGACCCGGCGGCGCCCGGCCCGTTCCATCATCGGACGCCACGCCTCCGGCACCGTCCAGCCCCCGGCGGATTGACCGCGATGCCGCACGCGCCGATGATCGGCCGCGGGAGAAGGCCATGAATCGTCTTCCGACCGTGGTCGCATGTCTCGTGGCGGCGGGAGCGGCGGCCGCCGGCGCGCCGGCCGGAACGTTCGCCGGCCGGCTGGAGCCCGCGCCGGCCGGCGGCGGGTTCCGAATGGACGACTTCTGGGTCTGGTGCGGCTCCGTCGCCCGCGGCTAGGACGGCCGCTGGCACATGTTCGCCTCGCGCTGGCCCAAGCGCTTCCCGTTCTTCGAGGGCTACGTCTTCGCCTCCGAGGTCGTGCGCGCTTGGCTGTTGGCTATCGGCTGTCGGCGATCTTGAGGACGCGATCGTTGTAGCTGTCGGCGATGAAGATCGTGCCGTCGGCCGCGACGCAGATCCCGTGCGGACGGTTCAGCTCCACCTCCAGCGGAGGACCGCCGAGCCCCGCCGCGCCCTTGCGCCCGCACCCGGCGATGCGAACGATGCGCCCGTCGGCCGGCGTGTACTTCCGGAGCAGGTGGTTCTCCGCGTCGGCGATCAGCACCCCGCCGTCCCGGTCCATGCCGATGTGCTTCGGCCCGTTCATCGTCGCGTCGATCGCCGGCCCGCCGTCGCCCTGGGCCCCCTTCTTCCCGGACCGGTTCACGACGGTGCGGATGCGGCCGGCGCGGTCGACGACGCGCAGCGCGTGCCCGCCGCGCTCGAGGATGTAGACGTTGCCCTGCGCGTCCGCCGCCACGGCGCGCGGATCGACCAGCGGCGCCGAGGCCGCGGCGGCGCCGTCCTCCGGCACGCCCTTCGTCCCGTCGCCCGCGAGCGTCGTCACGATCCCGGTCTTGAGGTCCATCGCCCGCACGCGGAGGTTGTGGAGGTCGGCCATGTAGAGGGTCCGCCCCGCCGCGTCGAGCGCAATGGAGTAGATACCGGCGAAGCGCGCGGCGGCGGCGGGCCCGCCGTCCCCCCCGAACGCCTTCTCGCCGGTGCCCGCGACGGTCGACACGATGTCCGCGCGCAGATCGATCCGGCGCACGCGGCAGTTCCACGTGTCGGCGGCCAGCAGCGCTCCGTCGGGCGCGACGACGAGGCCGTGCATGCCGTCGAACGTGGCCTGCAGCGGCGCGCCGCCGTCGCCCCCCGCCCCCTTCGCCCCCGTGCCCGCCACGGTGACGAGGCGGCCGTCGGGCGAGAGCCGGTGGATGCGCTGGCCCTTCGACATCTCGGCGATGTAGAGGTTGCCCGCGCGGTCGAAATCGAGCGCGTAGGGCTCGCGGAGCTGCGCGCCGGCCGGCGGCGCGCCCCCGGCGACGAGGACGATCGTCGGGGCCGCCACGGCCGGGCCGGCGGCGAGGAGCAGGACGAGCGAGCGGCGGAGATTTCGGTTCATGCGGGATCCCTCGCGGCCATCCTGCCCGAACCGCCCTCGAATTCCGATCTTTTCCCGCGACGCGGGTTCGGTATTCTTCCCGGATGCCTGACGCGGGGAGATCGCACGGGAAGACGGGGCGCCGGAGGCCGCCGATCCTGGTCGTCGACGACGAGCCGACCATCGCGGAGATGACGCGCCGCCACATCGCCTTGAAGATTCCCGGCGTCGAGATCCTGGTGTGCACGGATGCGGAGGTCGCGCTCCAGGTCGTCGCCGCCAGCGACATCGCCGTCCTCCTCTGCGACCTCCGGATGCCCGTGCACGAGGGCACGGAGATCCTGGCCGAGGCGCACCGCCGGAATCCCGACATCGTGTCGATCCTCGTCACCGGCTACGCGACGAAGGAGGCGCTCCTCGACGCCGTCAACGTGGGCCATGTCTGGCGGGTGATCGAGAAGCCGTGGCATGCGGCGGCCCTCTGCGACTGCGTGGCCGAAGCCCTTGAGGTGCACCGGAAGCGCGCAGCGGCCCGCCCGGGTGCGCCCGCCGCGAAGCCCAGGATCCGGATCCCGGCGCCGCCCCCCACCCCCGCGCCCGCGGCCCGGCGCACGGTGCGGATCGTCGTGCCCAAGCCCGGCGCGCGGACGGCGCCGCCTCCGCCGGACCCCCCGCGCGCCGCACCGGGCGCCCGGCCGACCTTCGCCCCTCCGGTGAAGCCTCCCCGGGTGGCCGCCCGCTACACCGGCCTGCAGATGATCGGCCAGGGCGGCCTCGGCGCCATCTACCGCGCGCACGACTCGCTGCTCGACCTTCCGGTCGTCCTCAAGCTCATCTCCGAACCGTTCGCGCGCGACCCGAAGGTTGTCGAGGGGCTCGTGGCGGAGGCGCGCGACGCCGTGCAGCTCTCCCACCCGAACATCGTCCGGCTCCATACCCTCGAGCGGCAGGGCGGCCTCGTCTACCTGGTGATGGAGTTCATCGACGGGGCCACGCTGCGGCGGATCCTGACGCATTCCGGGCGGCTGCCGGTCGAGGCCGTGCTGGCGGTCGCCGACGCCTGCGCCGCGGCCCTGACCTACGCGCACGGGCACGGCGTCCACCATCTCGACCTCAAACCCGACAACCTGATGATCGACTCGAAGCACGTGCTGCGGATCATCGACTTCGGGCTCGGATCCCTCGCGGCGCTGGCGAAGCCGGACGAGGAGGACGTCGTGGGAACCCCCTTCTACATGAGCCCCGAGCAGGCCCGCGGGGGCAGACCCGGGCCGGCGATGGACATCTACTCCCTCGGCGTCACGCTGCACGAACTGCTGACCGGATCGATGCCCGATCACGCCGGCGACACGATGCCCGACCACACCTGCGACTACCGGCCGATCTCGGCCTCCGAACTGGACCCGGACGTCCAGGCCGTGCTGAACCGCAGCTTCGCGCAGAACCCCGCCGACCGCTTCGGTTCCGCCGCCGCCCTCGCCGCCGCCCTGCGGCAGGCGAGCGGCACGCCCCCGCCCCGGGGCTGAGCCTCCGGCGCTACGGCGCCGGCAACCGCGTCGTCTGGCGCGAGGACCATGCGGTCCGCCGCCCCCGGATCACGGTCACTTCGCAGTCGATCTCCGCAAGCCCGCCGGCTCTCTCGCGGACCGAGGCCCTCAACTTCACTCCCTCGCGCAGATCGCCGGGTGCATCCTCCTCGCCGACGGTCACCGCCCCCTCCTTCGCCGCCTCGAGGGACAGCCACGGACTCGCCAGCACGATCTCCTTCCCGCCGGCCGGCGTCTCGTACACCTTCACCTTGAGCGTGTACTTCGCCTCGCCGGCCCGCGCGACATCGACCTCCGTGCGGAACACCGCCCCGCGCGCCGCCTCGCCCCCCGGAGCCATCACGACCGTGCTGCCCTCGATCAGCAGATCCATGCCGGCAAGACGCGCGACCTGCCGGAGGACCTCGCCCAGGGGCGCCCGCCGCATCTGGAGCGTGATGCCGGGCCCATCCCCGGTTCCCGGCGGCATCGCAGGAGCGAACGGATCCACGTCGGGCCCCGGGTGTGACGGCGGGAACTCCCCGCGGGGACCGGGCTTCAGGACAAGGTTCACTCCGGCGGGGTCCTTCGCGAGGGCCTCGGATGCGTCCCGCAGGAAACTCATCACATCCACAAGGCTGGCTTCGCGGAACTCGACCGACGGGATCACGATCTCCTTCAGCCGGCGCAGCGTGTCCGGATCCGGGGGCGGCGGCGGCCCGGCCTCGGGGAGCGCCGGGGAAGAGCCGGGCCGCAGAACGACGCGGTCGCCGTCCACGACCATCACCGCACCGCTGATCTCCGCGACGTATCGCAGCACATCGCCAAGCCGCACCCTCCGCAGGTTCAGCGTGATCACCAGGCCCTCCGGCAGGTCGCGGGCGACGATTTCCACGCCCGTCTTCCCGGGATCCTCCCTGCGGGAGGCCTGGCGGAGGTATTCGAGGACGTCCGGAAGGGCGGCCTGCCGGAACTCAACGGACGGGAAGACGATGGTCTCCAGCTTCTCCTGCACCGTCGCGGCGGAGGCGGCGAGAGCCGCCAGGGCCGCCGCCGCGGCGAGAACGGGCGCGCGGGCCATTTTCATGATCAACTCATTTCCGCGCGGCCGGGCCGACGATCTTCACGCCCGGCGGCGCGTCGATCTTCGATTCGACCGTGCCGTCGGGGCGCTTGTCGTGGCGAACCTTGAGCACTCCGGCCGGCGTGGGGAACGTGCCCTCGGCCCACGCGAGGTCGCCGAGGACGGGCGCCACGCGAACCGTCTTCGCGCCCGGCTCGACCCCTTCGACGCCGAGGACGTGGCGCGTGAGCCACGGCGCGGGACCGGACGCCCAGCCGTGGCAGAGGCTGTGGCGGAAACCCTTGTAGCAGTGCGCGCCGAAGTCGCCGTGGAGGTCCTTCTCGTCCGCGGCGGGCAGTTCGTCGATGCGCGACGCGCCCGGGAGCCAGTCGAGGTTGAAGTCCTCCCAGAAGGAGGTCGCCCCGCGGTCGAGCATGGCGCCCCAGTAGGTGCGGATCGCGTCGAGGCCGCCCTGGACATCGCCGGCCTTCGCGCGCGCCTCGAGCATGTAGTAGCCGTAGAAGGTGGACATGTCCTTCGCGCCGCCAACGGCGAGCACGTCGCGGTTGTAGGCCACGGGGTCGCCGAAGCCGGCCAGCGAGAGGAGCGCGGCCGCCTGCTTGCTGCCGCCCGCGTCCGGCACGTTCGCCCGCAGACGCTTCGCGCCGGCGGCGGCGCGCCCGGCGGCGTCGGCGTCGCCGAGGGTCGTGCAGATCTCCGCGCCGGCATCGAGGGTCATCGCGAGCAGCGCCTGGAGGCCGGCGTGGACCGCCGGCTTGTTTCCCGCGGTGGGCCAGTCGAGGAACCGCATGCCGTCGAGTCGCTCGGCGCCGTCGGGGCCGATCTTCGAGAGCAGGCGGTCGAGCAGCGGGACGAGGTAGGCCTTCTGATCGCGCAGGTAGTCGAGGTCGCCGTGGAAGCGGTACCAGTCCCGGTGGATCAGGATCCACCACATCGAGTACGAGCTGATGCCGTTCATCCACTGCGGAAGCGGTGTCGCGTCGCGGACGAGGTCGAGGCTCGCCTCGATCGCCGGCGCGCGGCCGAAGACGGTGGCGAGGGCCATGGTCTCGGGGTGCATGTCGCCGATCCAGACGAGCCGGTCGCGCTTGATGCCGTCCCAGAGGTAGTCCTGGAGGTTGAGGTGCGCGGTCCACGCGGCCGTGATCCAGATGCGGTTGAGGCGCTCGTCGCTGCACCGGAAGGAGCCGAGGTACTCGAGGTCGCGCACGAGCAGGATGGCGCGCAGGCCGACGAGGTCGAGCGCGCCGTCGTCGAGCAGGTCGATCCGCGCGAACCGGAAGCCCGACGGGCCGAACTCGCGCGTGCCGAGCCACGGGACGAGCATCGTGTCGTCGCGGATCGCGTGGTCGTTGGTCGCGTTCTTCGGGCCGCCGATGTCGCTCATCGCCTCGGCCGCCGACTCGCCCAGCCGTACGCGGATCCGCGCCGGCTTGTTGCCCGGCGTGTTGCCGACGAGGATCTGGAGCGCGCCGTGCAGCTCGAGACCGAAGTCGACCAGCACGGCGGCGGGAGCGCCGTCCTTGCGCGTCAGCCGGCAGACGCCCGGGTTCTGCACGAAGACCTGGCCGCGCGGGTCCTCGACGAGACGGTCGGTCCGCTCCGCACCCTCCGTCCACATCACGCGAGCCGGGGCGACGTAGGTCCGTCCGCGGACGTCCCGCGCCATCCGCCCCGCCGCCGCCGCCGCCGGGTGGTTCGTTGCACACCGTGCGAGGTGTGAAACGGGGTCGGCGGCCGTCGCGGTTGCAACGGCTCCCAGGATCGACACGGCCAGCGACAGGTGCTTCATCGGACGCCTCCCGGGCGGCCGGACGCCGCCCGCGTCATCATGCCGCAGCGACCGCGCGGTGGACAATCCCGAACGGCGCATCGGCAACCTGCGCAAGCTCGACCTCCGCCACGCGGCCGGCCGCGACGGAGCGCGGCCCTCCAGGACCTGTTCCATGGAAGTCGAAAGGACGGCCCTGGAGGGCGCCGCTGTGCCTGCCCTGCGAAGCGTCCTCGCGAAGCAGGGTCGGCGCCGTGAGTGAGGCCCTCGAAGCAACGTCCATCCCTGATCGATCCGACCTGTTCCATGGAAATCGAAAGGACGGCCCTGGAGGGCGCCGCTGCGCCTGCCCTGCGAAGCGTCCTCGCGAAGCAGGGTCGGCGCCGTGCGTGAGGCTCTCGAAGCAAGGCTTATCCCTGATCAACCCGACCTGTTCCACGTAAATCAAAGGACGGCCCTGGAGGGCGCCGCTCCGTCGGCGCCGTGCGTGAGACCCTCGAAGCAACGCCTATCCCTGATCGCCCGACGTGTTCGAAAGGACGGCCCTGGAGGGCGCCGCTCCGTCGGCGCCGTGCGGGAGGCCCTCGAAGCAATGTTCGACCCTGGCGGCAGGGCCTACTCGAGGCGCAGCAGCACGAGGCGCTGCACCGTGACGGGCGCCGTGCGGGAGAAGGTGAAGGATGCGACGAACGGCGTATCGGCAACCTGCACGAACTCGACCTCCGCCGCGCGGCCGGCCGCGACGGGCGCGGGCGTCGCGTCCACGCCCTCGACGGCGAACGACCCGGGCGCTTCGCCCGCCGCCGCGGGCGTGTCGAACTCGAGGGCGGCGCGGTAGCGGCCGGGCGCCAGCGGCCGGAAGGGACCGTAGAAGACGCGGTCCGCCGGATCGCGTTCCGGATCGAAGACCACGGCGCCGCCGGGCGCCGTGTGGCCGGCGCGGAAGAACGTCGCCGCGGGGAAACTGCGCGATTCGCCGGGCTTCATCGAGAGCGGCCCGGCGGCGGCGAAGAGCGCAACGTCGGCCCCCACGCGTCCCGAGGCCCACGAGGCGGAGAGCGTGACGCGGTCCCGGTCCCGAACCTCGTCCGGCGGCGGCACGCGCAGCCATGTCCATGCGGAGCCGGAATCGACCCGCACCACGGCCCGCGGCCCGTCCTCGCCGTCGCCGGGCGACCACGCGATCGACAACTCGCCGTCGCCGCGGACGCGCATCCACCACGCGGCGCCCGGTTCGGCATGCGGCGGCACGCGCGGCAGGACGAAGCCGTCGCCCTCGCGCTCCAACGCGCCGTACGATCCGCGGCTGCAGGAGGAGTCGTCAACGGCCGTCACGCGCGGCGCGGCGCGCTCGATCTCGCTGCGGCGCGCGGGCGGCCACGGATCCGCGTAGGCCTCGACCGCTCCCGCGTCGGCCCGCGCGGCCCCGGGGGCCAGGATCCCGAAGGCCCAGACCCGGCCGTCCTGCGCGAGGACCCGCAGCCGCGGATGCCGGCGCAGCGCCTCGAGCGTGCGTCCGGCGGGAAACGGGCTGACCTTCTCCGGGAACAGGTCCTCGTGGAACAGGATCGCGCGGATGCCCCTTCCGAGCAGCGCGTCCAGCGAGGCATCCGGAATCCCGCCGTGGTTGAAGTCCTTGAACCGCTCGAAGAACCCCTCGATGTAGGACGGCCGGACCGCCGGCGAGTACCCGCTCGCCATGCGGACCCGGTAGAGCGAGGCGTAGTGCAGGTAGACGGAGCCGTAGGCGGAGTCGCCCGGCCAGAGCGGCAGGACGAGGACGCGCGGATCGACGCCGTCGGCGCGCGCGAGGGCGGCCACCGCCTGGTAGGCCCCCTGCCTGTGATCGAGCGTGCAGATCGTCGCATGGATCTGCGCCTTCATCTCCGCCGCAACCGCCAGGGCCAGCAGCGCACCCGCCGCCGCGCCGGCCGCCGGACGCCGCCGCAGTCCGGTCCATGCCGACAGCCCCGCCACCAGCCCGACCGCCGCAAGGGTCGGCAGAAGGCAGAGCACCTTCGCCGGCTGACGGATCGCCTGGTAGGGGGGCACGAGTTTGCGCGCCGCGCGCCACACGACTCCGCCGTGGGGGCCGTGCGGCCCCGTGGCCAGTACGATCACGGCGGCCGTCGCCGCCAGCAGCAGCAGGAAGACCGCGAGCCGCCGCCACGCCTCCGGCGAGCGCGGGCGGCCCGCGATCCAGCCGGCCAGGCCCAGCGTTGCGATCGCGGACGGGATCCACCCGAGATAGAGATGGCTGTCGACCCCGCCGGCGCCCCACCGGAAGAGGCCCGACAGATGCGGCGAGAAGAGGGCGATCTCGGAGAGATCCCGCGGGACGCCCGCCGTGGTCCCGCGGAGGCGCACCACGGTGAACGCGAGCATCACCAGCGCCGGAACCAGGCTGACCAGCGCGGCGCCGGCCGCGCGGAGGAGCGCCATCCAGGCCCTCCGCTCGCGCCACGGCCAGCCGCCGCGGGCGACGATCGCCACCACGACCCACCCCGCGCAGGCGAAGACGCCGAAGAAGAGGACGTGGCTGTCGCCCCACGAGGCGAAGAGCAGGCCGAGGCCCGCGAGGAACCCGCCCGCCGCCCGCAGATCGCGCACGACGATGTCGACCCCGAGCAGGAGCAGCGGGACCCACGTGATCGCGTGGCCCATCGGGCTGCCGCCGAGCAGCATGATCCAGCGGAACGGCAGCAGGATCGCGAGCCAGCCGGCCAGCACCGCGAGCGCGTCGCCCTCCGCGTAACGCCGCGCGAGCCGCATCGTCAACCACGCCGTCAGCCACAACGACACGAGCCCCGCCAGGTTCATCCCCGCGGCCCGGCCGGCGACGGCGGAGGTCGCCGCGAAGATCCACGAGAACGGCGCGTACTGGGCGTGGACGCGGAAGCACTCGCCGTCGTCGCCCGTGTTGAACTCGTAGAGGTTGTGGAACCACGGCGTCCGCCCGGCAATCATGTCGCCGGCCAGCCAGTAGGTGTAGAGGAGCTGCAGGTGGTCGCCGGGAATCATCCGCCGCACCGCGCCGGTCTCGCGGTTGTGCGACGACGACGCGATTCCGTCCGTCACGTGCGCCGCCAGCGGCCACGAGAAGACGGCCCAGATCGCAAGCACCCCCGCGGCCAGAACGACCGAGGGCGCCCACGCCCGGAGCCGGGACGCTATGGCGGAAGTGCCGGACATGCCGCCCGGGAGTATGGCGGTTGAATCGCGACCGGGCAACCCCGCGATGCCGGCGGAAGGAAGCCGGGAGTGGGGACCCGGAAACCGGAGCCCAACGTGAAGCCTGAAACCTGGAAATGGAAACTCCTCCTGCCCGTCCCGCTTGCCGAGGGGGCACGGGGGACGTATCGTCGCCGGACCGAGGCCAACCATGGACCTGATCTACGAGAAGAGCGTGCCGGGCCGCCGGGGCGTGCGCCTGCCCGAGCCCATCGGGCCGGTGTCGCTGGAGTCGAACCGCGCGATGTGCCGCGCCGAACCCGCCGCGCTGCCGGAGGCGTCGGAGCTGGACGTGATCCGCCACTTCACGGGCCTGTCGCGCCGGAACTTCTCGGTCGACACCCACTTCTACCCGCTCGGCTCCTGCACGATGAAGTACAACCCGCGCGCCTGCGAGGCCGCCGCCGCGCTGCCGGGCTTCGAGAATCTCCACCCGCTCCTCCCGCAGCTGCGCCACGGCGGCCAGCTCACGCAGGGCGCGCTGCAGATGCTCTTCGAGCTGGAGCGCATGCTCTCCGAGATCTGCGGCATGGCCGAGTTCACGCTCCAGCCGCTCGCCGGGGCGCACGGCGAGCTGACCGGCGTCATGCTGATGGCCGCCTACCACCAGGACCGCGGCAATGCCAAGACCCACATCGTGATCCCCGACGCCGCGCACGGAACCAACCCGGCCAGCGCGCGCATCGCCGGCTACGACGTGGTCTCCATCCCGTCGCGCAGCGACTGGCAGATGGACGTCGATGCGCTTCTGAAAGCCATCACGCCCGAAACCGCAGGCGTCATGCTGACCTGTCCCGACACGCTGGGCACCTTCACCGCGCGGATCCGCGAGATCGCCGACGCCGTGCACGCCATCGACGGCCTCATGTACTACGACGGCGCCAACCTCAACGCGACCCTCGGCCGCCCC
>VGWF01000020.1 GCA_016873715.1 Lentisphaerota bacterium | reverse complement strand
CGCGGCCGGCGGCGCCCCGGCCCTCGCGATCCGCGAGGACTTCTCGCTCACGAACGCCCTCGCCTCCGGGCGGAACGATCCGTACTACTGCCTTGAGGAACGCCTTCTGATCGACCTCGACCGGCGGGGTCTCCTTCCGGCGGTCCATTCGGTGGCGCTGCCGCCGGATCTTCCGGACCTGCTGCCGTTGATCCGGTCCACGGGGCTCCTCGCGGCCCCCGAGGCCGGCTACGAGGAGGAGGCGGCCCGGCTCGGCGGTGTGATCATCGACGCGGTCGATGGCGCCGGCCGGCGCCTGGTCGTGATGGGCCTCGGCGGCGGGCAGGTGGAGAACGACCACTACCCGTACTACGAGATGGTCTTCTCGGAGGCGTCGGGCGCGCCGGGTCTCGCGTACGCCGGCGGCCATCGGTTCTTCTACGACGTCGCCGGCATCGAGGGCGCGGAGTGGTACGTGGCGTGGCCGTTGCTCTGCCTGCCGCTCGTCCCGGCGGGCCTCGTCGTCTTCACGATCGCGTGCATGCTGCGCCGGCGCCGGGCGCTCCCGTCCGATTCCCACGGGGACGGATCGTAGGGCGGCGGGGTCCGGGCCGTCGCCGTCAGAGGACGGCGCAGATCGCCATCCAGGCCAGTCCGGCGTTGCCGGCCATGAACCACGCGAGTTCGCCGCGCGCGCCCGCTGCGGCGTGAAGGCGCACGTTGAACGCGAAGGTCAGCGGCAGCAGCACGCGCGTCGAGGCGTACTGCTCGCCCCAGACCTGGGGGCCCAGGAAGAGGAAGAGCACCGCCCAGACCGCGCCGAACCGCCAGACCGCGTCGCCGGGCTCGCGGCGGACGGCGAAGAACACCGCCTGGACCGCGAGGGAAAGCGGGGCGAGAAGTTCGAACAGAAGCCGGCCGCGCTGGTTCCAGGCGGCGGCCGGTGCGTCGCGCACCAGGTCGCCCGCGGCTCCGGCGATCCGTTCCGCCCACGCGACCAGCGGGAGGCCGAAGGCGTCGGTCGGCGACGCGCCCGCGCCGCCGAGCCGCATCCGGCACCAGGCCAGCCAGAGGCCGAGCGGCAGCAGGACAGCCGCGGCGACGCCCGCCGACCGGAGCAGGTCGCGGGGGCGGAAGGATGCGGGGGCGGCGGCCGCGAGCCCGAGGACCGACGTCTCGCGCATCAGCGCCGCCGCCGCGAGCGCGCCCGCCAGGCCCGCGGGCCGGCCGGCCATCCAGACGGCGGCAAGCATCAGCACCGACGCGGGCAGGTCGGACAGCGCCCGGTCCATCGACGTCAGCGTGCCGGTCGTCCACAGCAGCGCCGCCGCAAGCAGCAGGTCGCGCGGCCGCTCCAGCCGCGTTCGCGCGGCGAGGAGTCCGGCCAGGACGGCGGCGAAGAGGAGATTCGACAGCGCGTAGGCCGTGACGACCGTGCGGGGCCGGCCGAGGCCGGCGGCCCACGCGAGCGCGGGCAGTCCGATGCGGCGGGCGCGGTACTCGGGCGAGTCGAGCGCGCGCTTCAGCTCGTCCGCGCGGCGGAGGGCGGGGTCGAGCGCCAGTTGCGCGTAGAACTGCCCGTCGTAGCCGGTCGCCGAGACCGGCGGCGGCCGCAGCGCGGCGAATTCGGGAAGCGCCCGGGCCAGGTGGACTTCGCCCGCGCCCAGCCAGCGCATCGGGCCGCCGGGGATGCCGGGCGTCGCGCGCAACAGCAACAGCGGCACCGCCAGCAGCGCGATCAGCGCGGCGGTCCGCAGCGCGGGATGCAGCCCGCGTCCCGCCCGTTGGTGGCCGTGGATCATGATTCCCCGGCGCGACCCTATCGTCCGCGGTTGGCGTCGGCAAGTCCCCCGGCGCCGTACCGGGGCGCGACGCGCTTTCCGCGATGGCCTGCGGCCGGGGATCGCGCTACACTCGCCGGCCATGAAGACGCACATCGCGGGGGGGCTGCTGGCGGCGGTGATCGCAGGGAGCGCGGCGGCGGCGGACGGCGTCGCGTTCGAGCAGCAGGAGGGCCGCATCCGCGTGACGATCGGCGGACGGCATTTCACCGACTACAACTTCCTGGCGGAGCGGTTTCCGCACTTCGACCCGCTGATCGGTCCGACCGGGACGAACGTCATGCGGAACTACCCGATGCGGACCGTCGAGGGCGAGAAGACGGACCACCCGCACCACCGCGGACTCTGGTTCACCCACGGCGACGTCAACGGCCACGACTTCTGGAGCAACAAGAAGGGCGAGCGGATCGTCCACGCCGGCCTCCTTTCGATCGACCCGAAGGCCGGCCGCTTCACCGTGAGCAACGAATGGCGCGCGGGCGACGCGGTCGTCTGCACCGACACGCGGGCTTATGCGTTCCGCGCGGCGGCGGACGGCGGCGCGGAGATGGACATCGCGATCACGATCCATGCGCCGAACGGCGAGGTCGCCTTCAACGACACGAAGGAGGGCTCGATGGCGATCCGGCTGGCGACGTCGCTCCAGGTCGATCCGCCCGGCGCCGGGCGCCTCGTGAACTCCGAGGGCGAGGCCGGCAAGGACGCCTGGGGCCGGCGCGCCCGGTGGTGCGACGCCAGCGGACCGCTGGGCGGCGGGACCGTCGGCATCGCGATCTTCGATCATCCGGCCAATCCGCGCCATCCGACCGGCTGGCACGCTCGCACCTACGGGCTCTTCGCCGTGAATCCGTTCGCGATCAAGTCCTTCAAGTTCGCCGACAAGGACGATCCCTTCGTGATTCCGAAGGGCGGCTCGGCGACCTTCCGCTACCGTTTCCTCTTCCACAAGGGCGACGAGAAGGCCGCCGGGATCGAGGCCCGGTACCGCGCGTGGGCGTCGGACGGCCGCTGAACTTGGGGGCGCCATGAATCTGAACCGCACGCTTCTCACCAGCACCATCATCGCCGCGCTCGGCGGACTGCTCTTCGGGTTCGACACCGCGGTGATCTCCGGCACGACCGACGCGCTGACGAAGGTCTTCACCCTGACCAGCGGCCAGCTCGGGTTCACGGTTTCCAGCGCGCTGATCGGCACGATCCTGGGCGCGCTGATCGCCGGCCGCCCGGCCGACCGCTTCGGGCGGCGTGCGGTCCTCGTCGCCATCGCCGTGCTCTACTTCGTGTCCGCGGTCGGCAGCGCGTTCCCGTGGGACTGGTATTCCTTCCTCTTCTTCCGGTTCATCGGCGGCATCGGCGTCGGCGCGGCCTCGGTCGTTTCGCCCATGTACATCGCCGAGATCTCCCCGGCGGCGGCCCGCGGCCGGCTGGTCGCGGTGACGCAGTTCAACATCGTGCTCGGCATCCTGCTGGCCTACCTGTCGAACTACATCGTCGCCGGCTTCGATCTCGGCGCGGCGGAATGGCGCGTGATGTTCGGCGTCGAGGCCGTGCCGGCCGCGGCGTTCTTCTTCCTGCTCTTCCTGACGCCCGAGAGCCCGCGGTGGCTCGTCGCGCAGCGGCGGACGGACGAGGCGCGCGCGATCATGATGCGGCTGGCTCCGGAGGCCGGCGCGGTCGAGGCGGAACTGGCCGAGATCCGGGCCTCGATCGACGTCGAGCACCACTCGCTGCGCGAGCCGTTCTTCCAGCGCAAGTACGCGCAGCCGATCCTGCTGGCGGTCGCGATCGCCGCGTTCAACCAGCTCTCGGGCATCAACGCGCTGATCTACTACACCGCGCACATCTTCAAGATGGGCGGCGCGGGCGGGCAGTCGGCCCTGCTGCAGTCGGTGATCATCGGGCTGGTGAACCTCGGCTTCACCATGGCCGCGCTGGCGGTCATCGACCGCTTCGGCCGCCGCAGGCTGATGCTCATCGGGTCCGTCGGCTACATCCTGAGCCTCGGCGCGGTGGCGTATTCCTTCTACACCGGCACGGGCGGCGCGCTGCTGCTCGCCAGTTTCGTCGTCTTCATCGCCGCGCACGCCTTCGGCCAGGGCGCGGTGATCTGGGTCTTCATCAGCGAGATCTTCCCGAACCGCGTCCGCGCGCGCGGGCAGGCGCTGGGCAGCTTCACGCACTGGATCATGGCCGCCGTGATCTCGTGGACCTTCCCGATGATCGCGGCGAAGTCCGGCGGCCACACGTTCGCGTTCTACGCGATCTGCTGCGTCGGCCAGCTCCTGTGGGTGCTGAAGGCGATGCCCGAGACGAAGGGCGTCTCGCTCGAGCAGATCCAGAAGCGGCTCGGGATCGACTAGCCCGGCGCCGCGGCGGACCGGCCCCCGACGGCGGAATCCGCGGGCCTGAAGCCGCGGGAAATCCCCCGTTGCGCGGCAGGGCTGGAATGGTAGCCTTCGCCCGCAGGCCCGTCTCGATCTCACGGTACGGCGGGCCGGAGAGGATCGCGTGGATTGGAACCGCTGGGTGGGAGCCGCTGCCGGGGCGCTAGGTTTCGCGACGTCGGGCGCCGCCGCCGGGGACGCGCTCGATGCCGCGCGCGGGGCGCTGGTCGTGCCGACGGATCCCGCGTTCCGCGCGACGCCGCTGACGGTCGAATGTCGCGTGTGCCTGGCCTCGTGGGGCGGCTACAACATCCTCGTCGCGAACGAGCCGAAGTCCTCCGCGACCCACTGGGAGATCTTCACGACGCCGAAGGACGGCCGGCTTCACGCCTACCTGCCGGGACGGGTGCCCGATCATCTCCGCACGGGGACCGTGCTGTCCACCGGCCGGTGGACCGCGGTCGCGATGGTGTTGGAGGCGGACCGCGTGCGCCTCTTCGTCGACGGGGCCGAGGCCGGCGCTGTGGCGACCGCGTCCCGTGGCGGCACGTCGGCGCCGGGGCCGCTCGCGGTCGGCGGGCTCTCGGAGGACGGCTTCGGGTGCGACGGGCTTCTCGACGACGTGCGGATCCTCCGCGGGGCGTATCCGCCCGGCGCGGCGGGGGCGTCGCCGGAGGCGGTCCTCGCGGACTGGCGTTTCGATCCGGCCGCTCCGCTCGCCGACGCCTCCACGAGCCGCCGGGCGGGCGTCCGGCGGACCCAGGTCAAGCGTACCGCCGCGGGCGAGGGGATGGCCGGCGGCATGTCCACGGCGTTCCAGCCGCTGCCGCCCGCGGAGGACGCCGCGCCGTTGCGCGCCGCGCTGGGGGAGACGGCGCGCCGGCTGGGACTCGAAACGGTGCGGGCGAACGACGTGCGCGACGAGGTCCTCCGCGCGTGGAACCGCGAATTCGACGGTTGGAACCGGTGCGACCATGCGGAAAGCCGCGGAGGCGGCCCCGACCGCGCCAAGCTCGAACGCGAGGTCGTCGACCGGCATGCACTGGTGTGGGACAGCGACGGCGGCCCCGCCGGGACGGCGCTGCGCCGGGCGACCGCACTGCTCGACCATCTCGCCGTCGGGCACGGCGGCCAGCGCTGGGCCCCGGCCCGCGCGGATCTCGGGCGCCTGCGCGAGGCGGTCGCGGCGGCGCCGGGCGACCGCGGTCTCCACCTCGCCGTCTGCGCGGTGCGGCGGAGCATCGCGATGGGCAATCCGCGCCTCGACTTCGGCGCGCTTCTCTGCGCGGCGCGCGGCACATTCGCGGGATCGGTGCGGTCCAATCCGGTCACCGCGGACATCCAGGGCGGCCACTTCGTGACGCAGTACTTCGGCTGCAACGCGCTGCCCGGCGGCGGGCTCTACGTCGTCCGCAACCTCGGGGGCGTGCCGGAGGCCGTCGACCTGCTCGCGACGTCCATCGTGGCGAACGGACCGATGAAGGGCCGGCGGCTCCAGGGCGGCGCCGTCGCGACGCCCGACCTCGCGCCCGACGGGCGGTCGATCGTCTTCGCGTGGACCGCCAACCGCGAGCACCGCTGGGTCTACGAGACGAACACCTGCTTCCACCTCTTCCGCGTCAACGCCGATGGGTCGGACCTCCGGCAGCTCACCGACGGCGCGTGGAACGACTTCGACCCGTGCTGGCTGCCCGACGGCCGCATCGCGTTCGTGTCCGAGCGGCGCGGCGGCTACATCCGCTGCTTCGCGGCGTACCTCAAGGTGCGCAACTACACGATGATGTCCGTCGCTGCGGACGGGACCGACCTCCGGGCGCTGAGCTACTTCGAAACCGCCGAGTGGAACCCGACCGTCGACAACGACGGCCGCCTCGCCTTCACGCGCTGGGATTACGTCGATCGCGAGAACTGCCTCGGCACGCGGCACTGGGTCTGCAACCCCGACGGCACCAACCCGCGCGCGCCGCACGGCAACTACCCGCATCCCTACCACACGTTTCCGGACCACGAGCCGTGGGCGGTCGAGGGAGGGCGCGAGATCGACAGCCGTCGCGGGGCCCCGCTGGTCGAGATGGGGATCCGCGCCGTGCCCGGCTCGCCGCTCTTCGCGTTCACCGCCGCCCCGCACCACGGCGAGGTGTTCGGGTCGCTCTGCCTGCTCGACCTGCGCGTGCCGGACGACCGCCACATGTCGCAGGTGCGCCGCTTCACGCCGGACGAGCCGTTTCCGGAGAGCGAGATCCCGGGCCGGAAGCACTACAAGTACGGGATGCCGTGGCCGCTGGACGCGGACTTCATCCTCTGCAACCGGTGGGAGGACGTGGTCCTCGTCGACCGGTTCGGCAACCAGGAACTGCTCGTCGCGCTGCGCGAGCTGCCGGGGCCGCAGGACGAGCGGCTCCGCCTGGTCGACCCGGTTCCGCTCCGCGCCCGGCCCCGCCCGCCCTTGATTCCGCCCGCGGTCCGGTGCGCGGAGCGGCCGGATGCCCCGCCGGCGACGATCGCGGTGATGAACGTCGCCGATTCCGACCTCCCGTTTCCGCCGGGCCTGAAGCCGAAGTGGCTGCGCGTGGTGCAGGCGGTGCCGAAGACCAACCACGCGATGGGCGAGCCGATGATCGGCTACGAGCGCGAGAGCACGCCGCGCATTCCGCTCGGCATCGTGCCGGTCGAGGCCGACGGCAGCGCGCACTTCGAGGCCCCGGTGGCGAAGCAGTTGATCTTCCAGGTGCTCGACGAGCGGTTCATGGCGATCCAGTCGATGCGGTCCGTCGCCTTCGTCCATCCCGGCGAGCAGCTCTCCTGCCTCGGATGCCACGAGGACCCGCACCGCGCCTCGCCGCCCGCCGCCCCGCCGCTGGCGATGCGCCGCGCGCCGTCGCGGCTCGAACCCGAGTGCGGTCCGGTTGAGCCGGTCAGCTACGCCCGGCAGGTCCGTCCGATCGTCGAGCGCACCTGCGTGCCGTGCCACGCGAAGGAGGGGAAGGGGCCGCGCGACATGGGCTACGAGGCGCTGCGGGAGGGCTGGACCTTCTGGTTCTCGGGCGGGATGGCGTGGACCATGACGACGGCCTACAGCGGCGTCCACGGCGGCTCGCGGACGATCCCCGGCCGCTTCGGCGCACGGGCGTCGCGCATCGGGCAGGCGCTGCTGACGCCGCGCCACCTCGCCGCCGTGCCGGAGACGGAACGGCGCCGGGTCATCCTGTGGCTCGACTGCAACTCGAACCGGCTCGGGGCCTACGACAACGAGGAGGCGCAGCTCCGCGGCGAACTCGTGTGGCCGTCGCTGGACGTCGATCCGGCCAACGTCACGGGCGTCGAATCCGGGGCCGTGCGGCTGCGCGGGCTCTTCTGGCACGAACAGGCGGCGGCCGGCGTCGCGGCCAGGTAGGTCCGGTTTCGCGGCCCGCCGGGGCAAGCCCGGTGGGACCGGGGCGCCGCGGGGCGGCGTCCAAGGACGGGACGATTCGGGACTGGAGTGCGCGGGGCCATCCGTGGACAATCCCGTCGCGCCGCGGGCTGCGGCGGACCGGGGGACGGACGATGAACGTGCGGTGGCTTGCGGTGGGGGTGTGGATCGCGACGGCGGCGGGCGCGGCGGAGCCGGCGGCGAACCCGGTACTGAACGCGCCGATGCGCTTCGGCGACGAGACGCGGCTCGGGCGTCCATTCTCCAAGGACCCCAGCGTGATCCGGCTCGGCGACCGCTATCTCATGTATTTCTCGCTGCCGCCGTTCGCGGCCAACCTCGCGCCGGCCGTCGCGCCGAGGGGATGGTCGATCGGCATCGCCGAGAGCCGCGACCTCGTGCGGTGGACCAAGGTTGCCGAGATGCGGCCCGAGCAGGAGTGCGACCGCAACGGCCTCTGCGCGCCCGGCGCGTGCGTGATCGACGGCCGCGTCCACCTCGTCTACCAGACCTACGGCAACGGCCCGCGCGATGCGATCTGCCATGCCGTATCGGACGACGGCGTGACGTTCCGGCGCCATGCGGCGAACCCGGTCTTCCGCCCGACCGGCGCGTGGAACTCCGGGCGCGCGATCGACGCGGAGATCTTCCCGTACGACGGCCGGCTGCTGCTCTACTTTGCGACCCGCGACCCCACGATGACCACGCAGATGGTCGGCGTCGCGGCGGCGGCCGCCGCCTCGGACCTCGGCCCGGCGTCGTGGACGCTGCTGCGCGACGGCCCGATCCTCGCGCCGGAGCTGCCGTGGGAGCAGAAGTGCATCGAGGCGCCGACGATCCTCCGCCGCGGCGGCCGCCTGCTCATGTTCTACGCCGGCGCCTACAACAACGCTCCGCAGCAGGTGGGCGTTGCCGTCAGCACCGACGGCGTGAAATGGACGCGCCTTTCGGACCGGCCGCTGATCCCCAACGGCGCCCCCGGCGAATGGAACGCCTCCGAGACCGGCCACCCCGGCGTCTTCGAGGACACCGACGGCAGGGTCTACCTCTTCTTCCAAGCCAACAAGGACCGCGGGAAGACGTGGTTCCTCTCGTGGGCGCGCATCGGGTTCCGCGACGAGCGGCCCGTGGTGATGCCGTACGAATGAACGGGGACGCGGGCCCAGCAGCGGCCACGCCGCTTCGCGCGTCTCTCCACGCAGGACGGGCCGGCCGCGGCCACGGACGCCGGCGCGCGCGTTCGCGGACCGGAACTCGCCCGGGGAGCTCGCGGCGCTTGCGACGAACTTCTTCCGGATCCTCGATCCCGCGGCGAAGGGGGTCGGGCCGGCGGTCGAGCACTTCCGCGCCGGTCGTCACGCCGAGGCGCTCGATGCCTGCCGCGACCACTGCGTCGGGAAGGTGACGCATCCGGAGCGCTTCGGGATTCCGGCGACGCCCGACGGCGCCGGGGGCGTGTCGGTGTTAATTAACTCCGACACCGTGCTCGCGGCCGGGAGCGACGGTCGGGTTGCTGAAGACAGGGGGACAGACTTGAGAAGATGTGTGCCCCCGTCCGGACGGCCGCAGGCGGGGGCTGTTGCGGGTTTAGGAGTGGAATTGGCGGGTGGCGGTCCAGATGTCGACCACACCGAAGAAACACGAGCGGCGGACCGGATCGCGGAAGCCGGCGGCGAGGAAATGCTCCCGCATGCCGCGGCGCGTCGGGTAGTGCTTCAGCGTCTCGGCGACGTACGTGTAGACGCGCAGGCTGCGGTGGAGGAAGAGGCCGGCCACGGCGCCCCAGAGGCGGAGCAGCGCCAGCAGGAACGCGTACGCGGCGGGCGAGTCCGGACGGCCGAAGTCGAGGAACGACGCGGTGCCGCCGGGCCGCAGGATGCGCGCGACCTCGGCGAGGCCCGCGCCGACGCCGGGTCCGAGGCGCAGCGCGTAGGCCCCGGTGACGATGTCCGCCGAGGCGTCGGGCAGGCCGGTCGACGCGAGATCCGCGCACCGGAACTCGATGCGGTCCGCGCCGGGCCGCCGCCGCGCCTGCTCCAGCATCGCCTCGGTCAGGTCGACGCCGACCACGCGGCCCGACGGGTAGCGCGCCGCCAGCAGCATCGTGAGGTCGCCCGTGCCGCACGCGAGGTCGACGCAGACCGGCGCGGCGGGGTCCGGCAGCCGCCCGATCATCGCGCGCTTCCACGACGCATCGCGCCCGAACGAGATCCACGGGTTCAGCCGGTCGTAGTCCGGCGCCAGCCGCGTGAACAGCGCCCGGTTGAACGCGGCGCGCCGCCCCGCGTCGGCCGCGCTCGCCCGCATGGGAAGATCCACATCACGTGACATACGAGAGAACCAACCACGGATTCAGAGGATTGCACGGATGAAGGCCGGAGAATACGGGAACCCACCGCCGCCGCCAAGGAGCTTGAGTGCTCCCAGGTCCCCGGCCAAGCCCGGAGATCGGCCTCGAATGTTGATTCGAGGGCCTTGCGCACGGCACCGACCCTGCTTCACGAAGACGCTTCGCAGGGCAGTCACCGCGGCGCCCTCCGGACCCGTCCTCCCGCATCTGACGGAATCGGCTTGGAGGGCCGCGGCTCCGCCTGCCGCTCGACGCGAAGCCGCGCGTGGCCGCGGCTACCGCCGGCGGACAGGAGGACTGCCCCCGCCTCCTTGCCGCCCCTACGGCACCGGGAACCGGGCGGTCAGGGCGAGCACGGCTTCGCGGACGCGGGCGATGGCGGCCTCGTCGGCGGGGGCCGCGACGACATCGAGGATGCAGCGTCCGATCGTCTTCATCTCCTCCTCCTTCATGCCGCGCGTGGTGACGGCGGGCGTCCCGACGCGGACGCCGGAGGTGACGAACGGGCTCTTGGTGTCGAACGGGATCGCGTTCTTGTTCACCGTGATGCAGGCCTTGTCCAGCGCCGCGGCGGTTTCCTTGCCGGTCAGGCTGGCCGAGGTGACGTCGACGAGCATCAGGTGGTTGTCGGTGCCGCCGGATACGATGCGCAGGCCGCCCGCGGCCAGCACGCCGGCAAGGACGGAGGCGTTCTTCACGATCTGCGCGGCGTAGTCCTTGAACGAAGGCTTGAGCGCCTCGCCGAGGCACGCGGCCTTGGCGGCGATGATGTGCATGAGTGGGCCGCCCTGGATGCCGGGGAAGACCTGCTTGTCGATGTCCGCGGCGAACTTCTCGCGGCAGAGGATCAGTCCGCCGCGCGGGCCGCGGAGGGTCTTGTGGGTCGTCGTCGTGACGACGTCGCAGTACGGCACGGGGCTGGGGTGGACGCCGCCCGCGACGAGGCCGGCGATGTGGGCCATGTCGACCATCAGCAGCGCGCCGACCTGGTCGGCGATGGCGCGCAGGCGCGGGAAGTCGATGATGCGCGGGTAGGCGCTGGCCCCGGCGCAGATCATCTTCGGCTTGTGCTCGAGCGCGAGCTTCTCGAGGGCGTCGTAGTCGATCCGCTCGCCGTCGCGCGCGACGCCGTAGGGCACGACGTTGAAGAAGCGCCCGGAGAAATTCATCTTGTGGCCGTGCGTCAGGTGGCCGCCGTCGGCGAGGCTCATGGCCATCAGCGTGTCGCCGGGCTGGAGCAGGGCGAAGTAGGCGGCCATGTTGGCGCCGCTGCCGCAGTGCGGCTGGACGTTCGCGTGCTCGGCGCCGAAGAGGGCCTTGGCGCGCTCGATCGCGAGGCGCTCGGCCTCGTCGACGTGCTCGCAGCCGCCGTACCAGCGCTTGCCGGGGTAGCCCTCGGCGTACTTGTTCGTCAGCACGGAGCCGGCGGCCTCGCGGACGGCCTGGCTCGTGTAGTTCTCGGACGCGATCAACTCGAGGTTGTCCCGCTGGCGCTGCCCCTCGGCGAGGATCGCGGCGAAGAGGGCGGGGTCGTTCGCGGCGACGGCCCCGAGCGCGCCGGCCTCGCCCTCGACGAGGCCCATCTTGCCGATGCGCCGCTCGTGGCGGCCGCCCTCGAACGAGGCGCCGAGCCAGGTGTCGAGGATCGCGGTGGCCTCGTCCTTCGACACGATCGCCCCGCCGAGCGCGAGCACGTTCGCGTTGTTGTGCTTTCGGGCCATCTCGGCCATGCGCGGCGAGGTGCAGAGCGCGGCGCGGACGCCGGGCACCTTGTTGGCCGTCATCGAGACGCCGAGGCCGGTGGTGCAGACGAGGATGCCCTGGTCGGCGGAGCCGGCGGCGACGCGGCGGGCGACCTCCGCGGCGTAGTCGGTGTAATCGACCGACTCCTTCGAGCTCGTGCCGATGTCCTCCACCTCGAGGCCCCGGGCCTTGAGCAGGCCGACGATCTCCTGTTTGCGTTCGAATCCGCCGTGGTCCGCGCCGATGACGATCTTCATGGGTCCTCCGTGGGTCGCTGCCGCCGTCCGGTCCTTCCCCTCCGCCGGGGCCTCCGCCCGCAGGGCGAGCAGGAGGTCGGCGATCGCGCTGTCGATGTCGTTTCGAACGCGCCGGTAGACGAAGACCGACTGGCTGATCGGGTCGGGGATGTCCCCGGCCGCGTCGCCGGTCCGGTACGACGCCAGCAGGCGCGCCTTCGATGCCGCCCCGGGAAACTGGGCCTGGAAGTGCCGAAGGTGGCCGGCGGTCATCACGAGGACAAGGTCCGCCGCCTCCGCGATGGCGCGGGTCATTCCCCGGCTGCGGTGGGTGGAGAGATCGGCGCCGGCCTCGCGCATGACCGTGACGGCCCCGTCGCTCGCCGGCCAGCCGTCCGCCGCCGCCAGCCCGGCCGATTCCGCCCGCCAGGGGGCCTCCGGTCCCGCCCGGAGACGAAACAAGTGCTCCGCCATCGGGCTCCGGCACGAATTGCCGGTGCACACGAACAGGACGGTCTTCGGTTGGATCGAGGCTGCCATGGCTCCCGCCGCTTCCGCGGCAAGGCGTGACAGACTACCGCCCCCGGGGACGCAAGGCAATCGCTCGGGGACAGAGATCCCCCTGCCGCCCGGCGCGGAGGGCGCGGGGAGGGGAGGCGCGGGGAGGGGACAGAGAACGCCAGGGCGCGTCGCAGGGTATTATCCGGCAACAAGTTGCTCGACAAACAGCCTCGCGCGGCGGGCCTCGGCGAGCAGGGAGGCCGGGTCGCCGGGCTTGAGGCACTCGACGACGAGCGAGCCGCCGGAAAGGCCGCCGCGGCGGAGGGCGCCAAGGACCGCCGGGAAGTCGACCTTGCCGTCGCCGGGCGTCAGGGCGACATCCTTCGGCGGCTGCCAGTCCTTGATGCACCAGCCGGTGACCATGCCGGCGAGCGGCGCGGCGTCGTCCACCGGGCTGCGCGCGCCGTCGGAGTAGTAGAGGATGTTGCCGGCGTCGTACCAGGCGCGGAAGTTCGGGTGGTTGACGCCGCGGAGGATGTCGCGCAGCTGCGGGCCGGTCGCGTTGAGGCCGCCGTGGGGCTTGAGAACGAGCTCGACCTTCTTCTCCGCCGCGTAGGCGCAGCACTCCGCGACACACTTGTAGTAGGCCTCCTGGACCTCGGCCTTCCCGTTCCCGCCCAGGAGCAGGCTGGGGCAGCCGCAGAGGGCGCAGAGGTCGACGAGGTGACGCAGGCCGGCGATGCCGTCCGCGACGGACTTCTCGGCGCCGAAGCCGCCGCCGTAGATGGACGGGATCGCCAGCCCGCGCTTCTTCGCCTCGTCGCCGGCGCGCACGGCGTCGTCCGGCGTCGAATCGAGGCACAGGACCAGGCGGGACTTGGTGTTCGTCGTCATGAGGCCGGCGTGCTTGAAGCCGGCCTCGGCGATGGCGTCGAGGGCGACGGGGTAGTCCATCTTGTCCCACGGCCGCGTGTAGCATCCGATGCGCCATGGCGCGCCGGCGGCGGGGGCGGCTCCGGGCAGTGCGGTCGCGGCGGCGGCGAGGGCGGCGTGCCCCAGAAATGCGCGTCGTGCGATCATGGCCGTTCTCCCTTCGCGGCGCGGCGCCGCGGCGTCGGTCCGCACCCGCGAGTCTGCCACGATGCCGGGGGCGACGCACGCGGGAAAGGGCGCGGCCCTCCCGTCCCGCTCCATGGCGATATGGGAGGACGGGTCTGGAGGGCGCCGCTCCGTCGGCGCCGTGCAGAAGCCCCCCGAAGCTTCGTCCGGTCCTGATCGCCCCTGCACGGTCGGCACTTGCCAGTCCTCCCGGCGCGTGCGAGCATCGCGCACGGGAGCGCGCATGCGTATGGGCGGAACGCGATCGAGAACGGCGCCGGTCGCCCTGGTGGCCGTCGGAGCCCTGCTGACCCTCGGGCCGCTGTGGGGGATGATCGGCACGGGGCTTGGGATGATCCGCGCCTTCGCCGCCCTCGGCGCGGGCGGGCCGGCGACGCCGGAAGCCCTTTCCGCGGATGTGGGGAAGTCGTTGTGGTTCTCGGCCGCCGGATTCCTCGTGGTGCCCGTCGGGCTGTTGATCCTCATCGGCGGGATCGTCTGGCTGGTCCGGGTGAACCACGCGCGCGAGATGTGGAGCACCCGGCGGGTGCTCCTCCTGCTGCTGTCGGCCCTGCCGGCCGGCGCACCCGTCCTCGCGGCCGGTATCGCCGTCCATGCCGACCGTCCGAACGCGGTCGCATTCGCCCCGCAGCCGGCGCGATTCGTGCGCTTCGTCATCCGGGCCAGCAGCTCCTCGCAGCCGTGCATCGACGAACTCGAGGTGTACGGCCCCGGCGACGGCCCGAACCTGGCGCTGGCGAAGGACGGCGCGAAGGCGTCCGCCTCGTCGTGCCTCGCGGGCTACGCGATCCACCGCATCGACCACCTCAACGATGGGCGCTACGGCAACGCGCAAAGCTGGATCGCCGCCTCCGGCGGCGCCGAGTGGGCGCAGATCGAGCTCGCGCGGCCCGCGCCGGTTGCGAAGGTCGTCGTCTCGCGCGACCGCGAGGGGCACTACCACGACCGCGTGCCGACCGCGTGGACCGTGCAGCTCTCGGACGACGGCGTCGCGTGGCGCACCGTCGCCACGGGCGAGGCTGCGTCGGTCGCCGGCCGCCCGGCGCCCGCGCCGCGTCCGCCGGCCGTTCCGCTTCCCGATCCGCCGACGCCGGAGGCGCTCGTCCGCTACGCCTTCCTCTGCGAGCGCGCGACGTGGGGGCGGATGAACGCGGCGGACCACCTCTCGCCGCTCGCGAAGGAGATCCCGTACTGGACCCGCATCGCGCGGCTCGGTCCGACGGAACGGACGCTCGTCCAGTTCGACGACATGATCGGCCGGCTGGGGGCGAAGGGCGTGGACGTCGCGCAGGCCCGCGCCGATCTCGCTTCGCTCCGCGCGCGGCTCGCGGCGGGCGACGGCGAGGCGCTCTACCTCGACGCGCGCGCCGCCAAGCGCCGGCTGATGCTCGCCGACCCCGACCTCGCGCCGCTGCAGCGGATCCTGTTCGTGAAGCGCCATCCCTACCTGTCGTCGCACAACTACAGCGACATCCTCGACTCCCGCTTCACACCCGGCGGCGGCGTCTGCGTGCTGGAGACGCCTCGCCGCGACGGCCGGCTCGACCCGGAGGCCGCGCGGGTGGAAACGCTCTTCGACGCCAGCGGCGGCATCGCGCGCGACCCCGCGGCGGACTTCGACGCGAGGCGGATCTACTTCGCCTACCGGCCCGGCGCTGCCGCGCCCGGCGCGCAGGAGCCCACGTGGCACCTGATGGCGATGGACGCCGACGGCGCGGCGCGCGAGCAGCTCACCGACGGCCCGTTCCACGACTACTACCCGTGCCCGCTTCCCGACGGCGCGCTGGCGTTCGTCTCGACCCGCTGCCGCGCGCGCTTCCTCTGCTGGCGCCCGCAGGCCTTCGTGCTCTTCCGCCGCGAGACCGACGGGGAGGTCCGCCCGCTCTCCTTCGCGAACCTCAGCGAATGGACCCCCGCGGTCATGCGCGACGGGCGCATCCTGTGGACCCGCTCCGAGTACGTCGACAAGGGGGCGGACTTCGGCCACACGCTGTGGGCGGTCCGCCCCGACGGCACCCACGCGGAACTCGTCTTCGGCAACAACACGCCCAACTGCTACATCAACGCCCGCGAGGTGCCCGGCACGCGCGAGATCCTCTGCACGCTCTTCTCCCACGGCGGCGACCACAACGGGCCGCTCGGCCTGGTCGACCTCGCCCGCGCCGCGTCGCCGTTCGACACGAACGCGATCGTCAACCTGACGCCCGACACGACGCCGCACTACAACATGAACTGGCCGCGGCAGGAATGCTGGCGCGACCCGGTGCCCGTCTCGCGCGACGTCTTCCTCGCGAGCCACGCGCCCGGCGACCGCTTCGGCCTCTTCCTCGCCGACCGCTGGGGCAACCGCGAACTGCTCCATCTCGACCCGGACATCGGCAGCATGACGCCGACGCTGCTGCGGCCCGAACCGCGCCCGCCCGTGCTCGGCACCGGCGTGCCGGCGTCGGGCGACGATCCGCCCGGGCGCCTGATGCTGGCCGACGTGCACCAGGGCCTCGAGCCCGCCGTGGCGCGCGGCCGCGTGAAGTTCATCCGCGTCTGCCAGGAGGTGCGCGCCGACCTCGAGCGGCTCGAGAGCGGCGAGTACCGGCGCGACCACGGGCCGGTCTTCCAGGACTTCTACGCGACGCCGATCCACAAGGTGAACGGGCCCGCCGGCTGGCCGAGCTACGTTGCGAAGGCCTCGCTCGGCCTCGTTCCCGTCGCGCCCGACGGCTCGGCCGTCTTCGAGGTCCCGGCGGGGAGGGTGCTCTACTTCCAGGCGCTCGACGCGGACCTCAACGAACTGCAGCGCATGCGCAGCGTCGTGCAGCTCCAGCCCGGCGAGCAGCGCGGCTGCATCGGCTGCCACGAGCACCGCCACTCCGCGCCGCCGGCGAGGCCGACCGCCGCCTCGCGCCGCGCGCCCGCCGTGCCCGAGCCGCCGCCGTGGGGCGCGGTGCCCTTCGCCTACGAGCGCGTCGTGCAGCCGGTCTGGGACGCGAAGTGCGTCCGCTGCCACGACGCCACCCACAAGCGCGGCGTCAATCTCACCGCGACGCTCGACACCGAGCGCGTGCCCGCCTCCTACCGCACGCTCGTCGCCGGCGGGTGGGTCCACTACTTCGACATGACCTACCGCCTGCGCCACGCCAGGGCCGAGCCCGCCAGCTTCGGCACGCTCAAGAGCCGCCTGTGGACGCTGCTGGACGCCGGCCACCACGACGTGAAGCTCACGCGCGACGAGATGCACGCCGTCAAGTGCTGGATCGACCTCAACTGCCCCCTCTGGCCCGACTACACCCCGCGCCCCCAGCGCCCCGCCGTCGCCGCATCGCAGTCCTCGCCGTGAAGAGAGGCTTCTTCCGCGACAATCTCTTCGATCCGGACGGACCGCAAAGGGACTACGCCTACAGAGGCTGCTCGCCTTGCCCCGCGCGAGTCATAGGATGGGAGCGGGAGAGATCAGGAACGGACGACGCTTCGCGGATCTCCCGAACGGCGCCGACGGAGCGGCGCCCTCCAGAACCTCCCTCTCGTATCTCCTTGGAATAGGACCTGGAGGGCCGCGCTCCGTCGCGGCCTGATCTGTCTCAGCTCTTCTGATGAAGACTGAGGGCCACGTGCCGGCTGATAAGGCGTCAGCGCTTCTTCTCGCCGTCGCCGACGCGCTCGCGCTGCGGGCCGGTCAGCTCGAGCCAGACCATGAGCTTGCCGTCCTGCCGGACGTCGAACGACTCGGTGTCGCCGGGCTTGAGCATCTCCGCCAGGCGGGCGACGTTCTTCGCCTTCTTCGAGGGCAGGATGACGACCTCGCGTCCGACGAGGCTGCCGGGGTTCTCCATCTTGTTGTGCTTCCAGGTCTTCTCGACGCCGGTGACCTCGACAACGAGCTTGCCGCCGTCCTTCGAGAGCACCTTCCCGGCGATCATGCCCGCGAATCCGCCCGCGGACTCCTTCGGCTTGTCCTCGCCGGTCCACGCCGCGGGAACCGCGAACGCGGCCACCGCCAGCACCGCCATCGCCACGCGCATTCTCATGAAACACCCTCCCCGCGGAATCGCGTCCGCGGCGATGCCAGCATGAGCCAGCGGGCCCCGGCTGGCAAGCCGGACCGCCCGGCCGCCGGGCCGGAAACCACACGGGGCCGGCGGTCCCTGCGGACGCGCCGGCCCCGGCGGAATCAACGGCCTGTGCGGCCTACTTCGCCGCGCGGCCGAAGACCTCCACCTCGATGTAGTGGTTCATCTCGCCCGCCGTGCTGCCCTTGCTGTACAGGCGGACGAAGCGCGCCTTCTCGCCCTTGGCGTCCACGAGGCGGCCGGTGTTGACCTCGACGTAGGCCAGGTCCTTGCCCACGCCCTTGCCGGCGGAGTTGTCGTGGTCGTTGTTGTAGAGCGTGCGGACGTTCTGGAGGAAGTCCGCGTCGTCGGCGACCTGCACGATCACATCGTGGTAGATGCGGGCCTGCTGGTGGTAGTGCCAGAAGGCGATCGCGTAGATCTCGTTCACGGCGCCGAGGTCGACCTGGACCCACTGGAGGCCCGGGCCAAGCTCCACGTAGCTGCCGTCGGCGGCTTCCTTGTCGCCGTCGGTCACCATCTCAAGCTCGCCGATCACGGGGAGGGCGTCGCTCGCGGTGACGGTCTTGCCCTTCGCGACATTCACGGCGGCGTCCTTCGGGACCATGATCACCGGCGGCTTCGTGCCCGCGGGCTCGAGGTTCGGGACCTTGGTCGGGACGGGCGTGCCGACGAACATCGGCTTCGGCAGGTCGAGCTTCAGCTCGACCTTGTCCTGCGCGTACACGGTGGCGGCCGACGCGAACACCGCGGCGGCTGCGGCCAGCATCATCATCTTCTTCATCGTCATTCTCCTTCCGTTGGATCCGGGGTTTCTCAGACCTCGAAGTCGGCGTGCTCGAACTTGAGCTGCGTCCGCGCCTCGACGGCGGCGTTCACCTTGAACACGGCGGCCTCGCTCTCGAAGGCCTCGTCCGCCGCGCAGTTGAGCTTGGCCTTGCCCAGCACCGCCGAGAAGAAGTTCTCCAGGTGCGGCTGGTGGGCCTTCTTGTTCAGCTCGACGGGCAGGTCGTAGGCGTCGAGATCCGCCGACGCGCGGACGTCGAGCAGCGCGACGGACTCGATGCTCGCGGGGATCGTCTCGGCCTTCACGATCTCCTTGAGCAGGCCCTTCGTCTTCCACTCCGTCCAGTCGGCGTGGCTCTCCTTGTAGATGCGGGTGATCGAGGCGTTCTCCGAGATCTTCATCGCCCCGTCGATGCCCATGAACTGCTCGAAGTACCCGCCGCCGGCGCTGGTCGTCGTCAGCACCTGGTAGAACGCGCGCGCCCGCGTCTTGTCCGGCAGCTCGTACTCGTAGATGGCCATGACGTTGTCGTACCACTCGCGGTCCGTGAAGTGGTCGCTGCCGCCGGAGGCCATGACCGTCTTCGGCTTCGCGCCGAAGAACCAGTTGAAGATGTCGATCTGGTGCGCGCCGAGGTCCGAGATCGGGCCGCCGCTGTACTTCCTGAACCAGCGCCAGTTGCGGAACTCGCGCATGTTGGCGTAGCCGTACTTCTCCAGCGTCGCCTGCGGCAGCTCGTACTTCTTCGGCCACTCGAGGTCCACGCTGCCGCGGATCGAGCGGTTCCACTGCGCGTTGACGTTCACGATGCGGCCGAGCATCTTCGAGCCGTTCATGATGTTCTGCAGGGCGAAGATGTAGCGCGGGTTGCTGCGCCGCTGGTGGCCGATCTGGCACAGCTTCCCGGTCTCCTTCATCGCCTTCACCATCGCGCGGGCGCCCTCGACGGTGTTCGACATCATCTTCTCGCAGTACACGTGGAACCCCGCCTTGAGGGCGGCGACCGTGTAGGGCGAATGCCAGATGTCCGGCACGGCGACGACGACGGCCTGCATGCCGTTGCTCTTCCCCTCGTCGAGGAACTTCTCGAACTCCTCGTGGGCCGACGGATCGTGGCCGAACTTCTTCAGGTAGTTCTGCCCGTACTTCAGGTTCGTCGGCCAGATGTCGCAGACCGAGACGAACTTGAGGCCGGGGATGCCGACGCACGCCTCGAGCAGCACGCGGCCCTGGGCGCCGCAGCCGACGAGCCCGACCTTGATCTGCTCGGCCGCATCCCCGGGCGCGGCGGGGACCGTCCCGGCGGCCGGGGCGTTGGACTGCGCCCGCGCCCCGCCCGCGCCGATCACGGCCAGCCCGGCGCCCGCGGCGCCGGTGCGGAGGAAGTTCCGGCGGCTCACGCGGGAGCCTGCCCCGGGGATCGCCCCGGACGATGTCTTCGTGGGATCCTTCATGGGTCAACCTACCACTTCTTCATCACCGCGAGCTTGTTGTGCTTCGCCCACACCAGCGCCATGGCGACGAGCGCGACGTGGATCGCCAGCCAGGCGACGCCCGCGTCCTGCTTGATCAGGACCAGGCCGAAGGTCAGGGCAACATACAGCAATCCCTGCACGACGAGCGAAATCCGCGTGCCGAGGCCGATCAGGGTCATGAGGCCGGAGAGGATCAGCACGTAGCCGAGCAGCGCGTAGAAGGGGCCCGACAACGCCGCCGGGAACATCGGATCCTCGGCGAACTTGGTCTTCAGAGCATCCGGGACGGCCTTGTAGTACTTCGTGCCGAACGCCCACTGGTTGGCCTCGTCCTTGCCCCAGAACTTCTGCAGGCCGGTGACCACCGCCCGCATCCCCAGCCACAGGCGCAGGACCAGGAAGGCCCACGTCTCGTCCGTCCAGCCGCTGAAGAACCCCTTCTTCCCTTCCGCCGCCTGCTCCGCTCCGTCTGTCATGCTGCTCCTTTCCCGGCGCCCGCCCCGGACCCCGGCACAAATCCCGGCCAGTATGGCAAACCCGCCCGGGCCGCGTCCAGCGCGGAATCCGGCCGCCCTCATCCTTCAGACGTCCGCCGAGGCCGCCGTATTCAGGAGAACGGACCCGCACGAATCGCATTGCACGCCGCCGCGGCCGGCGTACGATCCCCGGGACGTTCAACCCGCGCCGGGAGCCCGGCGCCGACGAAGGAGTTCCGCATGAAGACGTTCGCGAAGGCCGCGGCGGTCGCGGCAACGGTCCTGGGCGCCGGCGCGTTCGCCGCCGACGAGATGAAGCCCCTGTTCGACGGCAAGTCGACGGACGGCTGGATCCAGCGCGGCGGCAAGGCCTCGTACCGCGTCGAGGAGGGCTGCATCGTCGGCCGGACCGTGCTCAAGGAGCCGAACTCGTTCCTGTGCCCGCCGAAGGAGTACGGCGACTTCATCCTCGAGTACGAGTACAAGGTCGACCCCAGCCTCAACTCCGGCGTCCAGATCCGCAGCCAGTGCTTCGACGAGGAGACGCAGGTCGAGCACAACGGCAAGACGATCAAGGTCGCGCCCAAGCGCGTCCACGGCTACCAGATCGAGATCGACAACGAGCCCAAGCGCGCGCGCTTCTGGTCCGCCGGCCTCTACGAGGAAGGCTGCCGCGGCTGGATCTTCCCCGGCTTCGGCGGCGGCGACGGCAAGGCCTTCACCGAGCAGGGCGCGAAGGTGACGAAGGTCGAGGACTGGAACAAGGTCCGCATCGAGTGCCGCGGCGACTCGATCAAGACGTGGCTCAACGGCGAGGCGCGTGTCGATGCGAAGGACTCGCGCGTCGCGAAGGGCTTCATCGGCTTCCAGGTCCATGGATCCAAGGAGGCGGATCTCCAGGTCCGCTGGCGCAACATCCGGATCCAGGAACTGAAGTAGGCCGTTGTCCAAGGGTTGGAAACCGCGTGCGAAGCGGCTTCCAATCCTTGGAAGATCCCCCCGGAATCCGCCCTCGCCCGGGAATCGAGGTCCCCCATGAGCCGCCTGCGGCCGGTGATCGGCTGCCTGTTGTTCGCGATGCCCGCCGTGATGGCGGCCGACCCCGCCGTCGTGACGGTCGACACGAAGCGCAAGCCCACGGACAAGACCTGGACCCCGCGCGAGACGCGGTCGGTCGCCGCCGTCGACGGCTGGGAGTCGATGCGCGCGCCGCCGCTCAACCGCTACGGCGGCCGGACCGACCGGAAACTCGCGGCCCCCGGCTTCTTCCGCGTGCTCAAGAACGCGGAGGGCTGGACGATGGCCGACCCGGACGGCTGCGCGTGGTACAGCGTCGGCGTCTGCAGCGTGTCCCCGGGCAAGTCGGGGCGCGGTCGCGAGGCGCTGAAGGAGAAGTTCGGCGACGAGGACGGCTGGGCGCGGGCGACCCTCGACCTGCTACGGACGAACGGATTCAACACCACGGCCTGCTTTTCCGACTGGGCGACCCTCCGCCGCGCCACGAACGCGCTGCCCTACATGACGCAGCTCAACATGATGGCCCGCTACGGCAGCCGGCACCGCGGCGCGTGGCAGACCTCCGGTCACCTCGCCTTCAGCAACAACTGCATCCATGTCTTCGACCCGGCGTTCGAGACGCATGCGCGCACCAACGCCGCCGCCGCGCTCGCGGAGGTCCGCGACGACCCGCTGTGCGTCGGGCACTTCTCCGACAACGAGCTTCCCTTCCCGGACGACGCGCTGGACCGGTTTCTCGCGCTGCCCGCCGGCGATCCGGGACGGAAGGCCGCCGAGGCGTGGGTGAAGGAGCGCGGCGCGGCGAAGGGACCGAAGGGCTGGGGCGACGCCGACCGCTCCTCCTTCCTTTCCGTCGTCGCGGACCGCTACTTCGCCATCTGCGCCGCCGCGATCCGCGCCGCCGACCCGAACCACCTCTACCTCGGCAGCCGGCTCCACGGTTCGGACCACCGGAAGCCGGACCTGTACCGCGCGTGCGGGGCGCACGTGGACATCGTCTCGATGAACTACTACGGCGTCTGGAGCCCCGATCCCGCGAAGCTCGCGCCGCTTGCCGCCGCCGCCGGCCGGCCGTTGATGGTGACCGAGTGGTACGCGAAGGGCATGGACTCCGGCATGGGCAACATCTCCGGCGCCGGCTGGACCGTGAAGACCCAGCGCGAACGCGGGCTCTACTACCAGAACTTCGCCCTCGGCCTGCTCGAATCGCCGCACTTCGTCGGCTGGCACTGGTTCAAGTACATCGACAACGATCCGACCGACACCCGCTCCGATCCGTCCAACCGCGACTCCAACAAGGGCATCGTCAACAACGTGTTCAAGCCCTACCCGGACCTGCTCGACCGCATGCGCGCCCTCAACGAGCGCGTCTGGCCGGTCCTCGACCGGCGGTGAGGCGATCCCGCGCGGCAGGCCGCCTTCTGCAGCCGGGGCCGGCGGCCCCGGCCGGCGCCGACGGAGCGGCGCCCTCCAGGTCCGTCCTCTCATGTCCCTGTGGAATCCGATCTGGAGGGCCGCGCTCCGTCGCGGCCGGAACTGTAAGCACCCAGGCGGGGATCCGGGCCACCGGACGCGGCGTGGAGCGCGCGCGTCGCATGCTGTGAGTCGACGAACCCTGTTCCGAGGGTCTCCTGCACGGCGCCGACGGAGCGGCGCCCTCCAGGTCCGTCCTCTCGTGTCCCTGTGGAATCCGATCTGGAGGGCCGCGCTCCGTCGCGGCCGGAACCGCAAGCACCCAGGCGGGGATCCGGGAACCGGCCGCCGCGTGGAACGCGCGCGCCGCATGATGTGAGGCGATCAGCGACGGACCTTGCTTCGAGGGTCTCTTGTACGGCGCCGACGGAGCGGCGCCCTCCAGGTCCGTCCTCTCGTGTCCTTGTGGAATCCGATCTGGAGGGCCGCGCTCCGTCGCGGCCGGAACCATAAGCACCAGGGCAACCGGACGTGGCGTGGAACGCGCGCGCCGCATGATGTGAGGCGATCAGCGACGGACCTTGCTTCGAGGGTCTCTTGTACGGCGCCGACGGAGCGGCGCCCTCCAGGTCCGTCCTCTCGTGCCCCTGTGGAATCCGATCTGGAGGGCCGCGCTCCGTCGCGGCCGGAACCATAAGCACCAGGGCAACCGGACGCGACGTGGAACGCGCGCGCCGCATGATGTGAGGCGATCAGCGACGGACCTTGCTTCGAGGGTCTCTTGCACGGCGCCGACGGAGCGGCGCCCTCCAGGTCCGTCCTCTCATGTCCCCGTGGAATCCGATCTGGAGGGCCGCGCTCCGTCGCGGTCGGGACCATAAGCACCAGGGCAACCGGCCGCGGCGTGGAACGCGCGCGCCGCATGCGGTAGATTCATCCCTTTCGGAAGGGCTGCCATGAACCGCGAATCGGAAGCGCTGGATGCGTTGCGCGTCATCATCGACCCCGACCTCGGGCGGGACATCGTCTCGCTCGGGTTCGTCAAGAACCTGGCGGGGCTCGACGACGGCCGCGTGCGATTCACCCTCGAACTGACCACGCCCGCCTGTCCGATCAAGGAGCAGTTCCGGACGCAATGCGTCGAGGCGCTGCGCGCCCTGCCGTGGGTGAAGTCGGTCGACGTGACCCTCTCCGCCGCCGCGCGCCCGCGCCCGCCGTCGCCCTCCGGAAACGGGCTCGAGGGCGTCGGGACGATCCTCGCCGTCTCGAGCTGCAAGGGCGGGGTGGGGAAGTCGACCGTCGCGGTCAACCTTGCCTACACCCTCGCGGGCCTCGGGTCGCGCGTCGGGCTCTTCGACGCCGACATCTTCGGCCCGAGCCTGCCGACAATGGTCTCGCCGGCGGAGACCGAGGTCTACGCGCGCGGCAACCGCATCCAACCCCTGGTCTACGAGGGCGTGAAGCTGATGTCCTTCGGCTTCGCCGCACCGCAGGGCGGCCCGGCGATCATGCGCGGCCCGATGGTCAGCCAGGTCCTCGACCAGCTTCTCACGCAGACCGAGTGGGGCGAGCTGGACCACCTCGTCGTCGACATGCCGCCGGGCACGGGCGACATCCAGCTCACGCTGATGCAGCGAGTGCCGGTTTCCGCCGCCGTGATCGTCACCACGCCGCAGAAGCTCAGCTTCGTCGACGTCGTCAAGGGCATCCAGATGTTCGACAAGCTCAGGGTGCCGGTCGTCGCCGTCGTCGAGAACATGAGCTGGTACGACTGCCCCGGCTGCGGCACGCGCCACCGCCCCTTCGGCGCCGGTGCGCGCGAGCGGCTGGTGAACCAGTTCGGCATCCGCACGGCGGTCGACCTTCCGATCCGCGAGGAGATCTCCACGTGGAGCGACGGCGGACGCCCAGTCGTGCTGGCCGAGCCGGAGGGGCCGGCCGCCGCGGCGTTCCGCGAGCTCGGCGCGGCGGTCGTGCGAGAGGTCAGCCGCCTGCGCCACGGCGCCGGCGCTCCGCCCGCGGTGAGTTGGGAGCCGGGTCGCGGGATCGTCGTCGCGCCGACGGACGGCGCAGCGTCGGTCGTGTCGCCCGCCCTGCTTCGCCGCGCCTGCTCCTGCGCGCTGTGCGTCGACGAACGGACGGGCGAGAAGAAGCTCGACCCCGCCACGGTGCCCGAAGCCGTCGAGCCGACGCACATCGAGCCGATGGGCAACTACGCCGTCGCGATCCACTGGTCCGACGGCCACACATCGTCCATCTACCCCTACGACACGCTCGCGGCGCTGGCGGAGTGAGGATCAGGGGCGGGGGGCGACAGTGGCAAGTTGCGGGTGACGAGTGCCGGACCGGGTAGGGGTGGGGACGGAGAACGCGTGGCTACGCCTTCAGTGTGGCGATGCCGTAGCGGTTGAGGACTTCGTCGCGGGTGACCAGCGTCAGGCCTTCGACGATCGCCTGGGCGACGAGCAGCCGGTCAAAGGGGTCGCGGTGGACATCCGGGAGCTTCCCGACCTGCAACGCATGGCGCCAGGAAACGGCCAGTTGCGAGAACGGCTCTTCCGCCAGGGCCTGCTCCCATCGGTCCGGGATCTCCAGTTTTCCCAGGGCGCGCTTCACAACGATCTCCCATGCGGTGGCGGCACTGACGTGAACGATGTTGGCCCGGTCGGCAATCGCGTCGCGCGCCCCGGCGCCCAGTTCCGGGGCGTCCGCCAGCCACCAAAGGACGACATGGGTATCGAGAAGGAGGTTCACGGCGTCGCGCCTCCATCCGCCTTTGCTCCGAAGGCCTCCGCGATCTCCGGCGGCAGGGAGTCGAAGTCGGGGGAAATCCGTATCTGTCCCCGCAGACCACCCGGCTGACGCGGCCGTCCGGACCGACGATAGGGCTGAAGGACGGCCACAGGCTTCCTGGCACGGCTCAGGATGACCTCCTCCCCACGACTCACAAGATCAAGCAGTTCAGACAGATGAGCCTTAGCTTCCGTCACGGTGTTCACGATCATTTCAGCCACTCCAATCACAGACCAGACCAGATCTGGTCTGACTCGAAGTCTACCACGAGAACAGGATCCGTCAATCGACGGAGAGGGGCGAGGGACGAGGGGCGAGGGACGAGGGACGAGGGGCGGGGGCGACAGTGGCAAGTGGCGGGTGACGAGTGTCGGACCGGAGCCAAGCGCGGAGAACTCGGAGCGGAGTTGGATGTTGGTTGTTGGGCGTTGGCTGTTGGATGTTGGATGTTGAGTCCGCGTCCGCCCCGCGATTCGGGGTTTATCCGCGCGCGGCGGGCGTGCTAGGATCGCCACGGCTTGTCCGGGCGCCGGCGCGTCCGGCTGCCGGGGAGATCGCATGATGAAGCGGATGGCCGGGTGGATGGCGGGTGCGGTTCTCGTCGCGTGCGTCGCGGGGGCGGCGGAGTCCAACACGCTGACCTCGCAGGAAATGGCGGACGGCTGGAAGCTGCTGTTCGACGGCAAGAGCCTCGACGCGTGGAAGGGTCTCGCGAAGCCCGAGATCGGCGCGGGGTGGAAAGCGGTCGACGGCACGCTGACCATCGGCAAGGCCGCGAAATCCGGCGACATCATCACGAAGGACCGCTTCGCCGACTTCGAGCTCTGCTTCGAGTTCCGGCTGACGAAGGGCGCGAACAGCGGGCTGAAGTACTTCATCGACCCGACCCGCGCGCAGGGCGGCCATGGCGTCGGCTGCGAGTTCCAGGTGCTCGACGACGACAACCACCCCGACGCGAAGCTCGGCCGCGACGGCAACCGCACCGTCGGCTCGCTCTACGACATCCTGCCGGCAGCGAAGGACAAGAAGGTCAACCCGATCGGCGAGTGGAACTCCGCGCGCGTCGTCGTGAAGGGCAAGCACGTCGAGCACTGGCTCAACGGCGCCAAGGTCGTGGACTACGAGCGCGGCTCCGACGCCTTCCGCGCCGAGGTCGCCAAGAGCAAGTTCTCCAAGATCGCCGGCTTCGGCGAATGGCCCGACGGCCACCTGCTGCTGCAGGATCACAACGACGAAGTGGCGTACCGGAACCTCAAGATCCGCGCGCTGAAGTAGCGGAGAGCCAAGAGCGGAGAGCGGAGAGCCAAGAGCGGAGTTCATAAGGCGCGTCTTCAGCTTCAAACTCCTCCTTCCTGAAACCTAATACTGAAACCTCGGGAGACATCCGGATGAACGAACGAGCAACGGCCGGCCTGACGCTGGCGGCGGCGGGGATCGCCGCGGTGGCCGCGCAGGCGCAGGACAAGCGGGCGTCGAGCGATCCGCTCAAGAACGCCGACGTGGACAAGCGGATGGACGAGTTCAAGAAGTCGCCGGATCCGTGGAAGGAAGTCGCGAAGATGGAGTTCGGCGGCGACCGCACGCTCGCCTCCGGTCTCCAGACGCTGATCTTCGACGCCGATCCCGCCCAGTATCCCGCCCTCGAGAAGAAGGTGCTGGCCATCCTCGCGGACGCCGGCTGCACGGCCGCCGCGCGCGATTTCGCCTGCCGCATGCTGTCCGTGATCGGCTCCGCGGCCGCCGTCCCGGCCCTCGCGCCGCTGCTGGAGAACGCGAAGACGAGCGACGTGGCCCGGTACGCGCTGGAGAACATCCCGGGCGCCGAGGTCGACGCGGCGCTCCAGGCGGCCCTTTCGAAACTCTCCGGCCCCGCCCGCGACGGGCTGGCCGGAACGATCGCCGCGCGCGCGGCCTTCAAGATCCTGGGCGGAGGTGCGGCATGAACCCGGTTTCCCGTCGGAGCTTCCTCAAGTCCTCCTCGGCCGCCGCGGCGGCCGTCGCGGCCGCGCAGATCATCCCCTCCCGCGTGCTCGGCGCGGACGCCCCCTCGAAGCAGGTTGCGTTCGGCTTCGTCGGCGTCGGCGGCATGGGGATGGGCAACATCGAGCGGGTCCTCAAGCTGCGCGACAAGGGCGCGCGCATCGTCGCGGTCTGCGACGTCGACCGCATCGTCGCGGCGAAGGCGGCGAAGAAGGTCGACGCGGGCCAGGGCGACACCGGCTGCGCGGCGGTCGGCGACTTCCGCGAGATCACGCGGCGGAAGGACCTCGACGCGATCGTCGTGTCGACGCCCGACCACTGGCACGTGCTGCCGGCGCTCGACGCGATCCGCAACGGCAAGGACGTGTTCGTCGAGAAGCCGCTGACCCACAGCATCCGCGAGGGCCAGGTCCTCGTCGCCGAGCTGCGCAAGCACGGCCGCGTCGGCCAGACCGGCACGATGCAGCGGTCCGACGCCTCCTTCCGCTACGTCGCCGGCATCATCGCGAAGGGCCATCTCGGGACGATCGACCACATCGACATCCTGATCCCGGCGAACAACAAGCACGTCGGCGCCACCTGGGCGCCCGTGCCCGTGCCCGAGGGGCTCGACTACGACTTCTGGCTCGGCCCCGCGCCGTGGGCGCCGTACACGTCGCAGCGGACGCACTACCAGTTCCGTTACATCATGGACTACGCGGGCGGGCAGACGACCAACTGGGGCGCGCACTACGTCGACATCGCCCAGTGGGCGCTCGGCATGGACGAGTCCGGCCCGGTCGGCGTCGAGGGCTTCGGCGAGTTCCCCGGCTCCGGCCTCTTCACGGCTCCGACGCGCGTCGACTTCACGGCGACCTACGCGAGCGGCGTCCGGCTGCGCGTCCGCACGCGCACCGACGGCGTCTACGACGGCAACGTGAAGTTCTTCGGCACGAAGGGCTGGATCGATGTCTCGCGGTCCAAGCTCAAGGCCAGCGACGAGGCGCTGCTGGCGATCGACGGCGGCGCGGGCAAGGGCGGCGACAGCGGCAACGCGCACATGGCGAACTTCCTCGACTGCATCCGCAGCCGCGCGAAGCCGGTCGCGGACCTGGCCATCGGGCACCGCACGACCACCGTCTGCAACCTCGGCAACATCGCGATGCAGCTCCGCCGGCCGCTGAAGTGGAACCCGGCGAAGGAGGCCTTCGAGGGCGACCTGCAGGCGGCGCGCATGATGTCCCGCGCGTACCGAGGGCCGTGGGCGCTGGTGTAGGCGGAGCGGGGACCGGGGTTCGGGAGAGTGAAGAGGGAGGAGTTCCGTCCGGGCGGACGGTGTGCCGGACCGACGGGATCGGTCCGGGAGGTCCGCAGGGGCGGGGCACAACACGGGGAGAGGCCATGAATCGGAAATCCGGCGGTCGGACGGCGGCGGTCATCGGGGCGATGCTGGCGGGCGCGGCGGTCGCGCAGGCGGCCGAGGCGACCTTCGAGGCAAGCGTGTGGTCGAAGTACATCTGGCGCGGTCAGGTCTACACGGACGATGCCGTCCTGCAGCCCTCGCTGGGCGTCTCGACCGACTTCGGGCTCGGGTTCAATGCGTGGATGAACATGGACCTCACCGACGTCAATTCGACGCCGGAGAACAGCACGCAGGGCTACCCGGGCGAGATCGACTTCACGATCTACTACGGGCTGCCGCTCGAGGGCGTGCTGCAGGCCGAGATCGGCGCCGCCACCTACGTGATCGCCGAGCCGGCGAGCGCGGCGGGGACCACGGCGGACTGCTACCTGAAGCTCTCGCTCGATCCGTCGAAGGCCGGCGACTCGTGGGCCGCGGCGCTGCCCTCGCCCTTCGCGACGGCGTACTACGAGTTCCTCGAGATCGACGACTTCTACTTCTCCTTCGGGCTGGAGAAGTCGTTCGGCCTTTCGGAGACGGTGAGCCTCGGCCTGGCGGCGAACGTCGGATACGGGCTGAAGGACTACAACGCCTTCTTCTTCGATGCGACCGACGTGGTCGCGGAGGGCGAGGTGTACGACGGCGCCGAGCAGGACGCGTTCAACGACCTCAACGTCTCCGCGGAACTTGCGTGGCAGGTCACCGAGAAGGTCACGCTGTCGCTGCTCGGCCAGTACACGGCGCTGATCGAGGACCCGGTGCAGTCGTCCGCCGAGCTCATCTTCGGCGACGATTCGTGGTTCATCGGCGGCGTGAAGGCCGCCTGGGCGTTCTGACAACCCGGGGATGAGGCGCGGCGCCGGCGGCCGTTCCGCCGGCGCCGCGGCCCATCCCCCCGTCTTCATGAACGCGCCGTTCCTGACCGCGGTTCTGCCGGGCGTCATCCACCTGCTGATCCACCTGGTCACGCTGTCCGGCTGCGTCGTCCTGGCCGTGCGGACCCGCCGGCCGGAGGCGGTGGTCATGGCCGTGGGGGCGGGGTTGACGACCGTGCTGGGACTGGCCTCCACCGCCGCCCTGGCCGCGCTGATGAGCCAGAAGCTGCCGCACCAGGGGTACGCGGCGATCTCAAGCGTTCTGCAGATCGGCTTCATCCTCGGGGGCCTCGCGCTCGGAGGCGGGCTCCTCGCCTTTGCGCTGCGCTCCGGCCGATCGTCAACCTGACCCCGCGCGCGGGTCGTTTTGGCTCCCCGCCGGGACAAGCCCGGCGGGACCGCCGATGAGCCCGGCGGGACCGCTAGGAGCGGAGTCCCGCAGACGAGCCCGGCGGGACCGCTAGGAGCGGAGTCCCGCAGACGAGCCCGGCGGGACCGCGCCTCGGCTCCGCGGACTTCTCTTTGCGTCTTCTTGTTGTCCGCGCTTGCCCGCGGCCTTCCGGGCGTTCATCATGGCGCTTCGCAGCATGAGGTGCATCATGACGACATCGATCCGGTCCGCCGCCATCGCCTCCCTTCTCGCCGCCGCCCTGTCCGCGCCGGCCGCGGAGCTTGTCCGCTCGCCGGCCCGCGACCTGCCGGTGATCCACGACGTCGACGTCGTCGTCGTGGGCGGGGCCTCGGCGGGCGTCGCCGCTGCGGCCGAGGCCGCGAAGACCGGCGCGAAGGTCTTCCTCGCGACGCCGCATCCGTTCCTTGGAGACGATCTCTGCGCCACCTACCGCCTGTGGCTCGAGCCGGGCGAGGCGCCGCGCGGCGAGCTGGCGAAGGCGCTGTTCGCGGGCGAGCCGCAGCGGCCGGAGGGGAAGGGGCTGCCGCTGACCTACACGGCGGATCTCAAGGCGAGCCCGAAGCACGCCGACACCCAGCCGCCGTCGCGCCTGACCGACGGGAAGATGGAGGACGCGACGCGGGACAGCGTTCAGTACGACGACCGCGTGACGCTGGTCGCCGACCTCGGGGCCCGGACGAAGATCGCGCGCGCGTCGGTGAAGGCCTACCAGCGGCCGCGCGAGTTCGTCGTCGGGGCGGTGGGCATCTCCGTCAGCGACGACGGAAAGACGTGGTCCGAGCCCGTGGTCGCCGAGAATCCCGACCCCGGCTCGGGCCGCGAGGACTCGACGGTCGACATCGGCGCGGACCTGGCCGTCGAGACGCGCTACGTGCGCTTCGCGGTGCGTCCCGGGAAGGACGTCCCCCGCATCCTCCTCGCAGAGCTGGTCGTCGAGGGCGTGCCCGAACCCGGCGCCGCGCCGTCCGCCGTCGCGCCGGCGGTGGCGCGGCCGCTGCACGTGAAGAAGACGCTCGACGAGGTTCTCATCCACGCCGGCGTGCCGTTCCTTCTCCACTGTCATGTCGTCGACGTGCTGCGTGACGCGAAGGGCGACCTCGCGGGCGTCGTGATCGCCAACCGGTCCGGGCGGCAGGCGGTCCGCGCCAAGGCGGTGATCGACGCGACGCCGCGCGCGACGGTCGCGCGCATGGCGGGCGCCGCGTTCGCCCCGTTTCCCGCGGGGACCCACGTCTTCCGCCGCGCGGTGATCGGCGGCGAGCCGGTGACGAAGCCCGGCGTGACGCCGGTGGCGCGGGCGGTGCGGCCGGTGGTCCGCGACGAGGAGGGCCGGCGCGTGCCGGTCATCGAGTACGACCTGGCGATCCCGATGAAGGACGGCTCGTTCGCCTCGTTCGCCGAGGCCGAGCAGATTGCCCGCGACGGGACATGGACGCAGGACCTGAGGGATTCCTCCGACACGCTCTTCCTGGTGCCGCCCGACCCGATGGCGTCCCGCGGGGCCGTGACCGGCGCGTGGCCGGGCGCGGAGAAGGCGTCGCTCGCCGCGCTGCGGCCGAAGGGCGTCGACCGCCTGTGGGTGCTCGGCGGCTGCGCGGAGGTTTCACGCGAGGCGGCGGCGGCGATGCTGCGTCCGCACGAGTTCCTCGAACTCGGCGCGCGAGTGGGCCGCGAGGTGGCAGGGGAGGCGAAGGCGCTGCCCGCGGTCACGGCGGCCTCGGTCGTCGCCGCGGCTCCGGCCCCCGCGGGCGGGCCGGAGGTCTCGGACCAGCCGCTGGCGGCCAATCCGCGGCTGGCCGGCCTGCCGGTGGTGAAGGAGGCGGAGCGCGGGCTGCCGGTGGAGGCGGAGGTCGACGTGGTCGTGGTCGGCGGCGGCACGGGCGGAGCGCCGGCGGGGATCGGCGCGGCGAGGCAGGGCGCGCGGACGCTGGTGATCGAGTCGATCCACGGCCTCGGCGGCGTCGGCACCTGGGGCCAGATCGCGACCTACTACCACGGTTACCGGCTGGGCTTCTGCGCGGAGATCGACAAGGGCGTCATGGCGATCGGCGGGGTCACGAACGGCCCCGGGCACAAGTGGAACGTCGAGCACAAGAGCGAGTGGCTGCGCCGCGAGATCCGCAAGGCGGGCGGCGACATCTGGTTCGGCGCGGTCGGCTGCGGCGCGCTGGTCGAGAAGGGCGTGGTGCGCGGCGTGGTGGTCGCGACGCCGCACGGGCGGGTCGTCGTGCGCGCGAAGGCGGTCATCGACGGCACCGGGAACTCCGACGTCGCCGCGGCGGCGGGCGCGGAATGCACCTACACCGACGAGGCCGAAATCGCCGTCCAGGGCACGGGCCTGCCGCCCCGCAGCCTCTCGCGGCAGTACATCAACACCGACTACACGTTCGTCGACGAGACGGACATCTTCGACATCTGGCGCGCGTTCGTCGTCGGACGCGAGCTCTTCGCCAACGCCTACGACCAGGGCCGCCTGATCGACACGCGCGAGCGGCGGCGGATCATCGGCGACGTGATCCTCACGCCCACCGACATGTTCCTCGGCCGCACGTGGCCCGACACGATCGCGCTCGCGCAGAGCAATTTCGACAGCCATGGGTACACGATCCATCCGATCTTCTCGCTGCGGCCGCCGGACAAGAGCAGCATGACCGTCAACGTGCCGTACCGCGCCCTGCTGCCGCGCGGGATCGACCGCCTGCTCGTGATCGGGCTGGGCATCAGCACGCACCGCGACTCCGTGCCGATCCTCCGCATGCAGCCGGACATCCAGAACCACGGCTACGCCGCGGGCGTCGCCGCCGCGTGGATGGCGAAGAAGAACCTCGCCTCGCGCGCGATCGACATCCGCGCGCTCCAGCAGCACGCGGTCGAGAAGGGCATCGTCCCCGAGCGCGTGCTGACCGACGAGGACAACCTGCCGCTGCCGGACGACCGGGTCCAGTGGGCCGTCAACGCGCTGCCGGAGGACTGGGCCGGCCTCGAGATCGTCATCGCGCACACCAACGCGGCGATCCCGAAGCTGCGCGCCGCGCTGGCGAAGGCGACGGACGGCGCCGCGAAACTCGTCTACGCGCAGACCCTCGGCATGCTCGGCGACCCCGCCGGCGCGGAGGTGCTCGCTGCCGCCGTGCGCCAGGGCGATCTCTCCGGCGGCTGGGATTTCAAGGCGATGGGCCAGTTCGGCCCGAACCTGACGCCGACCGACTCGATGATGGTCGCGCTCGGCCGCACGCGCTCGCCCGCCGCCCTCGACCCGCTGTTGGAGAAGGCGGACATGCTCGACGGCTCGGTTGTCTTCTCGCACCACCGGGCGGTCGCCCTCGCGCTCGAGGCCCTGGGCGATCCGAAGGCCGCGCCGGTCCTCGCCGAGGTGCTGAAGAAGCCGGGCATGTGCGGCCACGCGCTGGCCCGCATCGGCGATGCGAAGGCGAAGAAGTTCGCCGGAGGAGTCGACACGCAGGTCCGCCGCGACGCGCTGCGCGAGATCGGCCTGGCGCGCGCGCTCTACCGCTGCGGCGACCACGAGGGCCTGGGCGAGTCGATCCTCAAGGCCTACGCGGCCGACCTCCACGGCCACTACGCCCGCCACGCGCAGGCGGTGCTCGCGAAGGGCAAGCCGAAATAGGCCGGGCCACGCCGTCCCGGTGTCGCACCCCGGCGAGGTGACGGCGTTCCCGAGGGCGCGCCCGGCCCGGGGTTGGACGGCACGCCCGGAACCTGAAACCCGGGACGCAGAGCCGGAAACCCCGGCCCCGTCCGGCGGGGGTCACCCGAACACGACGGTGCGGTTGCCGTGGACGAGGATGCGGTGGTCGAGGTGGGCGCGGATGGCGCGGGCCAGGACGACCTTCTCGTTGTCGCGGCCCTTGCGGATCATGTCCCCGACCGAGTCCTTGTGCGACACGCGGATGACGTCCTGTTCGAGGATCGGTCCGCGGTCCAGTTCGGCGGTCACGTAGTGGCTCGTCGCCCCGATGATCTTCACGCCGCGCTCGTGGGCGGCGTGATAGGGCTTCGCGCCCGCGAAGGCGGGCAGGAACGAGTGGTGGATGTTGATGATGCGGTTCGGGAAGTGGCCGATGAAGTCGGCGCTGACGATCTGCATGTAGCGGGCGAGAACGATGAAGTCGACGCCGTTCGACCGAAGCAGATCGAGCTCGCGCGCCTCCTGGGCGGCCTTGGTCTCGGCGGTGATGGGGAAGACATGGAACGGGATGCCGAACCGTTCGGCCACGGGCCGGAGGGCGTCGTTGTTGGCGACGACGAGCGGGATGTCGACCTCCCACTCGCCGGACTGGTGGCGGCCGAGGATGTCGTAGACGCAGTGGGCCTCGCGCGTGACGAAAAGGGCCATCCGCTGCCGGCGCGCGGAGGGGCGGAGATCCCACGTCATGGAGAAGTCCCGCGCGACCGGGGCGAAGGCCTCCGCGAAGGCCTCCGGCGGGACGGCGAAGCCCTGCAGTTCGAACTCGAGGCGCATGAAGAAGACGGCCTCGTCGCGGGCGACGTGCTGCTCGAGATCGACGACGTTGCCGTGGCGGTCGGCGATGAAGCGGGTGACGGCGGCGACGATGCCCTTGCGGTCGGGGCAGGACGCCAGCAGGACGGCGGTGGGGGCCGGGACGGTCATTGGGGGGCCTGGCTCGCGACGGCCCGGCCGGACTGGCCGGCCTCGCGCCAGCGGACGACATCGCCGAGAACCTCGAGGGCCTCGCGCAGGACGAGGTCCTTTGCGTCGTCCTTGCCGTCGTCGCCCGCCGCGGCGGCCGGCATGCCCGCGCGCTGGGCGTCGTCGAGCTCCTTGTCGGCCCGGGCGCTTTCGATGCGCTCGTCGATGTTGAGCGGGATCGTCTCCGCGTTCATGCGGGCGCCCAGCCGTTCGACGAGCTCGTTCCGGACGCGGAACGACGGGCTGTCGGCGCGCCGCTTCTCCGACCGTTCCCGGAGCAGGTCCAGCGGGGGCACCTGGTCGACGAGGACCGCGTAGAAGGCCGGGTCGATCACCGTCCACGCGAGCGCGTGCGGAAGGAACTCCTCGCCGAGCTCCATCGCGTCGAAGAAGGAGGGCACGACGATGTCGGAGGCGACGCCCTTCATCTGGGTCGAACCGCCGGCGATGCGGTAGAAGCTGGCGGTGGTGACCTTGAACGAGCCGAGGCGGTCGTTGCGGCCGTCCAGCGGGAGAAGCGTCTGCACGGTGCCCTTGCCGTGGGTCTTGCGGTCGCCGATGACGATGGCGCGGCCGTAGTCCTGGAGGGCGGCGCTGACGATCTCCGAGGCCGACGCGCTCATGCGGCTGACGAGCACGACGAGCGGCCCGTCGTAGACCTGCTCGGGATCGGGGTCGCTGAGGACCTGGACATTGCGCGAGTCGCGCACCTGAACGATGGGACCGCTCTTCACGAACAGGCCGGCGATCTCGATCGCGTCCGGCAGCGAACCGCCGCCGTTGTTGCGCAGGTCGAGGGCGATGCCGTCGACGCCCGCCTTCTTGAGCTCCTCGAGGAGGTTCCGGACGTCGGTCGCGCTGCGGCGCGGCTCCCCGCCCTTCGCCTTGAAGTCGGAGTAGAACTCCGGGAGGGTCACGACGCCGAGCTTGAGCTTGCGGCCGCCGTCGCCGTCCGTCTCGAGGACCTTGCTCTTGGCGGCCTGCTCCTCGAGCTTCACCTCCTGGCGGACGAGGCGGACGGTCTTCTCCGTCCCGCCGGACACGTCGGAGGCCGGCCAGTAGACGAGGGTGACCTTCGTGTTCTTCTCGCCGCGGATGAGGCGGACGACCCTGTAAAGCGGCCAGTGCAGCGTGTCGACCGTTTCCTCGTCGCCCTGGCCGACGGCGATGATCTTGTCGCCGACCTTGAGCGTGCCGTCGCGCTCGGCCGGGCCGCCGGGGATGAGGCGCTCGATCTTGGCGGCGCCGTCCTCGCTGCTGAGCTGGGCCCCGATGCCGACGAGGGAGAGCCGCATGCTGATGTCGAAGTCCTCGGTGCGCGCCGCGGTCATGTACTCGGAGTGGGGATCGTAGGCCTGCGTGAAGGCCGACAGGAACCGGTCGATGACGGTTTCCTCGTCGCTGTCCTCGAGGACCATCCGGAACTGCTTGTAGCGTTTCCGGATGAAGTCCTCGGGCGAGAGGTGCAGATCCTTCCGGTCGCCGTCGGACTGGACGATGGTCTTCTCGAGATCCTTCCCCTTCTTCGGATCCTCCGCGGCCGCCCCGTCCGGCTTCGCCGCCGGCGCATTCGTCGCGCCGCCGCCCGCGGCCTTGGCGGCCGGAGCGTTGGTCGCCTCGGCCTTCGCGATCTCGACGGCGACGAGGCGCGCGACGTACTCGTTCTTGATCTTGCGGCGCCAGAGGTCGTCCCAGGCCTCCGCGTTCGCGGCGCGGGGGGCGTCCTTGCGCTTCCACGGGTAGACCTCGCGGTCCTTGACGTCGAAGCCCTTCTTCAGCAGCGTCTCGACGAAGTCCATGCGATTGCTGACGTTCACGAGGAAGCGGTCGTTGACGCGGAACGCGAAGGAGAGGTCGCCGTCCTTCAGCATGTCGTCGAGGCGCTCGGCATCGCGGCGGAACTCGTCGGCATCGACGGCCGTGAAGAAGGTCCGGTCGAAATCGATCGAGTCGAGGTAGAGGTCCAGCGCGCGCGCGGCCATCGTGTCGTCGAGGTCGCGGTGGTGGAGGTGGGCGCGGGGCAGCATGAGGCCGAGGATGCGGGCGGCCTTCTGGCCCGAGGCGAGGATCTCGGCGTCCGACTCCGCCTTGGCGCCGCCGTTGCGTTCGGGGGCGGCCAGTCCGAGGACGCCCGCCGCCAGGGCCGCGGTGAAGGCCAGGATGCCCGCCGGGGCCGTACGGTTCCATCGGATGGTCCTGATGCGCATAGCGGGACAGTATCGGTTACTTCGATGCGCCAATCAACCTCGACGGGGCCTGGCCGCAAGGCATACGCATCTTCCTCGAGGTCGTGGCACCTTTCGGTCGGCGGGGCGCGGAGTGGCTGGTGGACGCAGGAGCCCTTGCGGTTGCGGGGGTGCGACGCGCACCAGGCCGGCCGGATCGCGCGGGATCCCGCCCCGCCTGCGGCGTTGCCGAAGGGGGCGCGGACACGAGTCCAGCGCCCCCTTCGTCGCCTTGCATCCGGGGCGGTCTGCCGCGTTCCCGGCCGGGCCCCTCGCGGGCTCGGGGCCACCCGGTGCGCGCCGCGGCATCGCCTTCGCCTTGATTCAAGGATCGTTCGGCTGGGATCTCCCTTTCCCGGCGATGGAAGGGGAATCCTGAGGATCCCGAGCACACGGCTCGGTTTCGACGGGAACAAGATGCGTCTGCCCTGGACTTGGACGACCCGCGTTCCGGCGGCGCCATGGAGGGCCCCATCGTCCGCCCGCGGTTCCGTGCCGGGCGGGGCTGGTGGGCCCGGCAGGGCTCGAACCTGCGACCTAGAGATTATGAGTCTCCAGCTCTGACCAACTGAGCTACGGGCCCCCGGCGGCGGGGCAAGACTATGCGCGCCGCGATTCCGCGGCAAGCCCGCCGGGCGGGGACCTACTGCAGCCCGTGGGCGAGGCGCCAGGCCCAGTTTGCCAGAAGGGCCGCCACGCCCGCGGCGATCAGCGCGCGCCATGTCCGCCGGTCCGGGGTCAGCCGCGGGCCGGGGCGCAGGCGGCGCCGCAGCACGAGCCCCGCGAGGTTCCAGGCCAGCACCAGGGCGACGCCCGCGAACAGCAGCGGGGAGGCGGGTGCGTCGCGCACCGCGTTCGCGGCGCGGCCGCGCGCGATCGACTGGAAGGCGCGCGTGTAGCCGCAGCCGGGGCACGGATGGCCGGTCCACTTGCGGAACTGGCAGGTGATGACGGGGTGCTCGCGGAACGGGTAGACCCGCGCCGCGAGCAGCACGCCGCCGGCCACCGCGGCGCCCGGAAGGTGCGCGCGCAGGAGCTCGGGCCAGGGCGGCCGGTCGACGAGAATCCACCGTCCGGCGTCCGGCAGGCTGGGCGGTTCTCCGCTCACACGCCGCCGGCTTGCACGAGCTGGGCAAAGCGCTCGAAACTGCGGTCGAACGTGCGCTCGACGCCGGCGGGGAAGCAGCACGCCGGAAGTTCGCGGGCGGCCAGGTGATAGCCCAGGCAGTCGCAGCAGGAGCCCTTCCGGGAGCAGGGCTCGTACGTGCAGGTGCAGCGTCGCCGGTTGGCGTCTTTCTTGCAGTCCATGGCGTGGATCTCCGGCGCCATCCTACCACCGATCGCCGGGCGCCGGACAGCGCGCATCCGGCGCCGTCCGCGTTTTCCCGTGGCGGCGGCGCGGTGGATGCGCCATCATGCGGCGAACGTCCGGAGGTCTTCGATGAAGAGGTTCCTGGGTCTGGCCGTGGCGATCGGGTTCGGCGCGGTCGCCGCGTGCGCGGCGGAGCCGGAGCGGCCGAACATCGCGGTGGTGCTCGTCGACGACATGGGCTTCGCCGACCTTGGCTGCTACGGCGGCGAGATCGAGACGCCCAACCTTGACGCGCTCGCCGCGAACGGGCTCCGGTTCACGCAGTTCTACAACGCGGGCCGCTGCTGCCCGACGCGGGCCTCGCTGCTGACCGGCCTCTACCCCCACCAGGCCGGGGTCGGCCACATGACCGACGACCGCGGCCAGCCGGGCTACCAGGGCCGGCTCAACGACCGGTGCGTGACGATGGCCGAGGTGCTGCGCCCCGCCGGCTACTTCACCGCGATGGTCGGCAAGTGGCACGTCGGCCAGAACCTCGGCGTCGTGCCGTGGGAACGGGGCTTCGACCGCAGCCTCAACGCCGCCGCCGGCGGGTTCTACCGTCCCGGGTCGCCGAAGGCGACGCTCTTCCTGAACGGGAAGGAGCTGCCGCGCGGGGCCGCCGAGCTGCCGGCGAACTGGTACTCGAGCGATCTCTGGGCCGGGTTCGGACTGCGGTTCGTCGACGAGGCCGTCGCGGCGAAGAAGCCGTTCTTCCTCTACCTCGCCCACAACGCGCCGCACTTCCCGCTCCAGGCCGACGAGGCCGACATCGCCCGGTTCCGCGGGACGTACAAGGCCGGGTGGGACCGGCTGCGCGAGGAACGCCACCGGCGGCAGATCGAGATGGGGCTCGTCGACAAAGCCTGGCAGCTGTCGCCGCGACCGGACGCGGTGAAGGCGTGGGACAGCCTCTCCGCGGACGAGAAGGACCGGTTCGACCGCATCATGGCCGTGTACGCGGCGGTCGTCTGGCGCATGGACCGCGCGATGGGCACGTTCGTCGACGGCCTGAAGTCGCGCGGCCTGCTCGACAACACCCTGATCCTCTTCCTGAGCGACAACGGCGGCAACGCCGAGGCGGGTCCGAACGGCCGGACGAACGGCGACCCCACGAAGGCGGAGTCCGACTGGTTCTGCGGCGAGTCCTGGGCGGTGCTCGAGAACACGCCGTTCCGGCGCTACAAGCACTTCAACCACGAGGGCGGCATCGCAACGCCGCTGATTGCGCACTGGCCGGCCGGTATCGCCGAGAAAGGCGGGCTCCGCCGCCAACCGGGCCACCTCGTCGATATCATGGCGACGGCGGCCGACGTCGGCCGCGCCGCCTACCCGGCGAAGATCGGCGACCGCGTGATCCAGCCGATGGAGGGCCGCAGCCTCGCGCCCGCATTCGCCGACAAGCCCATCGCGCGCGAGGCGCTCTACTGGGAGCACGAGGGCAACGCCGCGATCCGCGCCGGCGACTGGAAGCTCGTCCGCCAGGGCGCGAACGGCCCGTGGGAGCTGTACGACCTGAAGAAGGATCGCACGGAGCTGAACGACCTCGCCGCCTCGATGCCGGAGAAGGCCCGCGAGATGGCCGCCGCATGGGAGGCATGGGCGGTCCGCGCCCAGGTCAAGCCGGCCCCCGGCCCGGGCGGCGCGAAGAAGGGCAGGAAGGGCGGCCCGGCGCGGGGCCCCTGATGGGTCGAGGGAGAACGCCCCCGGGGCCGCCATTGCAGGCTTGAATCCGGCGCCCGGGGCGTCCACTATGCGCGGTTCAGCACGGATGCGAGGCACACTCATGGCAGACCCAGTGACGGACCCGAAAAACGACGCAGCGGAGGCGCCGGCCGCCGAGACCCTCCCGGCCGACTGGCAGGACCTGGTGCGGACCTACGCCCGGCCGCTTCTCCTGGGCGCCGCCGTGGCCGCCGTGATCGTGGCCGGCTCGAGCTACTTCCGGGGGCAGAAGCGCCAGGCGGACGAGGACGCCGGGCGCATGCTCGGCAGCGGCCGCCCCGAGCAGCTCGAGGCGCTCGTCGCGCAGCATGCCAAGACCCCGAGCGCCCCGGTCGCCCTCCTTGCGCTCGCCCGGCTCGACTTCCACAACGGAAAGTACGACGCGGCCGAGAAACGCTACGCGGACTTCGTCGCGAAGCATCCGGAGCACGCCTTCCGGGAGGCGGCGGAGATCAACCGGGCGCAGTGCATCGAGGCGCTGGGCCGGGTGGAGGACGCGCTGAAGGCCTACGACGCCGTGGTGGCGCGCAAGAGCGGCACGCTCGTCGACTCCGGGGCCCGGCTGGGGCGCGCCCGCTGTCTCGAACAGCTCGGGAAGTACGAGGACGCGCGCGCGGCGTACGAGGAGATCCTCGCGGCCGATCCCGAGGGCCCGTGGTCGGGCGCGGCGGAGGCGGCGCTCAAGACGATCGATCAGAAGAAGCGCGCGGCGAAGGTCGCGGTGAACGTCGGCCTGCCGGCGCCGCCCCCGGCCCCCGCGCCCGCGGCGGCCCCCGTCGCGCCCGCGAAGGCGCCCTGACCGCCGGCGACGGCGGTCAGCGGCGGCGAAGCCCGCGGCGCCGGAGGCCGCGCAATGCGGCCAGCCCGAACAGCGCCAGTCCCGCCACGTGCGGCTCGGGGATGCCCGTGATGCCGTCGATCCAGTTCGAGTAGGCGGCCACGTGCATGCCGGCCGCGCCCGATCCGAACAGCGGGGCGTTGGTCGTGCCGGTGAACGTGAACGTGTTCACGGTGTAGACGACCGGGACGCCGCCGACGAAGGCGAACCCGGGGCCGCCCGAATCCCCGCCGCCGAGCGTCGTCTCCAGGGCGTTCCCGTACGAGGCCCCCCCGACGAAGCCCACGGAGCCGTTCGGGGCGTCGAAGTCGGCGTACCAGACCTCGAACACCGATCCGACCCCCTCGTCGTCGACGCTCCAGATCCCGTCGAGGCTGTTGGTGCCGGCGCGCTTGACCGAGAAGCTCGGGTTGACCGTGTAGCCCACGTCGCCGTAGCCCGCCAGCCCGTAGCCGACGAGCGTGAGCAGGGTCGTGGTCCCGAGCGGGGTGCGCAGGATGTCGTAGGTCGGGATTGCGGCGGGGAGCGGGGTGGCCAGCTCGACGATCGCGATGTCGTCGTTGACGTACGGGTTGTTGAAGCCGGTGAAGTCCGGGTGGACGTGCACGGCGGTCGCGGTGACGGCGTGGGAAAGGGCGGCGCCGTAGTTCAGGTAGAAGATCGTGTTCGCCGGGGTCGTGTCCGGCGCGCCGTCGCCGTTGATGTCCAGCACGTGGGCCGCCGTCAGGATGTGCGTCGACGTCAGCGGGGTCCCGGTGCCGATGTAGGTGTTCGTCCCGACGTTCACGCGGACGCTGCCGACCCCGGCGAAGGGGGAGGTCGTCGTGTTCGGATCGACCCGCGTCGCGGGGGAGTCCGGAGGCGTGCCGGTGATGCTGCCGGACACGATCACCGACCGGATGTCTCCGTAGACCGTGTCGGCCACGACCAGCGGCTCCTGCGCCGGCGCGCCGCCCGCCGTTCCGAGGAGGGTAGCGATCGCCGCCGCCCGTGCCGTCCGCCGAAGATCGATCGTCATCGTGGTTTCCCGCTCCGGATTCGAGTATGGCGGGACAGTACAGGCCGTCGCCGGCGACTTCAAGGCGCGGCGAATCCGGCCGTCCCCGCACGGCCGGTCACCGGGCGATGCGCCGCCTGGGGGGCGGCGGGGCGGTCCGGCGGTTGAACGTGCGCCGTTCCGGCGTATCCTAAAGGGACGTGTCCGGGAAGCCGGAGAAAAGGAGATCCACCATGAAGCGGTTCGCGAAACTGATGGGTGTGGCGGTCGCGCTGTCGGCCACGGTGGCCGGCGCGGCGTCAGGCTGGGAGGCCAACTTCGACAAGGCCGCGGAGACGGCGAAGCAGAGCGGGAAGTACCTGCTGGTGGACTTCAGCGGCTCCGACTGATGCGGCTGGTGCATCAAGCTCGACCAGGAGGTCTTCTCCAAGCAGGCCTTCAAGGACTACGCGAAGGACAATCTCGTTCTCTCCATCGTCGACTTCCCACGGCGGAAGGAACTCGACAAGATCGACAAGGAGCGCAACGAGGCGCTGGCGAAGAAGCACGGGGTCCGCGCGTTCCCCACCGTTCTCGTGATGAGCCCCGACGGCGAGGTCATCGGCAAGACCGGGTACAAGCCCGGCGGCCCCGAGGCCTACGTGACCCACATCCGCGAGTTCATCGACGCCCACAAGGCGAAGGCGGGCGGCGACAAGAAGGCGGCGGGAGCGTAGGGCCGGAACGTTCCGGCTGTCATCGCCGGGCGGGTTTCACGCCCTCGAGGGCGCGGACGAGGGAGGCGATGTGCTCCGGGGTCGTCCCGCAGCAGCCGCCGACCACGCTGACGCCGTCGCGTTCGACGAAGTGCCGCAGGTGCGAGGCGAATTCCTGCGGGCCGAGCCGGTAGACGGTCTTCCCGTCCTCCACCGCGGGCATTCCGGCGTTGGGAACGCACGACACGCGGCGCGGCCAGTTGTGCGCGAGATACCGGATGTGCGACTCCATCGCCTGCGGACCGGTCGCGCAGTTGAGGCCGAGGGAGAAGACCGGGAAGGGCTCCAGCGTCGCGCACACGGCGCCGATGTCGGTTCCGACGAGCATGGTGCCGGTCTGCTCGATCGTGACGGACACCATCAACGGAACCTCGCGCCCCACGGCCTCCATGGTCTCGAAGGCGGCGACGACCGCGGTCTTCACCTGCAGCAGGTCCTGGCACGTTTCGACGATCAGCGCGTCGGCCCCGGCGTCGAGGAGGGCGCGGATCTGCTCGCGGAAGGCGGCGGCCTGCGTCTCGACCGCGATCTGGCCGAGCGAGGCGAGCTTGGTGGTCGGGCCGACGGACCCCGCGACGTAGCGCCCCGGCCGGCCGGCGATCGCCCGCTTCGCGCTGGCCACGGCGGCGGCGTTGATCTCGGCGGCGCGATCCTGCAGGTCATACTCCGCGAGGACGATCGAGCTGGCGCCAAAGGTATTGCTTTCCAGAACCATGGCGCCGGCGTCGAGGAACATCCGGTGCATCTCGGTGATGATCTCGGGCGCGGTGACGTTGAGCCACTCGTTGCAGCCCTCGCGACCCGGCCAGGCCGATGCGGGAATGTCCATCCGCTGCAGGGTGGTCCCGCAGGCGCCGTCGAGGATCAGGATCTCGTGGTCGCGAAAGCCCATGGTTGCTCCGATGCTTGCCGGGCGCACCGTAACGCATCCGGGGAAGGATGTCCAAGGGGGGGTCGGGTCCGCCTGCGCGGCCGGCGCGTGGCGCCGGCCGCGCAGGCGTGACAGCCTGGCTCTCCATCAAAGAAGGGGGCACGGCATCAACCGTAGGCCTATACGATAGGCCAAGAAGAGAAGAACGGAGGATGCCATGCCTTGGGAAGAGAGTGTGGG